>JACAUC010000036.1 GCA_013390945.1 Candidatus Chloroheliaceae bacterium
CTCTTAATCAGTGGGTTCAGAGTTCGATTCTCTGGCGATCCATTTTATCCCATTGCAAGGCCGAATTTACCCGTTGTAACCTGCCCTCTCTCATAAAGAAAGGGCAGAAAATGAAACAAAAAACAACTGACTACATAAAATTCCCCAGCTCAGAAATGCCTCCCGTTGCCCCGGTAGTGCCAAATGAGGGAAGAAAATCTAACATAGGCGTTGTAACAAAACCAAGACTTAGATCAGAAGAAGAGAGTTGCCCCTTTCGCAGTTTGATCGAGGAATGGCTTGAAGTCTGTGAAGTTAACCTGTCGAAAGAAACCCTAGAAGATTACCGTGCAAAAAATTATAAGTTTTGGTGGTGGTGGTCGGAGCATACCCATTATGCCCAGACTCTAGGCGCACACCCGTGTAATGTCACAACTAAGGAAGCCCGTGCTTTCGTAGCTTATTTGCGTATGCCCTCTACTTTTCGCTGGGGCGAGAAGATTGTGCGAGGTTGCGAACAGCTTAGCCCCCACAGCGTTTCCAGCTATGGCAGGACGGTCAAAGCCTTCTTTGGTTGGCTTGAGCGGGAACGGCATATAGAAAATACACCCTTTAATAAGAGCGTCCAATTCATAAGCAAAAAAGATCAAAAGAAGATTGTGGATCGGGTCGAGTCAGATGATCTGACCAAGATTTTTCGGTATCTTACTCAAACCGATTTGCAGGACACTTATCACGGTTGTCGTAACTTGGCTATCGTGTCGTTGCTCCTCGATAGCGGCATTCGCAAGGGTGAACTACTCAACATCAGGCTCTGTGACATCAGCTTGGAGAAGGCTTATGTTGATGTTACGGGTAAAACTGGTGAACGCCGGGTGTATTTCAATGACGTGTGCCAGCAAGCCCTCTCGCGTTACCTAATAGACTTTCGGTATAAGCAAGAGAAGCAATCGCCGATTCCGACCATCCATCAGAGTAAAAACGCGCTCTGGATGACAGAAGATGGGTTCCCACTCACCGACAATGGTTTTGCCTCAATGATTCGACAGGTTGAGAAGAGTAGTGGTGTTGGTTTCCACGCGCACCAGCTTCGCCATACCTTTGCAAGTTGGATGGCAAGTAGGGTGGATTTGTTTACCCTCAAGTCAATGCTGGGTCATGCTTCGATAACAACCACCGAACGTTATGTCCACGATAACCCTGATATAACAGAGGAAAAGTATCGGCCTAACTCGCCTCTGGATCATCTGGCTGGGCAGGAGATTGGATTAAAGAAAAGAAGGGGAAGGCCAAGAAAACGGGTGTAACACTCATCACCCTTATTTAGAGCAAAATAAAAGGCTCGGATGCAACCGGGCCTTTGTCACTAACTTGGTTGGGTAACATTAGAACGAAACGAGGTTGATTTAGAAGGGCTATTTCTATCCTTGCTGGTCGCTTTATCCTGCGAACTCGTTAAAATGGAAAACAAGTTGGTTAAGATTGAAGAGGTCGAATACCTCTACTCCTTGACCGGGTAGGAAAGGCTTGCCTTTCAAAGGTTTATTGGTTGCGCCGCCGCTAATCAGAAATTGTGCAAATTGCATTTTGAGAGCAGGGCTACTGGAAAGAGCCTTTACCCAATCCTCTTTTGAGGAAAAGTTACCAGTTGCTAAATCCTCTACGGTCGGATTAATGCCTCCGGTTGTTGTTGGCCTGCTGCCACTTGCACTGGTACTACGGGCGGTAGTGGGCAGCCTAGCGGGACTTCTGGGCTTGTTAAAGACCTTCTCGAAGTTGCCGGGCGGTTGAAAGCTGTAGAGTGGGCTCCTCTGGCACGGTCATATCAACAAAGCGTGGTTGACCGTTTATTTTTAAGTTCATACTAATGGCCTCGCTTAATTCCTCTGGCCCCATACTCCACATAGTTGCCGCTGATTCCCCCAATGTCTTTGCATTTCTTTTTGCGCCAAGAAGCGAGTTGTAGAGGTCGGGTGTTAGTGCCGTAAAGGTGTTGCTATCAAAATCAAATGCCCACGTATCGCCACCCAGCCCGGTTGGGAAAAAATCTGGATGAGATTTTTGCAGTTGACCTATCACGGCATTTTGCAACGGCAGAAATTTACGCGGATTAGTACCAAGTTGTTTCCAAACGCGCTGCGCTTCTAATCTGGTCGCGTCTCCTGCATCTATGAATAGCTCTTCCGCTATCGCCTTTGTGCGCTCTTCTACTGCCAGCCGATTAAGCTCAGTGGTGCTGGTGTTCATTACCGAGGCGCAGCGGAGCAGGGTCAACAGGTTCATAAACAGCAAGGCAAAGGTGGAAAACCAAGTAAGTTGGTCAACGCTGGAGATGTCCCAAGCCGTCTTCAGATCACGCGCCCCAGTCACGGCAAAGTACAGCAACACGAAGTCAACCGCCACTAGTACGGCCAATGACAACGCCATCAATCGCCACCAGCCACTATCTTGTTCCAACCTGATCTTGATTTTGTCTGTCCGGCGCAACCATACTATCTGCGCTCCTTCTGCGATTAGGGCCGTTTGAAAGAGTAGCCCGACTATTACCGAAACAACCAACGCGAATATCTGCCAAGGCGCACTGGCAGGTAGACCGTTGAAAAATATCCGCCAGCCCTTCAATCCGATGAACACTCCAATAAATCCCTGGTAAACCGAACTAATCAACAGCACAAAGCTATAGTTCAAGCCCCACTTTTGGGTGTACATATACAGGCCCAGCCGTAAACCTCTTAAATCGCGGGCCGGATCGTCGTCCTCGGTATCTGGGACGTAAGTAATTACTTGACCATCTCTGCTCATAGCTATCGCCCCCCTTGAGCTTTACTAGCGGCCCTACGTTGCCCGGCGGCAAGCTTTCGCAACTCAGCCTCATCTACCCAATACTTCTGGCCTTGCGCGTTGCGAAGCCAAGCTCCGCGCTCTTGATTCTGCCTTCCAGTTACTTTCGCATATTGCTTGTGGCTGATAACGCCGTTCCTAGCCTTGTGCCACAGCATTTCCGGTAGCGTGGCTGTCAGCAGTGCCGCGAACACGCAAAAGATCGAGCCATATTCGATACGGGGATTCTTTGCGTCAAGCAGCGTCCAAAGCGGATTCCACTGAAAATACTTTGCGTGGTTGAATAGCTCAATCCAGCCAGCCGTATTGATACCCAGATCGAGTAAGAACGCAAGGGCTATGACCAGCTTCTTAAATGGCCCTTTATTCTTGTCGAATAACAAAGTCTCGATAAAGGATAGCATCAGGGTAAAGATCAGGCTGGTGACGAACGTCTTCAGGCTGATATTCAAGAATCCTAACCAACCAGCCTGAAAGAAGCTTTCACCCTCTTTCGTGGCTACGTTCATATCAGGAAACACCCGGCGGGTAATGGCTTGAGTCAGAAAGGCAGACCAGCCCCAGATCAACGCCCCACCGAGGCGGTACATCATCTTCTTGGCAAGTGACATATATTCCGGCGTATCAGTCTGCCCTGCATTGTCAAACATATCAAAAAAGCGGCTAACCGGGTTAATCACCAGTACTCCGCCCCACGCCATCAGATTCGCGAAAGAACTTTCGCTTTCGCTATTGGGCTTCGCAATCAGTGGCTTGTTACGCTCTAGGTTGGCAAGTATCGCCGCGTAATCCTGTTCTGGTTGCGCTTCGGTTACGTTACCAGCTTGCGCGGTTACGTTATTATCGTTACGCGGTTGCGTGGTCGTCGGGCGGTAGTTCTTGACGGGTGGTTGCGCGGCTACGCGGTTACGCAATTGTGGCTTACGCAGTGGTATCTTGATTACGTTACGCGGTTTCGCGATTATGCGGTTTTCCTCCTCTTCTGCCTCCTCGTCGTACTCCTCTTCATAATCCGGCTCTTGACCAACCGGGGGTTTTCGATTATCGTTACTCATAGTAGCTTACCTTCCTTTCAGGTGGGCTATCGGGTAGGTAAGAGCTTGCACCTCTTACCTTTTGGGGGCTACTTAACTTGTGGCCCCTACCCTGCTAGACTAGTCTTAAATTAACCTCAATGTAACTTCAACAACCTCAATGCCAAACCTCAACCTGCAACAACCTCAACTTTTGAGGCTAATGTTGAGGTCATTAAGGCTGGTAGGATAGACCGGGAGAAGGGGAACAGCATTGCCCCCCTTCTTATGCCGGTTTATGATCGCTATTCGGCCCGGCTCAATCTCAATTTCATTTGGCTTAAATTCTTTCCAGTTGCGCTCATCACCGTAAACCGCGGAAGCGAAATCCCACAGCGCAAGATTGTTATCGTGCTGAGCGATTTTGAGCAGTGCTTGGTCAAAGCTCAATTGTGCAATTACGCTCTTACCCGGTTTCGCGTCAATCAGGTCTACACCCGGTGCTGCGATTGCTTCGGTTCATTCGCGGTATTTACGTGCTGGGATGCCCACTAGCCGATAGTGGGTTTTCTCTCCTGACTGGCGCAATTCAAAGAGTACATATAGAAAGACGTAAAACTGGCAGAGCATCAGCAGGGTTTCATCACTGTAGCCTGCCCAGCTATCCTCTTGCGCGGTTACATCCTCGGTTACGTTACTTGGTTGCGTGGTCAGTCGCGTAACGCAACCGCGAAAGCTTGTAGGCCCAGCTAAGCTGTTCTAAGGCCATACTACTCACCACCCAAATTGGTACTACCAATATCAGGAACCACCCTATGCCCTGCCCATTGACCCAAGCATAGCCTAGACCGAGGAGGAAGATACCCAATAGGACAATCAGCAGTTGCGCCCGCTTGAAGCTTGCTGATTGCCAGAGGAAATACGTGTAATACGTGTTATTGATGAAACCCAGGTCCGTAGCATAGTTAATTTCATTGATGTAAACAATGGAAATTACGTTATTCCACCTCTTCTAGCAACTGTAGATCAACCAGTAACTTTTGAAGAATTAAAAGGGTTAAAGCAGCAATCAGAATTTGGTTTATTATCAGTACCGATGTCGGCTCAATTGGTATTGAGTTACGGTCAAAACTATCGAGCGGCTCTAATCGAAGTCTTGAGACAACATTCAGAAATGGGTAACGACACCGTTCCTGTAATGTTGATTGTAGACGAGAATTTTATATCTAACAATAAAATTTATTCGGCCTTAAATACCAAATCTTTTCCAACACGGCTAAATAAAAAGCAATCCAGTATTCAGGATGATAACGTATCAAAATTAGTGCTGGAATTAATAAATGAGGTGAGTTTGTTTAGTGGTCTAACAGAGATGGAGAAAACAACCCTATCTCACCGTACAAATAAATTATTTACCTACAGTATTGTTTATCAAGCTAATCGAGCTTTATTAGGAATGAGTAAACGTACAAAAACAAGCAATATAGAAAAATCTATGGCAATTGACTATTGGGAAAGCCTTGCTCAAATTATTCCTGAATGGAGTCAAGTTGTTAAGCGAGAAGTACAACCTTCCGAATTAAGAAAGAATTATATTCACGCTCATGGAATGGCACTGATTTCTTTAGGAAATTTAGGCAACCAGCTAATAAAAACGTACCCTGATGATTGGAAAGAACGTTTGAAAAATCTGTCAGAAATAGATTGGCAAAGAACTAATCCAGTGTGGCAAAAACGCGCTATGGAGCGTGGGCGTATGAGCAAAGCCCGCCACAATCTTATTTTAACCTCAAATTATTTGAAACAATTTCTAGGATTGCCTTTATCTGAAGGAGAACAAAAAATTGAAACAGAAATCTAGAATCAGGCTGGTTTGAAGATATTTTTCTTGTGTTGTTCCAAAGCATTAATATCGGGCCATAGGCTTGTATCAATAGGCTTTAAAATTTCCTTGCCTTTAAGGTGAACTAAATGCAAGGGGTTATTTTGGATTCCTCCAATTTCATAATCAAGCTGTTTTGAAACTTCAATCGTATAATGTTTGGATACCGTTGTTAGACCTTCATCAAAGGCCCAATGACATAACTGGCACAAGGCCATTCCATTACGGGGGTCATCATTGTGGCTAACACTCCAAGGTACAATATGAGCAGCCTCTACTGCTGTATGACCGTCAACTGTTATTACTCGTATACCACACATAGCACATTTATGAATATAAGCTTTGACTATAGCAACCCTAAAGGCTTGGTCACGTATGGTTTTATTACGCTCATCCTCTTCTATTTCGTCCTTTATTAAAACGAACTCTTCTTTTGTGCTGGTTATTAACTCCTTGCTTTTCTCAAAGACTACATCACTTATTTGCTTCAGGTCAGTTAATTTGGCTTGCAAATCAAGAGCAAAATATTTTTCCAGCAAAACCGTTCGTAATGAATTTCGAGCCTCTTTAATTTTGAGCAATTCAAATAATTCTTTATCAAAGCTGGCTCCTAAAACTCTTTCCTTTAATTGTCCAATACTGCGAAGTTGACCTCCATACTCAACAACATCTTCAAAACCTAGTTTGGGGACTAAATGCCAAAACGCATCACTACGAAGATGATAGTAAGGTAAACCAATGTTACCACGCATACCCAAGGGTAATATTTGAGAACAATATCTGGTAAATTGTTCACCTAGCTCTGGCGATAATTCGATTAAGTTGCTCTGGATTTCTCCACGTTCTATCAAATCAAAAATTGATAGCAATAACAAAGGCTTGTAAGGCGCACCATTACGAAGGGCTTCACCCCATCGCTTTTTTCTTTCCACACCTAATTTTGCAAATTTCTTAGCGTAACCCTTGAAGGCAATTTGTAAGGGAGTATCCATAGTAATAAGACTCTTTACCGCTCAAATTTTGGTTCTGTTACTTTCGGAAAAATAAATGTTATCTTCCTAATTATACCATATTATACCATCTTTTTGGATGTGGCTCTGTTCCAGAGTGATCTATACACGTTTTAGTATTGCCTATAACGACAAAAACAATCCTTTGTCAGAGACTTCCAAAAGTCAGTAGCGATCATTCATGGTGTATAATGGAGCAGGCAAAACTTCATTCTTTTTGGCGATCAATTGGTGTTTGTACGGGAGCAGTTCAGACAATATAAAAGTTGTTGAAAACGTGGGTGAGCTTGTCAGTAAAGAAGCAGTTGCCCGTGCAAAGCCTAGCGAATCGGTGCAAACAAAAGTGGAGTTATCTTTTACCCACGAAGGTGAGCGTTACAGTGTTCGCCGAACCTTATCGTAACAGTATAACCTTACATCTACCGGACTTAGCCAGTCAGTTAGTTTTATTTGTGACCGATGAGGAGTTGCGAGACCAAGCACGAGCTAATCTTGAGTCAAAAATTGGTGCGGAGTATAGGCTAGAGTTCGACAATGAGACAAGCTGTACTGAAATTGTGGAGTTTAGAGTATGAGCGAAACAAATCTGAACGATAGTATTTATATTGAGGAGCAGTGGCATCCCCTTTTCAAGCAGTTTACCGACACTACTGACGTTTATGCGGCACCTTTCCGCACCATGAAGGACATGTTTATGTGGTCAGCCAGTATCGGTTTCCAGCGCGGCGATAGAAAACCATTAACAGGTAAAAAAATTGGTATTTTTCGATGGGCGCAGTTTAGCCCCCAAGTGGATGTGCCACTGCTTAAAGCCTTGGCGATTGCTGATACTGGCGATGTAGCTGTCCTGCAAGATTCGGAAAAAGTTTTGGTTGTCGTTCAAGAATACGCTAATGCTGGAATTTGTGAGTTGCAACAAACTCTCTTAGAAGAATATGGTCAACCGTTGCAAAATCTGATCAAACTTCTTTCTTAATCAAGGGTAATTGCCTCTGATTAAGGCGGATTTTGAAACCCGTCTTAATCAGAGTAATCCAGACTGCTTCCTATCGGCTCTGGTTATCGGGTGAGCGGTCTTTGGCCCGAAGAAGAGCCAAAATGAAGGCAGTGAGCGAAGGCAGAAACGTCGCTATCGCGCCCAGCAGTGTAACGAAGGCCACTACTGCTGGGGGCCAGATTAGCAAAATCAGCAGGAGAATAAACAGACTGGTCAGCATAAAGGCTTTGGTCGCGGACGACAGGCTCTTTAGAAAAGCACTAAATTCTTTCATTGCAATATCCTTTCCTATCTCATTTTACGATGATGTAATCCAAGGTGGTTATTCGTCGCCGTGTCGTCCGCCCACAGCTACGAAAACCGGATTTATCGGTTAGTTCAGACCTTATCTATCTGGCTGATAGACTGTTTGAACTATCCTAATCTTACAGGAGATCGCAGGTTTTTCTCTTATGCTGGCTTGTTGGTCTGGCTTTCGATTTTCGACAGAATTTATGCAAGGCTTTTGCTCTTACTTTCGGTTTTAGGGCAACGTTTCAGTAAGGTTGAGGAAAGAATGGGCAACTCTTATTCAAAGCAAAAGAACGACCAAGAAAATCTGGGCGGTTTATTAAAAATTTATCGCAATCGCACACCGAAGCTTACTCAGGAAAAGATGGGTATACGTATTGAGGTGAGTTCCACTACTATCCGAAACTGGGAAACAGGAGCTATTAATCCCTCAGATATAAACCTGATAAGCTTCATTGAGGTCTGCCTGTGCGAAAGCCGCTTTACTCCTAGCAAAGAATTGGAAGAGGCTCAAACACTTTGGGAGTGCTGGCAGGCTACCACTGGCAGATGGGATGATACTTTTGATATAAAACGTTTTTCAGAGGTACTTCATAACCGTACACGATCTGGTACTCGTTCTAGTGGCCCATCCCTTGCCGAATTAAACCCCGATTCAATTTTCCCTTTCTGCCAACCCTTAAATGACCTACAAGAGTTTTTTGGCCGAGTAAGGGAGCGGAGTAGCCTATTAAGTCGTACAAAAATGGGCGGCAGTACCTCAATTGTAGGGCCACGCCGCATTGGTAAAACTTGGCTGCTTAGTTATCTGCGTTTGGTAGCCCCAGATAAACTAGGTCAAAATTATCAAGTAATTTATTTTGATGCCACTTCTCCAGATTGCAACACTGTGGCCCAATTTACGAGCCGTATTTTAGAAGGTCTAAAGGTGTCCTTAATCGGCTTAGCAAATCCTGATCTGGTGCTACTTTCAAGTCGGGTTCGAGAAAGAAAAGAGCGGGGTGAACGTATTGTAGTCTGTATAGATAAATTTGAGGGTCTGAGCAACCGGCAAGAATTTAATGCGGACTTTTTTAGTGGGCTAAGAGCTATAGCTCAAAACGATGGGTTGGTACTGATAACGGCCAGCAAAATCCACATGAAGGATATTTTAGGAGAGATTTGGGGAATCAGCGGCCTTGAGGGTATCTGCCTTGAACAGAAGCTAAAAGTATTTAGTAGGGAAGATGCGGATGAGTTTATCCGTACAAAAAGCCAACTAGCTCAATTTGACCAGCAAGAACAGCAGAGACTACTAAAGTACGGGGAACAACTACCAATCTGCCTGCAACTAGCGGGTCTGTTACTATTGCAGGATAAAGTGCTTGCCGCGCAGGGCCACCTCCACGAATATCGCCCTAAAGATGAAACCTATTGGCTTAATTTTGAAGCTCGCTTAGAAGAAGCCTACCAAGCAGTGAGGGGCGGCTAGATGGAACGTTTTGTACGATCCTGGATCAAAGAACCTTTTAGATGGCTTTTTCTGCTCTTTTTTCAACCTACACTCTTAAATAAGGAAATAAAAACAGGAGATCTTCGTCAACAGCTTTATCGGCTTCTGCAACTTGCAATACCAGCCTCAATAATTTTAATTTTAATTACATTAGCACTCCGAATGTTCTTAATTTATATCACACCCGAATCAAATGACAATCAAATCTTTAGCTGGAAACTAGCGATAATATCCATCGTCCTCGTCACCTTCCTAGGAGTCGGCAACCTCGTCGTCGTCGGCGTCCTCGGTATTGACTTCAGCTTACTCGGCAACGTCTTCGTCTTAGGCAACGTCTTAGGCAATGGCATCGTCGTCGGCTTCGGCTTCGGCAACGTCGTCGGCAACGGCCTCGGCCTCGGCTTCGGCTTCGTCGTCGGCATCGTCGTCGGCATCGTCTTCGGCAACGTCGTCGGCATCGGCAGCGATGCCGACGGCAACGGCTTAGGCTTCTACCTCGGCCTCGTCTTCTGCTTAGGCTTCTACCTCGGCAACGGCTTCGGCAACGGCAACGGCTTCGGCAACGGCCTCGGCCTCGGCTTCGGCATCGTCGTCCTCGGCATCGTCGTCCTCGTCAACGCCGTCGGCACCGACGGCATCGTCGACATCGTCGACAACGCCGCCGACGGCATCGTCGGCATCGTCGTCGGCATCGTCGTCCTCGTCGTCGTCCTCGTCGTCGTCCTCGTCGGCCTCGGCACCATGGACGTTAGCAGGCTTCTTTTCGGCACAATTTTTTATATAATTTATTTCAGAATACCACAATATTTTTTATTTAGTGTCTGGTCAGGTCTGATAACAACCTCACGAAGCCAGAAAAATCCAGAGAAAGTAACTTATTACTTGACACATTCTTCATTGTACCTAGATGAACGATCCTACCTTCCCCTTTTTGGACTCAAAACAGCCTTGCAGGTGGCTACCCGACAGGACGACAAGCAAGCTTTGGAGATAATCAGGTTTGTTGAAAACGAACGCCCGACCCAAAAATGGTTAGCTCAGGCCGGTATGCTGGAACTGCTACTGCTCGATATGGAGCGTTGCCTAACTCTAAAGGAAATTGCCGGATTCCACCGACGTTTTGCCGAACTGGTACCACCAGAGTCTAAGTTGTTAAAGCAGCAGGCTATTACTGCACTAAACCGAATGAGCAGTGCCAGCCAAGATGCCGAGAAGTATAGCAGTCCCCTGAGTCGTCAGGCACATCTTTCTGCACTCAAAAGTATGCTAGATAATCTGAACAGAGTTTCTCCTGATACAGCCTTTGAGTATATAGATTTAAACAGGCGATTGAGAAAAGTAGTAGAAAACTGGAAACTGGAAAGTGCTAAAGCTTTAGAAGAACTTGAACGTAGTGCCACTCGCCTAGGAGAAATGCCCAATCCCTATGCTCCCGGAATACTGCCTAAAGGCGAAGAGGCAGTCTATGTGGGTCGAAAAGAACTGGTAGAGCAACTGCTCGAAGCCATGAATCGAGGCAGTCGTCGTCCTACCTTTTTACTTAACGGGGAACGCCGTATGGGTAAAAGCAGCGCACTGGTACAGTTTCCAAAATTGCTAGGTACGCAATATATTCCGGTGTGGGTGGATTGTCTGTCGCCGGGTGTCTTTGCAGGAGCGGATGGTTTCGCCATTCATTTAGCCAACCGAATAATCGCAGAACTGAATCGGCACAAGATACCAATCAAAGAGCCAGAACAATCCTCATTTAAAGAGGCTGCCCGTGACAAGGAACCAAAAGTCTATAGCTTGCTGGATCAATGGCTCAACAAACAGGTGGAACAGGTGCTAATAGAGGAAAATCGTGTACTTTTTCTGCTATTCGATGAGTTTGAGCAACTGGAAAATGCTGGAAAAGAGGGATATTTAAATGTACACCTGCTGCTGGGCTGGTTTCGTAGTCTTATTCAGGGACATTCGCGTGTTACCCTACTTTTTAGTGGTTTACATAGCTTGGCCGAAGTACCAGAATATTGGGCTACCCATTTGGTAAATGTACGCACGTTGAGAATAGGCTTACTACACTACTCCGAAACCCGCGAGCTTATCCTAGAACCTAGACCAGATTTCCCCGGCACTGAGATTTTTGGAGCGGTGGTGGAGGAAATTATCAAAACCACCGGAGGCCAACCTTTCCTCACCCAAGCGGTCTGCTCCACTTTGATAGAAAACCTGAATCTAAAACGCGCTAACCAAGCCAGTTTGCAAGACCTCTCCGAGGCCGAGGAGCAAGTGCTAGATCAGTGGTGGAATGGATACTTCAGGGATTTGTGGAACCGCACCACTCAGCCGGAACGAGATTGCCTGCAAATTATTCAAAGTGTGGGTCCGGTGAATATGGCAACCCTAGTTCAGGAAAGCGGTTTGAATGAGAAGGCCATTCAAGAAGCACTAACCCTCCTACAGCGAAGGGAATTGGTAACAAAAGAAGAGAGTGGTTACTATCGTATAGTGGCTACCATTTTCTGTAAATGGGTAGAGCGGAGTCAGCAATAATTAAGACCCTCCTTACTTTGTGTCAGCATATAGGAAGAATCGCTATTTTTACTAGGGCAACGGTTGGTTTGAAGTAAACATCAATAAGCTACTCTTTAGGCGGAAGGTTTTACCTTCTGGTCTTGGGGTGAATTATCTCCAAGATAAAGATTGTTATCTTGGAGAAATCGGGATTTTGACCCAATTTTTAGCCTCAAACCCCCTCGCCAAAATTTAGAGGCACTTTTTAGATTATCTTGGACAAACCAACAATAGCAGAGGTAGTCAGGCTTTGTCTCCAATTCGATTGCCTGATTTTGGAAGTTAAGGAGTTGATAGAAGGGTCTAAGAGTTGCCTGATGATAAGTTACGCTCTGTAAAGTATAATACGCAATACAGTCCAAGATCAAGACGACCATACTAGGTAAACTTGGGCTGCATCAGCCTCGCGTTTCTACCGAGTGTAGTCTGAGGTGCTTAAATCTCTGTAGTCGAGCATCGCTAGGCTGATGCACGAAAAAGGAGTATCGAAATGAGCATAGTACGCTCTCTGAAATCTACCCAAATTCAACGCTATCGGCCTTTTAAAGATATGAGGGCCAACTTTGACGCGCTGGAGGTAATAATCGGAGCGAACGGTTCGGGCAAGTCCAGCCTCTTTGAATTTTTGAAATTCTTGCGGGATAGCGTTTATCAGGAAATCCCTCCCGAAATAATTGTCGGTTCGGTGGGCCAGCAAATCTTTTATACACCCGGCCCAGAAAGCTTTTGGTGGAACGTTGAGGTAGATTTGGGACAATCTAACCCAAGCCCAATCTTTTATCAAGGTGAATTGCGTGGGCCAGTAGGCCGAACTCATATAGCCTCTGAGCGGGTACTTACTAACCCACCACCCGGAATAAAACAGACCTTTTTTATGGAGATACGAGAGGGACACGGAAAAATACGAGACCCTTATTCCGACCGCTTACTTGAGCAAGAGTTAGCTTTGAAACGCCCAAACCAACTAGCCTTGAGTACGGTAACTAATCCGGCTCTGGTAACGCTCTATAATCTGCGCGAATATATCGAAGGTTGGCGGTTTTATAGTTCTTTCAATATCGCCAATCAGAAAATCCGCAAGCCCGTCCTAGTGGAGCAAAATCCGGTGTTACGAGAAGATGCCGGGAATTTGAGTGCGGTTCTCTTTTATTTTTTGACCGAACATCGAACCATCTTTGATGAGTTACAGCAACACCTACGCTCGGTTGTACCGGGGTTTAGAGCCTTGAGTGTAAAGGCCGGAGGTAGTCCGGGTGAGGTAATCGCCTATTGGAGCGAAGGAAGTATTGACGATAAACTGACGCTGGCCGATCTGTCGGACGGAATCTTGCGGCTGATTTGCTGGATGGTGATTTGCCTGCATCCCAGCCCTTCGCCCTTGATTTGTATAGATGAACCCGATCAGGGGGTACACCCGCGCACACTGCCAGTACTAGCCGGATTATTCGAGAAAGCCAGTCAACGTACCCAGATTTTACTGACAACCCACGCCTCTTATTTCCTGAACCAGTTTCCGCTAGAGAAAATTGCGGTAATGCGTAAGGAGAATGGCGAGGCCAAATTTCTAAAACCTCAAAATTCTAAAACGCTGGTGGGTATGCTGGAAGATTTTGGAACGGACGAACTAGAAATATTACATCGTACCGATGAATTGGAGCTACTATCGTGAAAGTAATGGTTTACGTCGAAGGGCCATCCGATAAGCTGGCGATGCAGGAACTATTGCACCCCTTACTTGAACAGAAGCGGCAGGCCGGTATAGACATTAACTTTTTTGAAACCCCGGAGGGTGATAGAAAAGCTTCAGTTTTAACAAAAGTACCCATCAGAGCCATTCGTATCCTGCAAAATAATCCCGACGCTATCGTAATCGCGATGCCGGATTTGTATCCGAGAGATAAAGCTTTCAAGCACAGCACTGAACGTGAACTGGAAAAAGGAATTTTACAAAATTTTGAAGTGGAACTCAAAAGGAGAGGATTGGACAATGACCCGCGTTTGAAAGCTAGATTCAAGGTCTTCTGTTTCAAGCACGATTTAGAGGTGCTGATACTGGCCGCAGAAGAAGCTTTGGAGAGTCGTTTGGGAAGCCCCTTAACTAGAAGTTGGAAAATTCCAGTAGAGGATCAGAACCATAACAATCCACCCAAACGTGTAGTAGAAAAGTTGTTTGAAAGCTGCAAGGATAAATACAAAGATACCATAGATGCCCCTCTAATTCTAGGCGCAACCGAGTACCGGATAATAAAGGAACGCTGCCCGCAATGTTTCAAACCATTCGTAGAGTTTCTGGAAGGGCTATAATAACTGCCTTTAGGCGGGCAACAGTGGATAGTAAGTGTTTTTCACTTTAGCCTTAACCCACGAACTCCACGCATTGTTTTACCGCCTATTTTAGCTACTACCCCCACCTTAAAACCTTTGGATTTAAGAGCCTGTGACAAAGCACTCTGGCTTTTAGGGGCTTGACCTTCTTGGTCGCAAAACTTGGTATAACTGGCATATAGCTCAGTATTGCAAGTCCAGTATTCTCTATCTTCTTCCCTGCAAGATTCTTTTATCCAACACCCAACAGCATCGGATAAAGCCCTTGTTTTTTTAGCCACCCCAGCCTTGCTTCGGTTGGCATTGTAGTTATCAAGATAGTTTGAGAAAAGCTCTAGCAATTTTCTTTTGATGTACTCATTTTGGTTCTGAAGTCTGTTTTTCAACTGTTTCGTCCCGACAGTATCTGCTTCCAGTTTTACCAACATTTTCAGTTGGCCCAACTGTTGAATCAAGCGAACGTGGTCACTGCTTTCGGCCTCAAAACGATTCCATGTTTCGGTGTAATATTTTTCTAGGAGCTGCGTTAGTTCCTGATTAAACAGCCCAATTACATTGTCCTTTTCCTTTTCCAATACAGTCTTCAGTGAGATCTCATCAAGATTCCAACAAATGCCAAATCGTAGCAACCCTTCGGAGAGCTGGACTTCTTCAGTTGTTAAAGTTTTGTGTACTGATAACAGGGTTAAGATCGCTTTTTCGTTTTCCTTGGGGACTGTTTTTTTCTTACTTTTGGAGGTAGGTTTGGAGGTGGAGTCTGTCATAATAGTTCCTTTCTTTAGGTTAAACCACTAATAAGGTTATATTCGGGTGGTTACTAATTTTAGTGATAATCATCGCCGCCCGGTCTGGAGTTGTTACCCAGATCGTGGGTTTGTTGCTGGCGGCGAAGCGGTTTATTTTGCTTTGAAGCATCTTTCCGTAATAAGCTCCATCCACTTCTATCTCCACCTTGTAGATTTCGCCTGTGGTTTCATCTCTTACTGTAGCTTGGGCATCCGGTACTTCCAATTGGCTGGTATCGCCTTTTTTCTGTTGGCGTTTGAGTAAGCTTCTAATCTCGCGCTCTTGCTTCCAATCCACAAGCACTTTTCCCTGTACGATCAATTCTTGCTCTAGTTTTAGGATAGCATCTTGAGCCAGCAGTTGTTGTTTGATCTCGGCAGTGGTGATCTGGTGAAAAAAACGGGCTTGGATTGACCGACTGAATAATTTGGAGCCCCCTGGGGTGATTAAAAAGACCAATTCACCCTCTGATTTCCGCGAGGTTACAATCTGTTTGGTTAGTAAACCCTCTTTTTTTAGGATTTGTAACCTCTCTAGGCAGGTTCTTTCTTTGGCTTCGGGCCAGAATTTGGTCTGTATTTGTGATATAGAAGCGATACCACCTTTGCCGATGAATTGTAGGACTTTCAGATCGCGTTTCAGTGGGTTCAGAGTTCGATTCTCTGGCGGTCCATTTTCCTATACCTTCCGGTACAATTACTGCTCAAAAAGTTCGTTTTTCGCGACGTGGCCCTTAATGATTAAAAATCAGGAGGGCTGAATTATGAAAATTAAAACCACTATCGCTGGCTTAAAGCAAAGAACCGTTGCCCCGGTTTATGCTAAGAGTTCAACCAGTTCCGCTAGTAAGAATATTGAAGCTCTTATTTTCGGTCTAAACTCCAATCAGTTGATGTAACCTGATTAATCACTTTTTCTAAAGAAGCTATTGTAAAGGGTTTGCTAATCATACCGACAAAACCATATTTTTGATGGTCAGCCATTACCGGATCACTGGAGTAACCACTGGCGACAATAACTTTGGCCTGTGGGTCTAGCTTTAGAATTTTTTCGGTCGCTTCTTTTCCGCCCATACCTCCTGGTATAGTCAAATCCATTATAACTATTTCAAAGGGTTGTCCGGTTTCCATTGCTTTCTGGTACTCTTCGATAGCTTCGGCCCCATCCTGTGCCGTAGTTACCTCGTAGCCTTTTTTCTGGAATACTTTACTGGTAACACTTCGCACCATTGGCTCGTCATCCATAATCAACATGCGACGATTATTGTTCGGGGATGAATCTATTAAAAATGATTTAGTCTCCTTTTCGGATAGCTTCTGGGTTGCCAATGGCAGATACATTGTTATAGTTGTACCTTTGCCTAGTGCGCTATCTACCAGAATTTGCCCATTGTGTTTCCTGACGATGGAATAGCAAATAGTAAGCCCGAGTCCACTGTTCTGTTGTTTGGTGGTAAAATAAGGGTCAAAGATGCGGTGTAAATCAGCGGCTTTTATTCCGGGACCTTCATCCTCGATTATTAGTTTTACATAGCCACCCGGTTCCAATAGCGGCACTGTTTCGGCCATTAGCCAGACATTCTCAGCCTTCAAGACTATTTTCCCGCCCTTCGGCATTGACTGAATCGCGTTTAGAACTAGATTTTGAATTACTTGGCTGATTTGTCCCCGGTCAACTTCTATCGGCCAGAGCGTCTCTGGCAAATCAAATTTGCCTTCTACGTTTGAGCCATGCAAAACAAATTGGGCATTCTCCTGAAGTATTTCGGCCAGGCTGGACTGTTTTTTAACAGGTGCGCCGCCTTTAGCAAAGGTGAGCAATTGTCGGGCTAAGGCTTTAGCTCGCAGAGAAGCTTTTTCCGCATTATCCAAATAGCTGTGCAGTTCGTCGGCAGAGGCCAATTGACCTCTAGCCAGCATCAGGTTGCCCATTATGGCAGTTAAGATGTTGTTGAAATCATGGGCAATACCCCCAGCCAAAACTCCTAGCGCTTCAAGGTTATTTGCTTTAGTTTGCTCCTCGATCATTTTCCGCTTCTCGGTTACATCGCGAAAGATCAAGACTGTACCTAGCCGCTTACCCTCCTTGTTTTGGATTAGCGCACTGCTATAATTAATATAGCGTTCGTAACTTTCACGTCCTACCAGTATAACATCTTCAATATTTTCTCTTACCGGAGAGTCTAAGTTTAAATTTGGTAGCGGATTTGGGCGAGGTTCTCGTGTTTTAGCATCAATGATCTGGAAAACCCTCGCGATTGGTAAGCCACTCGCCTCCGTCTGTTGCCAACCAGTTAAGTTTTCGGCGGCCTGATTTATTAGATCAATCCGGTCATCCACATCGGTCGTAATAATTCCCTCCCCACTAGAGCGCAGGGTTATGGCAAGGCGCTCTTTCTCAATCTCCAAGGCTTGCTCTGTCCGCTTAAGTGCCGTAATATTATGTAAGAGGATTATTTTACCAGTCAGATTTTGCCGCTTATTTTTGATTAATGTTACCGAGGTATCGTATATTCTTCGGTTCTCCGGGGTTCCCAGCCAGATTTCCTTACTCTCTCTAGCGACTTGATAATAGTCCAGCAATTCAGACCACTGCCCTAAGATAGTGACGAGTGGCTTTCCAAGGACTTGATCTTTATTCAGACCGAATATTTCCTGCGCCGCCGGGTTGAAATCAACCAACCGCTCTTTGGCATCCAGAATTAGGATTAAATCGCTTATGTTTTCCACTACCCGGTGATACCCAATTGGCACCAGTTCTAGCATTTGGTAGCGGAAGATGGCCCAAGTCAAAGAAAGACCAGTTATGACGAAGAGCGAGGGTCCTGGGTCTATACCTAGCACAGGACTGAGGTTAAAAACATATAAAATATCCCCTATAAATGGCAAAAGACTACCAATGAGAAGCATTAAAGCTTGACGGGAGTAAATTTTCTTGTTGCCAAAAGCAGCATAGGCCAATATTATCATCGTGATAAGTGTTATGGTAACGCCTTGGAAGATTTGTACCCCATACCAAAAGCCATTACTAAAACGTAGAATTAGATATTGGTCGGTGGTTTCAAGGCGGAAGTTATAACGGAAGAATGTATGAAATTCCATCGTCCAAGCGAGAGGCACCGAAATTAGGGGTACTATAAAAGCGGGAGCCAATCTTTGCCAACGAAGCCAACGGTCTTGTCCGAGGAGGATAAGAACTGTTACTAAAAAGATTACCGGAAGAAAGACTATACCGGGGTAGCTAAACTTATACCAGAAAATTTTATCATTGAGATTATTACTAGAGAGGTTTAAAGCTTGACCTACTGCCCAATTCGCGCCTAAAAGCATTGTAATTGCAAAAGGAAGGGCTGTACGGACTTGGCGAAAACGCAGACCATATATGCCCAAACTGAGAAGAATGGTGCCTGAAAGATATTGAAGTACGGCGTATAAAGAAAGTTGCATATAAATACCTCAACTACTAAGAAAGGAACAGGGTAGTAGAAGTGAGAAAGAAGTAATAGAAGCAACCCTGATCCTAGGTTACTTCTAAGCTCTGCTTTTGTCAATGGGTTTGGAGTATAAAAGTTGGGTAACGGTTCAGGCTTATGGTAAAGGGATCTAAAAAGTGATGCTTTTCACAGCTTTTGGGGTGGAATCCCACTGGACAATCGGTTAAAATAGCTTACGTAGTTGCGTAGTATAGAATATCCCTCGGAAATAAACGTGGGAGAAGGATAAAAATGGATCAAGCTACTTTTGAAGGATTGTGGCAGAATTTTCAAGGGCAGTGCAAGGCAGAAACTTCGATTTACGATTTATCTGCCGTCGCAGGAGAGGCCGATGCACCTCTAGTGGTATTAGTACACGGGATTGGGGGTAACTTTCGCCATTGGGCCGATCCAATTAGTTTGAATGTGAATGATACTTGGCTCTTTGACCTTAACGCCCATCCGCCACCTAGCACTAATGGGATTGCGATGTCACCACCCCAGCAGCCCGGCTCAGCCACCAGTTGGACTCAGGTTTTAAACCATAATAAAGTCAGTTATATCAACTTCAGCCAAGCCCAATCAGGTGGTTTGTTGGAGTTTGCCGTAGCCGAACTGGTCACAATTCTCACTACCCTAGAGCGAACAATCTTGGGGCCATATGAACAGGACGTAGCAACCAACGGGGGAGAGGTTCCCCCACTCATCATCGTGGCCCATAGTCGGGGCGGCTTGGTCACACGAGCCGCGCTCAAACAATTGGGTAGTGCGGGAGTACCTCACCTGCGTAAAGTCATTACCCTTTGTACTCCCCATCATGGCAGCTATATGCCCAAGCTCTCGAACGACTATAATAACATTCTACAAAATCAGCTGGATTTCAGTTCGCTAGGTCATTCGCTCCCAGACCCCCTCCGCAATTTTATGCAGCACAAAGTAAATCAAACTTTGACTAATTTGGCAAATATGGTGCGCGACGCGCTGTTACACTCTTTTGGTACTTTGGCCCAAAGTACTGGCTTTGATGAGCTTATTCCCAATAGTGCCACTTTACAAAACCTTGCTCAGGATGAGCAACCCTTAGCGGGAGTACAATATTTTAGCTTTGGCGGCTCTAACCCCACTTTTGTGAATATGTTTATCTGTATCGCCGGGCAATCTATTCATTTGTTAGGCATCTCCAGCCCTTTTCTGGTGGATCTACTAGGTAAAGTACCGGAAATAGTAGCTAACTATGGAGGGCTGGCAGAACTAGATCATGGAGACTCGGCAGTATCGCTCACCAGTAGCCATTGGCCTAGCCCTTATATGGCCTCCCATCAGGACTTCCACCTCAACCATATGCAAGCTTTGATAGACCTACCTTTGGAGGAGGCCGTACTAGAGATTATCCGTAACTAACCGAAACAGGTCCACAGCCAGCAATTCGGGTAGCCAATTCTTCCAGTGAGAAACTCTCATCAGGGAAATCTACCGTACCAAGCATCAAAGAGAGTCCTGAATCGGTGCTATCGGATGCTTGGTCTATAGAGGCCATTACAAGAATAGCAGTGCTAGAGGATTGGTTCTTCAGGGTGTGTAAGACCGAAAGACCCTCATACTCCAAAATATTGAGATCTAGCAAGATCAAGTCAGGCTGGTGGCGACGGGCGAGGGTGAGAGCCTGTGCCCCGTTTGCGGCTAACAAAGTAGTATAGCCAAAGGTCTGCAAAGTTTGATCTAGCTTAAAACGAGTGGAGGGATCGTCGTTAGCTACGAGGACTAAACCGCTCTCCAATTCGTCCTCGTCAGTGGTCTGTTCAAAAGACCACTCTTCCCCTAACAAAGAATGGAACTGCTTCACCACTTCTTTCTCCAAGATAGGAGGGGCTAGGTAGACCAAGGCCCTTAAACGGAAAGAATGGCGGCTTTCCTGCATAATGGAGAGCAGCACCACTGGTATTTCGCGTGTAGGTTCATTATATTTGATGCGCTGCAACAAAGGTAAATTTAATTGACAGGTCTCTGGCTCACGCAAACCGGGAAGTAAAACGATCATTTCAGGCTGTTCCATTGCCACCCGCAACAGCACCTCTTCATTATCAAGCGCAAGCCCTACCTCATAGCCTTCAATTTCAAGGTGGTAGCGCAATAGTTCCGCCACAGAAAGCTCGACATCCAACACCATAATTTTAGGTTTTCCTGAAAAAGCTTCCTGAGAAGGATAATTATCCGAAGAGCGTTCCGTCTCACTCAAGGGAGCTACTGGCAAACTAAAACCAAAGGTGCTACCAACACCTAACTTACTCTCAACCCAGATTTGACCACCGTGCATCTCCACTAACGACTTGGTAATGGTTAGCCCCAAACCCGTGCCACTGATAGAGCGGACGGCAGGATTGCTAGAACGGAAAAACTGGCTAAAAAGCTGTTTTTGCTCCTCCTCCGTCATACCGATGCCGTTATCTTGAACCTCAATTTCCAAAAATTGTTGGTCTGCACTTTGCCGGGCCGTTACTCCAATTTCACCACCCTGACGACTATACTTGACGGCATTAGAGATTAGGTTGGTTAGAATTTGAGTGACGCGATCCCGGTCAGCCCACGCGGGGGGTAATTCAGGAGGGAAAGTGAGATGAAAATGAAGGTCGCGCTGTTCGGCGGTTAAGTGCAAAGCTTCTATGACGCTGTGGATCGAACGCTTTAGGTAAAGCAAGCCCTGTTCCAATTGGATTTTACCCGATTCAATCCGGCTTACATCGAGCAAGTCGTTGATTAAACTAACCAATCGGTCGGAACTATTGCGAGCCGTCTCCAAAAATCGGTGCTGTAGTTCATTGATTGGACCGGTATCACCATCCAGAACCAGTTCCACATAACCCTTAATGGAGGTAAGCGGGGTACGCAATTCGTGTGAAACCAGCGAAATAAATTCGGTCTTCATGCGGTCTACTCGAGCCGCTTCGGTAATATCCCGTTGTACTTGGGCAACACCGATAAACTGGTTGGTCTTATCATAAATCGGATTGATGCTAACCCCCCAAGTCCGCCCATTACGCTCCACCTGTACTGGCTCAACCACTTCCCCTTGGGCTAGTTGGGCTACTAATTGTTGACTTTGGGCAATAGAGACTGGCAAGAAGAGATCGGGGTCATAATCGGAAAGTACCGCCTTTTCGGGTAGTCCCATATTGCGAAGTGCGGCGGGATTGGCAAAAAGCAACCGACTATGCTCATTTACCAACACCACTCCATCGCTTACACCATTGAGTACGGCATTGAAGCGGTTGCGTTCATTGGCAATCTCATCCATCAACCGGGCATAGCTGAGCGAAAGGGCCAAATGATTGGCAACCGTACTCATCAATTCAATTTCATCCGGTCGCCACTGTCGAGATTTGAGATCCCCCAAGACCAGCACCCCTAATGGTTTCTTATCTTCAGGAGAATAGAGTGGTAAAAAGACCACACTTTGCAAACCGGTTAATTGAAGCAACGGTTCTTCGGTATAATCAAGGCGAGAAATATCCTCAATAGCCAATAATGTACCTTTTTTGAGGGTTTCGCGAGCCAGCAAAGAGGCCGTAATGGGAGAATTTTCAGTGGAGACTTGCTGCCAAGTGCTGGCAAAATAGGGATCAACCGCCTCTGAACCATACCACTTTTCATTCTTATCATCCAGCAGACCGATTAGCCCAATTGGAGCTTCTAGCATCTTGGTGGCTAACTCAAGGGCGCGGGGGTGGAGGTCGTTGAAACTACGTGCCGCCAAAACTTCACTACTCATTTCGTTGAGTACAGTCAATTCCTGACTGCGATAGAGCGTTTCAATCAAAAGTTGTTGGTTTTCACGGCTACGTTGAGTCATCGCATTGTTCAGGTTCTCCAATTCGATATTTTGCTTGAAAAGCAAGTCGCGGCTAAAAGCTAATTCAGCGGTACGTGCAGCCACTCGTTCTTCTAAGATTGATTTGGCATCGGCTTGCCGTTGGGCCACCTCACTCAAAGCTCCGGCTAATTCTTGTGCTTCGGTTGGGGCAAAGCGTCCAAAGAGAAGGCTGGGTGGAGTGATTTCATGCTGATCCATTTGGCGCACATTACGGACTAAGCGTTGAAAAGGTCGGGCGATCAGCCAAGCAAAAAAGTAACTTAAAACTAAAATAAAGGCAAATTCAATCGGCCACGTTTGTAGCTTAGCATCACTCAAAACATTACTCAAATCGAAGAGACTTTCTGGTAGAAGTCCTACCAGCGCAAAGAAAATAAAGAGGTACACACGTAAACTAATTCGGTTTGGCATTAGGAACGCTTTCAATCTATTTTGGTTGTCACGACTCCGCTAAAATCCAAGGATTGATTTTCTCTAGTGTAGCACCGTCATCTTACGAAAACCATTACATTTACAACCAATCCGCCCGGCTTTAGTTAAAGATTAATTTAGTTTCCTAGATTGTTTTTGTTAAACTACAAGTGGGTCAGTAGAGCAGCCTCCAATTAACTGACAGTCCACGAAGTTTGTGGAGAGTCACCAACTTTTTGTAGCCTATGGTCTAACTGAGCTTGGACAATGTATAGAAAGCCTTTAATCACCGTCTTTAGGGGTTGTAATACAAAAACCTGAGTTGTTTGCCTTAAAAATATCAGCTTTTTGCATATCACTCAGGCGTACTTGGTATAAAACGCTGGTCGAAACCGCTTTCTGCCAAGTTCCACAATCTTTGTGGACTGTAAACCTTTTAATATACACCTTACAGCTAAAACTAAAACGCGCAATCCTAGTGAATGGACAAATGGATTGGGTCTTTGTTGAGGACAAGCATTAATCGAATTTAGCCAAGTTCAATGACGAACTTGGCTAAAAACCGGATTTATTTATGTGCTTTTGGCAGTTTGTGAATAATGTATACTCCGTTACTGCTTAATACTATAAATAACGCTGAAGCGGAAGACGAGATTCGAACTCGCGACCCTCTCCTTGGCAAGGAGATGCTCTACCACTGAGCCACTTCCGCCCTTTCCTACATAGGGCCATAGATCCATTACCCTTTTCTTGGAAACCTTTATTATGTTTCCTGTAGTTACGAATAGCATTATATACTCTCAGCTATGGTTTGTCAAGTGCTTGGTTGCAGGGCTAGGGCAATTGGCTACTTTGCAATTGCCCTGCTTTGTAGCTTTTCAGACTTGACGTTTTTTAGTAAGGCGGATGGCCGAAGAGTTGAAGCCGCGCAAGTTGCTTGATACTATCAGGCATGAGGCTACTTTGGAAGAGTTGCCCCATGTGACTGCTTCGATTCTTAAAGGAGAGGTGCGCGGTCGCACGATTATTAACTTAGCTAAAATTACTTAAAAATGTGAAAATAGTAGCATAGGGCGTATGCAATACGCCCCTACTAAATTGTTTCAGCCAAGAAAGCGGAGACTTCTTGTTTAAAAACGTCGGAGAGGATCAAGGTGTAATGATTAGCTTCGGGAATAGGCACTATCCGACTACCGGGAATAATACTTTGTAGTCGCTCGGCCTCTTCGATGGGTAAAACTAAACCTCGATTCAGACCAAGCAAACCCTCGGTAGCTCGAACAAGTAGCGTGGGTGCTTTAATGTAATTGGGCAAAATATCGGTGCGAATGGAAGCATTTACCCCAATCTCCTCCATAATCGCCGCTTTTGGCACGGCGGAAATAACCGTACCGTCCGGGCGTAGTTCCAAATCATAGCTCATATAGTCCTCCCAGAAAGCGTTCCAGTTGAAAACCGGGGATTGGCGGAAGGTATCTAGGTAGACCTCCAGCGAAGGATAGACCTGACCTAACCGGGACAAGGTAACCCCGATGGCTTGGAGCGTATCCTCGGGTATTTTGCCTCCGGCATCCACCAAAACAATCTTTCCAGTACGTTCGGGTTGGAAGGCGGCGTGAAAGAGCGCAATCAGTGCGCCTAGAGAATGACCTACTAGATGGACTTTTGAGATACTTAACGCATCGTATAATGAAAGCAAGTCATTTACATGGAAAGGGAGGCCATAGCCATGGGCGGGTTTGGCACTCCCGCCACGCCCACGAAGGTCGGGTGCAATTACAAACCAGCCTTGCTCAGCCAAAATTGGGCCAAACTCCGCCCAAGCCCGATGATGCGAGGTTAGCCCATGAATAAGTACTACCACACCTGCCGAGTCGGTTAAATTGCCCCAGGTGCAATAGTGTAAAGTAAGACCATTGACTTCAATATTTTGCTCTAAGGGAGCGATAGAGGGTTTGCTATTCATTTATACCGTCCTTTCAAAATTAATCAAAACAAAATTAAGTTTTTAACACTAAGTTTAAACCGTTATCCGTCAATCTCTATGTCAAATTCTCCGGCCTGAATTAATGGCAGTTCCTCGGTTAGTTCAATGGCGTAGCGGAAGCGGTGGTGCAGGACGCTTTCGGCAAACCGTAAGATTAATTTCAGGCTAGGGGTTAATTCTGCCCCGCTTCCTAAGACGGCGGTGAGGGCCGCTAATTGGTTGGGCTTGGCTTGAGAAAGCGGCAGTTCAAGTAGTTGGTGTAACTCCAGTACCCGCAGATCCCACAGGGTAAACGAGGCATCCGAATCGCCTACCGCCATAAAAGCACCGTTCGGTGAGACCGTCAGGGAGGTTAAGCGTTCGCTGGGAGCCTTAACTTGGCCCAACAGTTTGCCACCTTTTGACCAATCTATAAAGTGAATCAGACCATCGGCGGTGGCCGCCAGCACGATATTTAGTCGGGTTAGGGTTGCCAAGCCCTGTACCTGTCCTGTTATTTCGCTCAGGTTGCCGAGTAGTTCACTTGGAGTCCACCATCTTAAATTTTTATTCAGGCAAAGACCCAACCCTCCGTTGAATTTACTAGCCAACAAAGCTTTTTCATCTGGCGCAAAAACTGACGAACGGGCTACTCCTAACGTACCAATGGAATTTTGGCTGATTATTTGCAACTGCGGCAGGGTAGCAACAATCAGTCGGCGATCATACAACAGAGCAACCTGCTGCCCATTAGACGAGACGCAAGCGGAGCGAACCCAATTATTAAGTTTTTCGGCTTTAGCTAGGGTTTGGGTGGTCACATCCCATAGTGCTATTTTATGGTCACGCCCTGCACTTAACACACTGTTTTCACCGACCGCTTCTAGGGCAGTAATCGAGCCTTTATGTTGTCCTAGCAGAATAAGCTGTTGTCCCTCCCCGGCCCAAGTGTAGAGGTTGCAAAGTCCGTCTTCGGTATTGGTACGTTCCGCACAGACTAGTTTTGCCTCTCGTGTAAAGGTTACTCTTCCAACCGAATGTTCAAAGCCGGATAGCACTTGTTCGCGCTCGGCCTTTTGCAGGTTCCATAGCACCACTTTACCTGTTCCAGTACCAATGGCAACGACCGGACGAGTGGGGGAGAAGGCAAGGGTGTTGATTCGGCCTGAGACTTTGGCTCTTGCTCTGAGGAGGGCTAGGGGTAGCGACTGGCTATTTATTTCTAGTTCGCCATAGTTTAGCCGTTCTGCCGTCAAGAGTTTTAATTGTTCAAAGAGGGCTCGCTCATCGGCTCGTTCGGGTTGCCAATTGGCTTGAACTAATAAATGGATAATGCGATTACTCCACGCTAGGTTCATTTCTAAGACTAGCGGCCAGAGTCGCGCCCATTCCCGATTGTTCGTTAGAATTTGCACCACTAGTTCGGCCTCTTCTGGGCTAATCTGTGGGAGACTGCTCTGCCTGCCGAGGTCAATAATGGCCTTGAGGTAATCGCTGCGTCCCGCCACCCGCATCTTTTCCACTAGGCGACGGCGTAAGGGTGGGCGGGCGGTTTCATAAGCGGCGCGGAGGAGCGAATGGTCAAAGTCTAGGGTTTCATAGCGTTCCCACTGTTCGGTTAGAAAGAAGAACAAAACCCTGCGGTAAACCTCTGACGGGACATATCCCGCTTCCAACGCAATCTGTTGAGCTAAAGATAATCCTTGTTCAATCACCAAATTACAAAGTGCTTGTTGTGCAGCGGGTTTTTTAAGCTGGGTTAAGGTTTGGCGAGCAGCGGTGGCTATTGCCGGGTCACTATCGGAGCAAGCCTCGATCAAGGGAGCCACTATAATAGCATTGTCGTTGGCAATCACCTCCCAGCGTCCTAGCTTGAGCGCGACCAGCACACGGGTGTTTATTTGCGTAGGTAGGCCCTGTTTATTTTGAATATATTCCAGCAAAATAGGATCACGTTGCGCGACCCATGTCTCACACAGACCCACCAAGAGAGCCGGGCTTTGCATTTCCCGAAGGTAAGCTTTAGCACCTTCGGCTATATCCGGTTCAGTGTCAGAACAAGCCTGAAGCAAAATAGTGACATCTTTTGCTTCAAGGTCGGCTAACCGTGCGATGCGGTCGGTTTTAAGGGCAGTCAAAACCTTGAGGATCGTGGGTGTAGTAGCTACCCAGCCCTGCTCAATGAGCAAGGTAGACAAGTCGGGATGGCGCGTAGTGACCCATACACGGCAAACCTGATTAATACAACGTGGTTCGGTAAGCTTTTTAAGAGCTTGTAGCGCGATTTCGCGGGAGGGTTGGTGGTTGAAATAGGCGATTACCTCGGCCAAAGTGGTAGCCGTTCGGGAGGTCTGAGGGCTACGGGCTAGTTCCTCGATGTTATGCCGCTTCACCAGATTCGGGGCTACCAGATGTAGTAGGCTATCTAAGAAGCCATGGGGTTGAAGTGCTTCAAGGGAGGTAACGGTTGGCGCAATCCGATTCTGAGTTTGGTCAGATTCCACGAGGCCATAGCCATGCTCTTGCAGCCGACGTACTGCAATATGATAGTTGTAGCGTTGGTTGAGTTTTTGGAGCCATTGTCCGGCATAAGTAGTCTGATCTTGGGTGGAGACTATCAGCAAGAAAAATCTATCTGAGCCACGTTTGAAGCCCAGATCAAGGCTCGCTCCAGCATTGTGTTCGTGTCGCACAATTAGTTCGGCAGTTTGAGCATGTTGCAGACCCTCTTCATCTCGCAGGGAACTCTCCCGCGTTTCCAAGTGGCTCAGGCCCAAATCGGCCAAGGCCGCCACGATGATGGGTACGCTGGTAAAGAGAGTGGGTATCGCGCTAAATTCAGCCATAAATTTTTACCTCTTAGGGTTTGGTGGTCGGTTCATCGGGGTTTTTTACCTGCCAGCCTTTTGGCCCTAGCTCTAATTGTAATGGTACAAACTCGCGTTCTGCTTCGCTGGTCTCTTTGAAGGAAGCGGATTGTGCCCGGCCTTCGTGTAGCCAGTTCCTCAGTTTCTCAATCGTCTCGCGCTGTGTTACCGAGAGTGGTACTAACTTACGCAGGGATTGCGAAAGGTCGGTGGTGGTAAACTCGCGCCCTTGATGAAAACCTAGATACATGGCATCAATAATCGCCTGCTCAATTTCGGCTCCTACCATGCCCTGCGCTTCGTAGGCAAGTCGGGCTAGATCAAAATCGTGGGGTAAACGGCGGCGTTTACGTAGGTGAACATTGAAAATTTCTTGGCGTTCCTCCAAAGTGGGCAAATCTAGGAAAAAGATTTCGTCAAAGCGACCCTTACGCAATAGTTCGGGCGGCAGGCTGGAAATGTCGTTAGCGGTGGCTACTACAAAGCAAGGGGTGGTCTTTTCCTGCATCCAGGTTAAAATTGTGCCAAAGACGCGGCGGCTAGTACCGCCATCAAAGCCACCAAAGGAGAAACCCTTCTCCATTTCATCAATCCAGACAATACAAGGCGCAACCGTCTCCGCTAGTTTCAACGCCCGACGAGTATGCTCCTCCGATTCGCCCACCAGACTACCAAAGAGCGAGCCGACATCTAGCCGTAGCAAAGGCAAGCGCCACAGCCCTCCAATCATCTTAGCGGTCAGGCTCTTGCCTGTGCCGGGAATACCCACCAAGATAATTCCTTTGGGTGCAGGTAGACCATAATCCCTAGCCTCTTGGCTAAAGGCTCGCTCCCGCAAGCGGAGCCAATCTTTTAGTACTCCCAACCCTCCTACATCGTCGGCGGTTTCGCTTACCCCGAAAAACTCTAGTGCTTCACTTTCGCGAATAATTTGCTTCTTCTCTTCGGTTACAAGGTCAATATCGCGGTCATCTAGCACTCCATCGCTGACAATGGCCTTCGAGAAGACGCGCTGAGCCTGTGAGATGGTTAGACCGAGCGCGGCTTGCACCAGTTTCTCGCGCCCTAAGCGGGTTAGGTTGACCTTTACGCCCGAACTTTGGGTTAGGCGGGTTAGTACTTGGTCTAGTTCCGGGGCATCCGGCAAGGCAAAATCTAGGATCACCGCCTCATCGCGAAGTTCGTCCGGCAATTTGGCGGCAGTGGTAATTACGAGCAGCGATTTGCGGCTAAATTTAAAGCGTTGGGCCAAGTTGCGAAGCTTGCGCTTGACTTGGGCATTGCTCCAGCAATCGTGAAAGTCTTTGAGGACAAAGAGGCTATTATTGGTGGCCTTATCCATCTGTTCGAGGGCCGAGATGGGATCACGCCCTACGGGAGGATTAGCCTCATTGCCCGCTACCACCCGAAAGCCATCGCCTAAATCCCAGCTTAGGCAAGGTCGCTGCATTTGTTCGCACACGGTTTTGATAATTTGTAGCACCCGCTCCTCTTCCGGTGTTACCACGATAATCAGGGTAAAACGCGCCCGTAAGTAGAGATCCAGTTCTTGTTCCAGATTCATAATAGCCTGCTTTAGATTTACAAAATTATAGAGACGCTCAAACCTTAATCCTTTGGTTTAAAATCCACTTGAGTTGGGTTTAGTGCCATGATACCACCCCTATCTTATTATATCTTAAATGATTCCGTTAATTTTGTCCGCACTGCCCTGTAATGTAGTTGAAAATTTGTGCGCTTTGCCGTTGTTTTGGGTTGGTGGGCTTGGTTACAATAATGGTGTGGTCTGAAGGTTCAACCACTCATCCTCCTCAAGCAGCGAGGCCCGTTGCTCCCCAGTTGCAGCGGGTCTTGTACTTTTCTTCCAATCCCTCTAAACATTGTAACTTGAAACGCCTGTTCTTGCAAGACCCGCCAAACTTGAAAACTAGTACTAATCAAGTACCTATTTCCTATACTCTATCGGACTTACTTTTACTTTATTTCCATCTCTATTAACTCTTCTTTTTACCCATTCAGGATATACTAAATATCTAAAGGTATCTTTAGACAAAGCGTATTAAAACTAGGTTAAAGTGTCTGTCTGTACTTTAGAAATTGAGCTAGAAACAGCAAACGCTAGGAAGATTGCACTTCTCTTTAAGTTTTTGTTTAAGAAGGCAGTTAAATTGCTTTCAGGATTTTGAACTTATTTGAATCTTTCTGAGGTGTTTTATGAATTCTATTGATTTAGAGGCTTTCAACCGAGCGATTCAGTTGGATCATGCCGGAGACAAACCGGCGGCACACGCTATTCTTAACAAGTTACGGATCTACTATCCCCAAGATCCTAACCTACTCCTCTGGATTGCCTTTACTGCTACCAATCTAGGCGAGGCTAAAGGGGTGCTGGAGGCCGTTAGCCAGCTTGACCCCCAAAATCCCTCCCTTGCCAGTGCCAGCACTTGGATCACAACCTTGCAGAATAACAAACGGCAAGAAAAAATTTTAGCTTTTGAGGCGAAAGTGGCGGAAAGAGCTATTATCCCACCTGTCCACTTCAAGATACCGTTTATGTACCGACGGCAGCTAGAGGCAGAACTGGCTAAAGGTGAGGAAGTGGTTTGGGCGGCACAACCGGATCTCCGCCATGTGATGAAGGATCTATTATTGAAGAGAGTCGCTCTTGGTGGGCCTCTTCTCTTGGTAGAAGTGCTTGCAGCCCTCCTCCTCGGTCATCCTTTGGTTTGGTTTGGCATAATTCTGATTATGCTCCTCACCGCGCTAGGTGTTTTCCTCAGTCCCTATTTGCTTTACAAGCAGGCTTCCAAAACCCTCTATCTCTTGACCAATCAACGGTTGATTTTGGTAGGTGGGGCTTGGCTAAAACCCGGTTGGACGAACCTCTCTTCTGCCGATGGAATAGTCTCTCATAATATCGTCTGGAAGAATTTTGCTTCTTACGAACATTTAGAGCTAGAAAAGCTAACGCTGGTGGAACGACCAGATGGCTTTGGTGATATTTTATTCGAGGAGAAAGAAGAGAAGAAAGAGGATTACGATTATACTACACCTGCGCCTCCTAAAAAGGCTGGTTGCGTCTATATCAAAGAGGCTGCCACAATTAAAGCCCTTATTGAGCAGGTTTATACCTTCAAAAATTCGCCAGATTGCCCCACTAGCAGTATGTTCTGGAATAGTGGAGAATAACTTAGATTCTTTTGAGGTTTAGACTAAAGAGCTAGAGCGTTTTCCCACTTAATCAACCGACAGAGCGGCATCCCAAAAGGTCATCTGTAGGAAGCAGCTCCGACCAGTGAAAACTAAAATCATGGGGTTGGAGCCGCTATCAAAAATAGCGGCAAAGGTGGTTTTAAAATCTGATGTTGTGTGGGTAGCATTGCCTTACCTCCAACTGAATTAAAGCCTAGTTCAAAAGGGT
>JACAUC010000359.1 GCA_013390945.1 Candidatus Chloroheliaceae bacterium
GCCAATGCTCAAGGTAGGTGGTGGGGGAAAATCAACCGACGGAGCGGCATCCCACGAGATATGGGCCAATGCTCAAGATAGGTGATGGGGGAAAATCAACCGACGGAGCGGCATCCCACGAGATATGGGCCAATGCTCAAGATAGGTGATGGGGGAAAATCAACCGACGGAGCGGCATCCCACAAGATACGGGCCAATGCTCAAGATAGGCGTAGAGCAAGAAGCTAATTTGTAGGAGTGCTGCTCTGTCAGCCGATTGTACCCTTACCTCAATCTTCAAGGTAGGGCAACATCTGTGGGATGCTGCGCCAACTGGTTGCCGTCGGTTGATTACTCGGCAAGAGCCTTTTGGTAGAGCCGGAGGTGGCGGCGGGCGATTTCGGTTTGGGTGAAATTTTCGTGGACGCGCTGCAAGCCTTTTTCGGCAAGGATGGCTCGCAGGGTACGATCATCTAGGAGGTGTTGCAAGGTGGCGGTGAGGGCTTCGGTATCGCCTTCGGGAAAGATCAGCCCGGCTTCGCCGATCACTTGGGGTATTTCGCCGCTACTGCTACCCACGACTGGCACTCCGCAGGCCATTGCTTCGATTAGGATACGCCCGAATTGTTCTTTCCAGTTGGGCCGGGTGAGCGATGGCAAGACCAATACATCCAATGCACTCAAGTAGCCGGGCATTTGTAGGTTCGGAACATTTGGCACAAACTCTACCTGCTGAGCTAAGCCTAACCGTTCGGCTTGAGCTTGAAGCGATTCTTGCATCGCTCCTGTGCCGATAAAGACCAGCCGAAAATCACCCCGGAGTTTGGCCCCGGCTTCTAATAGTAGTGCCAAACCCTTCTCCTCTACCAGTCGCCCGGCATAGCCAATGGTAAAGACTCCGGGCCGGACAAAAGTGGCAGGCGGTGCAGTACGGTGAATTACAGAAGGATCAACCCCGAATTGGGGGCAAATTTCGATGGGTTTGGTAAAACCTTTGCGCTCCAGAATCAGTTTCGCCTCCACCGCGCCGACTAACGCCCCCGACGCATGTTTGAAACTATATTGCTCAAAAAGACTAAAGGGCGGCGGCAGACGCTTGTAGATGTTAGCCCAATTGTAAAAGACCGATTTTGCTCCGTAACGTTGGGCCAATTGAATACCTTGCACCGTCGCTAGGTTAAACGATTCCTCATCTACGTGAAAAAGATCAGGTCGCAACGCTTTGACCCAACGCCCCAAGCGGGGATAAAAGTGAACGTGATAACGTCCGTTAAAGGCCATAGGCTCAACAATTAAATCGTAGCCGCTAGTGTAGGCTTTTTCCAGAACCACGCGCCCCACTCGCGGCTCTTTCCAATAAGGGGGTACAATTACAGTCAATTGCTCCACTTCTGGTAGGGTGGCTAACTCTTCTAATTTTCGCTGATAAGCCCCGCGCAAGGGTGCTTTCGATAGCATCAATATTTTCATAAGCGTTTAGTGGGCAATTCCTCTAGTGCGAATACACTGCACAACGTTATAGAGTTGCAAAGTGCGCTCTGCCGTCTTTTGCCAAGAGAAGCGGGCGGCTTGGATTGGCCCGGCGGCGGAGAGGGCGGCGCGTTGGTCAGGTTGGGTGGCTAACTCGATAATCGCTTCGCGCCAAGCGGTAATGTCGGTCGGTTTTACCAACCGGGCCGCCGCGCCGACTACTTCGGGTAGGCTGGAGGCATCCGAACAGAGGACAGGCGTACCACTTGCCAAAGCCTCCAAGGGGTCTAGCCCAAAACCCTCATAGAGCGAGGGGAAAGCGTAAAGGTCGGCGGTACGGTAGAGCAAGGGTTTGTCTTCTTCCGTCACTGGCCCTAGAAATCGAACGCGCCGGGCCTCTTCGCCTGTACCAAAGATTCGGCGTATCGGTTCGGTTAGGTCGGGATACATCACTGGGTTAGCGGTGTGAGGTTTGCCCGCCAAAGCCAATACCCAACGTCCCCCTTGGTCAGCTTTTTCAAGTTCTTTTAGGTGGGGTAAAGCTTGCCCAAAAGCCTCTAACAGGGTGATTACATTCTTGCGTCGGTCAAATCCGCCTAAGTAAAAGAGTATACGCTCCTCCCCTTCTAGCCCGTAACGCCGGAAGAGATTTTGACGCTCTTCGTTAGTAAGTGGGCCGGGACGGTAACGTTCATCTGCTGCTAGGTAGACCACTTGTACCTTGCTTGGCGGTATTTTGAGAAAACGCAAAATATCTTTTTTAGAATATTCCGAATCGGCTAGAATTAAATCGGCCTGACGTGCCGCCGTGCTTACCAGTCGAAAGTAAAGTTTGAGTGGTAGTGAAGGAGCGTATTCGGGCATCGCCAGCGGGATCATATCGTGGATAGTCACGATTAGCCCGGTCGGTGACGGAAATTTTTTCAGAGGAGCCGCAAAGTAGGGGTAGTGTATCACGTCATAGTCAGCGTTATCCTGCGCCGCTTGTTGCACCAGTTGGGGAAGACCCCACTGCTCCCACCAGACTTTCGTGGCGTTTTCTCCGGCCCGTTGCACCAAACCCGGCAGTGGAATGGTTCGTATTTCGGCAGGTGAGACTCCTTCAAAAGAAGGGAGACCGGGTTCAAAGCCTAGCAAGTGGTATTCATCCGGGCCACTCCGGTCAAGGGCTTGCCACAAGTGACGGGTATATTGACCACTCCCAGTGCGTTCCTGTGACCAAAAGAGGCCATTCAGCCCGATTCTTAATCCTTCCCCCTTACTCTGCAAGCCTCTAAACCTCGAACCTAACCTCGGACAAGCTATAATAGGCTACTTGAGCAACCACAGGAGCCTCATAATAGAGGACATTACCGACAGGTTTCGGGGCATTAGCAGACGAACGTACCCATTGCACCCCCAAAATAAGGAGGCTCAATAAGACGGCTCCTATCAACAACGCGAACAAAAAATACCCTGCTACTTTGGATGACATCATCACAAAATCTTCTCCTCTTTTCTAATAGAAAGACTTCTGACCGGGCAGACCTCCGTTACTAAACGGCTTAGGACGTAAATTATAACACATCGCTGGAAAGAAATCTGGTATAATTCAATAAATCACCTGCTATGCAACTCATCTATAACTCAGGAGGGCACATCGAATGGTCGAATTAGCGACAAAAGCATCCACCACACTGGTAGAAATTGAGGATGTTTATATTCAGGCACACGGAATGCGTATGCACTATCAGGTAGCCGGGCCGTTAGATGCCCCACCGTTGGTACTATTGCATGGTATTGGCGGGAGTGCTACTTGGTGGGATAAAAACATACCTGCTTTCGCGGCTCATTTCCGTACTTACGCGCTTGATCTGCCGGGCTTTGGGCAAAGCTGGCGTTTACGTGAGCGTTACACCATTAAACTGTTAGCTGATTACTTACATCAATGGTTGAATTTGGTTGGTTTGGAGCGGACACATCTACTCGGTCATAGCCTAGGCGGTCAAATCGTTATGGAGTTTGCGGCGCATAATCCCGAACGGATTGATAAGTTGATTTTGGCCTCCCCAAGTGGGGTGTGGGTGACGATGGCTGAGCGGATGGCTTGGTTTAAGAAAGCACCCCGCATCAAAATACCGCCAGAGCAGATGTTAGGAGTGGCGATGGGTACTTTGCGTACCGACTTGCTGGCCCTTTCTTGGAGCATGACCACTATGACACGAGATGCGGCCCAAGTGCCACTCAACCTAAAAGCTTTACAAATGCCAATCTTGGTGTTATGGGGTACTGCGGATATGGTTCTCCCTCCGTTAGCGGCTCCCCGCGTAATCGAGATGATTACCCAACACCCCGCCAAGTTGGTATATATTGAAAATGCCAGCCATGATCTGATGGTGGATCAATTTGAGGCTTTCAATCGTGCAACGCTCGCTTTTCTACTGGAGTAGTATGATTTTTCACGAAGAGTTTATTCTTAAAGCTCCTCACACCGAAGCTTGGGAGTTTTTCTCGGATTTTCCTGATGCGATAGGTGCTTTACCCGGTCTGATCTCGGTCAAACAGAAGAATCCCCAACTCTATACCGGCGCGGTTCAAATTGCGCTCGGCCCGTTTACTTTCTGGTTTGAGGGGGAGATAAGAATCAGAAACGTAGATTATGAAGAGTTTAGGGTAGTGCTAGATGGAGATGCTCGCGATACGGTATTGGGGGCTCGCTTCAAAGCGACGGCCTACGCTCAAACTGTGGCCGATGGCCCCAATCAAAGCCGGATTTTACTGGAAGTGCATGTCGGGTGGGGAGGCATGTTGGGTAAGGTTGGCAATTGGGCTTTGACCCCTCAAGCTGGTTCGGTGGTGGAACGTTATCGCTTACTTTGCGAACGCTCTCTGGAGAGACGTAGGCGTGAACGAGTCAAAGTATCTCCCCCGTTGCCCTCTCCGCCAGAGCCAAGCCCGCCCACTCCTGAAGATACTCCCTAAAACTTTGCTCGTCGGTTATTGGCTTTGGTTCGGGCCAATAACTGACCGAAAAGCCGAACTTTTTAGCTCAGTAGGCAGGTTCGCCTCTATTTGAACCACTGATTTAAGGCAAGGTTCAAAATCGGGAACCTTCGCTTTACAATTCGGGTAGTCCAACC
>JACAUC010000360.1 GCA_013390945.1 Candidatus Chloroheliaceae bacterium
AAAGATAAGGCCGATTCTCAAACTAACCGAGAATCCAATAAAGAATCCTCTGTGTCCCTCAGTGGTTCTCAGAGTTCCTCTGTGTTCCCGTATTTGATGGAGCAGACCGGGCGTAGCGAGGTGGCTTTGAGGAAGGATTTGGGTGCGGTGCTGGATTCGTTTCAGAAGCAGCGTTTACAGGTGGCTTGCGATAACGACCCGGCTCTCTTTGAGCGGGTGCGACCTTATGCCGGGCTGTTGCGTCAGGATACTTTTGGCTTTCCGGTGGTTATTACTGCCGATTCGGTCTATGTTACGGAAGGTACTGACCGCCGCACTACTGGAACCCACTATACTCCCCGCAGCCTGACCGAGCCGATTGTCCAGCACACCCTTGACCCGTTGGTCTACATTGGCCCGGCAGAAGGCAAGCCGGAGGTGGAGTGGCGCTTGCACCCAGCGGCCCATCTGCTCAACCTGAAGGTTTGCGATATGGCGATGGGTTCGGGGGCTTTTCTGGTGCAAGCTTGTCGCTACCTCGCAGAAAAACTGGTACAAGCTTGGGAGGAATACGAGAACACAGAAAACACAGAGAACCACAGAAAACACAGAGATTTTATAGAGAAATACAAGAACACAGAAACACACAGAGAACCACAGATAAACACAGAGAATTTTATAAGTAGACCTGATTCAAGGGAAGATAAGGCCGATTCTCAAACTAACCAAAAAACCAATAAAGAATCCTCAGTGTCCCTCAGTGGTTCTCAGAGTTCCTCAGTGTTCCAAAATTCTTTCCTTCAGATCACGCCGGAGGGTTTGCCTTCGAAGGGGGAGCCGGGTGAGACGTTGGTGCCGGTTGATTTGGAAGAGCGGTTGGCGTTGGCGAGGCGGTTGGTGGCGGAGCGGTGTTTGTATGGGGTGGATAAGAACCCAATGGCGGTAGAGATGGCGAAACTTTCGCTTTGGTTGATTACCCTCGACAAGGGCCAACCCTTTACCTTCCTTGACCATGCTTTGCGCTGTGGCGATTCGCTGCTGGGAGTCAATTTGCGCCAGCTTCGGAATTGGAACATGAAGGCCGAATCTAACAGTTTAGAAATTCAGTACTCTTGGATTAATAATTTAATGGATCGGGCATTGCACGTGGCCTTGCGTTTGCGCCACCAGATTGCCGCCATTACTACCAAAGATGTGCGCGATACCGAACGCAAAGAGATGATTTTAAGGGAAGCCGATAAAGCCACCGACGTTATCAAGTTGGGGGCCGATTTGCTGCTGGCAACCGAACTAGCCGAGCCTAACCGCCGAGGCATAATCCGCGATACCCTGCACGAACCCTACCGGGTGATGGTGTCGGCTTTTGAAGAGCGAGCCAGTTCTTTGCTCAACCGCAAGCAATCCGGGGTTGACCAAGTGGCAAATGAGCAGGCGTTTAGTGAGCTACGCGAACAGGTAGACCAACTGCTGCTAGACCCGCGCTATCCCAACCAACCCAGCGAAGCCAGGGACCCGTTCCACTGGCCCCTTGAATTTCCCGAAGTCTTTATGCCCACCGGAGCCGAAGAACCCGGCTTTGCCGCCCTTATCGGCAATCCGCCATTTCAAGGGGGCAAGATGATTACAGGTGCGCTTGGCACAGATTACCGCGACTACTTAATAGAATTCTTAGCTAAAAGCAAGCGTGGTCATGCTGATTTATGTGCTTACTTCTTTCTTCGAGCCGAATCAATTGTTAAATTGGGTGGACAAGCTGGACTAATTGCTACTAATACTATTGCTCAGGGAGATACCCGCGAGGTAGGTTTAGATCAGTTAGTAAACGCTGGCTGGGTAATACCACGTGCGGTGCCTAGCCGAAAATGGCCTGGTTCGGCCAGCCTTGAAGTGGCTCATATCTGGCTAAGGCACGGCATTTGGCAAAGCCTTTTTGTGCTGGAAGAAATTCCTGTCGTCGGGATTACTTCGTTTTTGACCATTCCCGGTACAACTGAAGGTAAACCTTACCCTTTAGTTGCTAACGCTGCTAAATCCTTTAATGGTTCTTATGTGTTAGGTATGGGGTTTGTGCTTGATCCAGAAGAAGCACAAGCTTTGATAGCTAAAGATCCACGTAACAAAAAAGTGCTTTTCCCTTATCTCAATGGAGAGGATTTAAATTCCTCATCTGACCAATCTCCTAGCCGCTGGGTTATCCAGTTTCATGATTGGCCGTTAAAACGGGAAAAAATTGGTAAATGGTCAAAAGCCACAGACAAAGATAAAATTGCTTGGTTAAGGAAAGGTATAGTTCCTGAAGATTATCCTGATTCTGTAGCCTATGACTATCCTGATTGCATAAAAATTGTTGAAGAGAGGGTAAAACCGGAAAGATTAAAAGTTAACGATAAAGTTGGTAAAGAAATTTGGTGGCGATTCCTTCGTATTAGGCCTGAGCTTCATTCAGCAATTGCTGGTATGAAGCGGGTATTAGCAATAGTTTGCCATACAAAATATACAGCCTTTAGTTGGCAACCAACAGGAATAGTGTTTTCACATGCTATGGCTATTATTGCGTTTGATCACGATGAAAATTTTGCTATCATTCAAAATACACTCCACGATGTTTGGGTAAGATTTTATAGCTCTTCCTTGGGAAACACGCTACGCTATAGTCCTTCTGATTGTTTTGAGACTTATCCATTTCCTGAAGATCTTTCTCAATTAGGGAGTATAGGTGAGGAGTATAACCAACAACGTGAAGCTATTATGGTGTTAAGAGGAGAAGGTTTAACGCAAACCTACAATCGTTTCCACGATCCGAAGGAAATGAGCGCGGATATAGTGCGGCTGCGGGAGTTGCACAGGGAGATGGATCTGGCGATAGCGGCGGCTTATGGATGGCAAGACCTCGATCTCGCCCACGCTTTCTACGAAACCAAACAAGGCTTGCGTTACACCATCAGCGAAAAGGCCAAGCGCGAAGTGCTGGGTCGCCTCCTCAAACTCAACCACGAACGCCACGCCCAAGAACTCGCCGATGGTCTGCACGATAAAAAGAAGGGCAAGGCAGGGAAGAAAGGCGGGAACACAGATGAACACAGAAATCCACCGAGGAACACGGAGAAGGATAAAAATATAAAAAACTCTGTCTCCCTTTCTTCCTTGCCCCAACCCCTCAAGCAACAATCCCGGCTCTTCGACGTAGAGCCAGCCGGGAGCCTGTGGGCAAATTTAGATGACACCGAGGAAGAATAAATACAGGAACACAGATGAACACAGAGAACCACAGAGACACACAGAGTTTTTATAGATAAATGCAGGAACACAGATGAACACTGAGAACCACTGAGACACACTGAGGTTTTATAGATGAATACAGGAACACAGATGAACACGGAGAACCACTGAGATACACAGATAAAGAAAAATATAAAAAACCTCCGTGTTCATCTGTGGTTCTCTGTGTTTTCTGTGTTCTATCTTCTCTCAGTGTTCATCTGTGGTTCTCTGTGTTTTCCGTGTTCTATCTTCTGTGCTATTATTTAAATTAAGTGAAAGTAGGTGATGATATGAGTATTATTTTAGAACGAGTGTTAAGCGAAATCAAAGAGCTATCGTTTGAAGAATTGCTAACGCTACAAAAGCAAATAATAGATGAAGTGCGAACTAAAGCCGCACCGATAGAGGCGACACTATCCACTCCAACCAAACCGAGTCTACGCCCTTTGAATATACCGGAAGCTTACCGCCGCAAGCCAGAAGAAGTAGAAGCCCTTTTGGTAGCAGTTTTTGGATCGGAACAATTGGCAGTATTGGAAAAGGTGGATCTAAGCAATTTACCGCCGGGTAGCAAAACGGTTACAGAAATGATTAGCGAGGATCGTGAGGAGAGATTCTAGTGAGTCTAATTTTTCTGGATACCAGCGCCCTATTGAAGCTCTATTTGCCAGAAATTGGCTCAGGCTGGCTAAAGACCTTTATAACGGGCAACAACTTAGCCATCTCTGAGTTAGCTTTATATGAAAGTGCTACAGTTTTAAGAAGGCGTTACCTTGAAGGTAGTCTAACATTACAACAGGCTTCGACTTTGCATCTAAATTTGCAGCGAGAAAGCCTAACATATATCACCATCCCACTTGGCACTAACCGACAATTAGAAAGGGTCATAGCCTTTGCTTTTAATCTACCTTCTAGCTTACGGCTACGCGCTTTAGATGCTATACATTTAGCTGCTGCTGAGATAACTAGTGAGTTAGCCAAAGTACAAACTCCACCAGAGAATTATATCTTTGTGAGCGCAGACAGGCAATTTTTACGGGTAGTGCAAGCACAAGGCTTCACTACCGAAAACCCGGAAGACCATCCTTAGCACAGAGGGACACTGATAAAGATAAATACAGGAACACAGATGAACACAGCAACCAGTTGACGTACCTCAGAGACACACAGATAAAACTATATATAAAACCCTCCGTGTTCATCAGTGGTACTCCGTGTTTTCCGTGTTCCTTCTTGAATAAATACAGGAACACAGATGAACACTGAGAACCACAGAGACACACAGATAAAACTATATATAAAACCCTCCGTGTTCATCAGTGGTACT
>JACAUC010000361.1 GCA_013390945.1 Candidatus Chloroheliaceae bacterium
CAGGATTCTGGGACAAATCAGGATTCTGGGACAAATCAGGATTCTGGGACAAATCAGGATTCTGGGACAAATCGGGATTCTGGGACAAATCGGGATTCTGGGACAAATCGGGATTCTGGGACAAATCAGGATTCTGGGACAAATCGGGATTAGAAATCCCTCCTACAGGTGCTTATGTAGGAGGGATTTCTAATCCCGATTTGTTGATTTTAGGTAGTTTACCGCATAAAGGTAGCGGCATTACGTTCGGCAATATCCCCAATGATGGGTAACTTGATGTGTCTACCCTGATAGGCCATTACCATCAGATATATAGAGCCACCGAAGTAAGCCAAATTAACCAAATTAACTAAGAAACCTAAATGTATTATAGTCAAAAATACGCCTAGAAAAGTGGTGAAGACGAGGTAAGCACCACAAAGGATGAGTGACTGTAAAGCGTTGAAGCGTACTTCTTGGTTGTTCTTTTCAATTGCCAAAAAAACCAATCCACCTAATGCTAAAAAAAGGTAGGCTAAGAGGCTCGCAATATTAGGCTGTAAACCACTTGACCCAGTGCCGGTGGCAGGCTGACCATAAGGCGGTTGCACTCCGTAAGGAGGTGGTGCGCCATAAGGGGGCTGACCATATTGCTGCTGCTGTTGTTGACCATAGGGTGGCTGGCTTGGTGGCGCACCATAAGGCGGTTGACCGGGTGGCGTACCATAGGGCGGTGGTGCGCCATACGGCGGCTGACCGGGCTGATTATACGGCGGCGGTTGCTGACCGTAGGGGGGAGGAGGCGCTCCGTAAGGGGGTTGTGACTGGTCGGAAGGGGGCCATCCTTGTGGCGGTTGATATGGTGGCTGGCTCATCTGTGTGAACTCCTTTTCTGATTCTCGCCTTTTTATCGTTTTGTTTTAGGCAAGGAAGATTTGTAAACAGGCAAACCATGTCTAATACCAACAAACGTAAAGTTTTATGGTGTGCCGTGTGTAATCTTTGAAGAATACACAAAACCTATTATACCCTATTGTGCCAGCAGTTGTCAGTAAAGTAGATCACAAAGTCAAATCCAAGATTACCCCCAAAAGACCAATCCAAGACTATACAAAATGGTACATTACCCGGCCATAATATCTTCGCCACCATCCACGTTAATGACATTGCCCGTAATCCAGTAAGTGCCGGGTGCGGTAAGTGCCACCAGTGCTGCGGCAACATCTTGAGGAACGGTCAAGCGTTTGGAGGGATTGAGGCTTAGGGCGTGTTCCAACAACTTATCATTACCCGGTATTTTTTGTAAGGCAGGTGTATTGGTAACACCACCACGCAGAGCATTGGCGGTAATCCCGCGTGGGGCCAATTCTGCCGCAAGCTGGCGAATATGGGCTTCTAGCAGAGCCTTTGCCCCGCCGACTGCACCATATTTAGGGATTACCCGATGGGAACCGGAACTGGTCATCGCAAAGATGCGGCCTCCTTCGCGAATTAGATTACGACGGGCTACGTCTTGTACCCAGTAGACGAGGCTGTTTGCCATCACATCTACGGTCATTTCAATTTGCTTTTGCGTAAGTTCCTGTTTTTTGTCGGTGGCAATAAAATCTTGTAGGCTACCAAAAGCCAGCGAGTGCAATACTACCCGGATTTGGGCATTTTGACCCTCTTCCGTGATAACCTTTTCCATCTCGTTTAGGGCCACTGCCCGTTTTTCGGCATCGGCGGCGTTAATATTAAAGAAGACCGCTTTACGCCCGGCGGCTTCGATTTCGCCTTTGATACGCTGGACATTGGGTAGTGTCCCTTGTCGGTCAAGGTGAACGCCAAAAATATTGAACCCGGCGGCGGCTAGGGCCAAACTACAGGCTTCACCGAAGCCACTTGAAGCACCCAAGATTAAAGCCCAATCGGGGGTATTGTGTTCGGGCATAGAGCTTAAAAACCCTCCTGTTGAAGATACGTAACTTTTCTCAAATTAAAGCGTTAAATTTATTGAGCTAGATTTTAACACAAAAGTTCACCAAAGGCCAAATCTAAGCAGAAGTTAATCTTCCTCACAGTGAGCTATCAGGCTTTAAGTCAAGGGCTATGGTATAATTAGAGGGCTTTGTTTGTAACTTCATACAAACAGGAATTAACAGAAAGAAACAGGAGTACTTATCGCATGTCCGTAGCCTGGCAAATAGCCGAACGGGTGGTCTCGAACGTTGAACAGGTAATTATCGGCAAACATCGTGAAGTAGAACTGACACTACTGGCCCTGCTTTGCAAAGGCCATATTTTAATTGAAGATGTGCCGGGGGTAGGGAAGACCGCCCTGGCTAAAGCTATATCCCGTTCTCTGGGCTGTACTTTCAAGCGTATTCAGTTTACACCCGACTTACTTCCCAGCGATGTTACGGGCGTTTCAATTTATAACCAGAAAAATTCTGAGTTTGAATTTCGGCCCGGCCCGATTACGGCCCAAATTGTCCTAGCCGATGAAATTAACCGGGCCACCCCTAAAACGCAGAGTGCCTTGCTGGAAGCAATGGAAGAACACCAAGTGACGGTAGATGGCGTTACCCACCCACTACCCGATCCGTTTATTGTCTTGGCTACCCAAAATCCGATTGAGTACGAGGGTACTTTTCCTCTCCCGGAAGCCCAATTAGACCGCTTCTTGATCCGCATCTCGATGGGCTATCCCGGCAAGAGAGCCGAAATTGAGATGCTGAGTCGCCAACAACTCCAACATCCGCTCGAAAGCCTCAAGCAAGTAATTAACGCCTCTGAGCTAATTGCCGCCCAAGAAGCCGTCAAAGAGGTTTACGTGGATGAACTGGTGAAAGACTATATTGTAACGCTAGTGGGGCGAACCCGTGAACATGAGGAAGTTTATCTAGGGGCTAGTCCACGCGGTTCGTTGGCACTCTATCGGGCAAGTCAGGCCCGGGCTTTGTTGGAGGGACGCAACTATGTTATTCCCGATGATATTAAATCGCTGGCCGAAATTACCCTAGCCCACCGCCTAATTATGAATCCTAGCGCCCGAATGAAAGGCTTGAGCAGTCAAACGGTGATCCAAGATATTTTGCGTACTCTCCCCGTACCAGGTACCAAAATAGGCAAATCGTAAGTATTTAACTATGAAGATTGTACGTTTTATCCTCGCCATTGCTTTAATTGCCCTACTTGCTCAGGGTGCCCACCTGCGCTTACTCTTCGTTTTGGATTATGCCCTGATTGGCGTATTGGTCTTTTCATTTGTCTGGACACGTCTAAGCCTCTATGGGATTACGGTAGAGCGGCGCGGTAGTAGCGAACGGTCGCAGGTAGGCCACTATTTTGACGAGTTTATTACCCTGCGTAACCATTTCATCCTACCTAAGTTATGGCTGGAAGTAACCGATAATTCCGAATTGCCCGGCCATAAACTTACCTGCGTCCAAAGTTTAAGGCCATTGGGTCGGGCTGAATGGAAAGCGCGTACCTATTGTAGTATGCGGGGCCGTTATCGGCTAGGGCCAATTATAATCACCGCCGGAGACCCCTTTGGTCTCTTTCGGCTTCAGCGTTGTCTGCCTGCCCACTGCTATCTGACCATCTACCCAACTTCGCTTGAGATTAGGCACTTTGAAGGCTTGAACGGAACAATGCCAGGGGGTAATACTATCAGTAGCCCGACTCACCATATCACCCCCAATATCAATGGCCTGCGCGACTATCGGCCTGGCGATAGTCTAAATCGGATTCACTGGGCCTCTTCCGCTCGGCAACGTCGCTTGATTGTCAAAGAGTTTGAATTTGATCCAGAAGCCGATATTCAGCTCTTCTTAGATCTGAACGTGGAGGGCCATTGGGTAGTAGATCCTGATCAGCGAAAGGAGTCCACCGTCGCTCTTCCGGCATCTCAGGCTACCTTCCGCTCTTCCGACTCCACCGAAGAATATACTATAGCCGCTGCCGCTACCCTAACAAGGCATTTCTTAGAACGTGGTCGTAGCGTTGGCCTAGTAGCGTGGGGGCAACATCATGAGCAAATTGCGGCTGATCGGGGTGAGCGACAGTTAATCAAGCTTTTTGAAGCTTTGGCAATCTTGCGAACACAGGGTAGTACCGATTTCGGTCAGCTTATTACCGCCGAGTTACCACGCCTCAAGAGTAGCGATACGCTGGTGCTTGTCACCGCCTCGCTGGAGGAGAGTTGGATTTCGGTCTTGCCAATGCTCTTGCGTAAAAATATAAAAGTGGCGGTAGCCCTAATCGAGCCGGGTACTTTTGGAGCTAAACAGGGTTCGCTCCTAACCGTTGGGGGATTAGCCTCGATGAACATTCCAACGTATCTTATTAAGCGAGGTGACAACATCGGCCAAGCTTTAAGTACTGAATTAACCAAACTTGCCGTCTACGTAAGGTAACAATCACCGGACGGAGCCGCTTCCTACTGTTGATTAGATCAACGGACGGAGCCGTTTCCTACTGTTGATTAGATCAACGGACGGAGCCATTTCCTACTGTTGATTAGATCAACGGACGGAGCCGTTTCCTACTGTTGATTAGATC
>JACAUC010000362.1 GCA_013390945.1 Candidatus Chloroheliaceae bacterium
GGAAATCCCTCCTACAGGTGTGTTGGCAAAGCGGGATTGGAAATCCCTCCTACAGTGTTGCCAAAGCGGGATTGGAAATCCCTCCTACAGTGTTGCCAAATCGGGATTGGAAATCCCTCCTACAGGTGTGTTGCCAAATCGGGATTGGAAATCCCTCCTACAAGGGGTTTGTGAGCAAGTTTGGTTATACCCTTTAATTTTTGCTGTAGGTCGGCTAAGGTAAAGGGTTTGCTGATGGCCCCGCTAAAGCCGTATTCCCGGTAATTTGCCATTACCGGGTCGTCTGAATAGCCACTGGTGACTAGTGCCTTTACCTCCGGGTCTATTTCCAACAATTTTTGAATTAGCTCTTGACCGCCCATTCCATTAGGCACCATTAAATCCGCGATTACTGCGCTGAAGGGCCGCTTATTCTTTTGAGCCTCTTGGTAATGCTCCAGAGCCTCTTCTCCGGTGGCCGTCGCATCTACCTCGTAGCCCACTTTTTGTAGTAGCTTCCTCACCAGTTCGCGCAGCATGGCTTCATCATCCATTAGTAGGATGCGACCTAGCCCGGTGTGAGAAAGGTCTTCTTTACCTGCTGGGTCAGTAGTTGGTTGAACTATGGCGGGTAAGTAGAGATGTACTGTCGTGCCTCTACCCCATTCGCTTTCTACTACCATCTGGCCTTCATGCTTTCTCATTATCGAATAGCTAATCGGCAAGCCCATCCCTTTACCCATAAATTTGGTAGTGAAATAGGGATCAAGGATTTTGGACAAATCTTCGGGCTTAATCCCACTGCCCCGATCCTGAATGGTTATTTGGACATAGGTTCCCTGATTGAGCAATGGTATCTGCCCCGCTTTCAAGGTAACATTTAGTGCTTTGATTTGAAGCTGCCCTCCCTCGGGCATAGCCTCCATTGCATTGATTACCAAATTTTGAATAACCTGACTTATTTGGGCTTGGTCCACCTGCACGGTCCAGATATTGCTGGGCAAGTCAAACTCTAAGCGTACCCTAGAACCTTGCAGCGAATAGGTAGTAGTATCCCTAATAAGGGTCTCAATTTTACATCTTTCCTTATGGGGTGAGCCACCCCTCGCAAAAGTCAAGAGTTGGTGGGCCAGTTCTTTGGCCCGGATGGATGCTTTTTCGGTCTCTTCCAGAAGTTGATTAACTTTAATTGGTTCGTAAAGGTCTAATCGAGCTAGGGAGATATTACCCATTATGGCGGTTAGAATGTTGTTAAAATTGTGGGCAATGCCTCCCGCCAGCACTCCCAGCGACTCTAGGTTCCTCGCCCTTAAACTCTCTTCGGCTAGTTTCATCTTTTCGGTCACATCGAGAAAAGTGACGACTGCCCCGATGCGGTTAGCTTCTTTGTCATAAAGGGGCATACCAGTACAGGTAACATTGCGTTTATGGTCTTGGCGGGTTAGTAATAGGAAATTGCCGGATAAATCGGAGACCTGTTTGCCGCCAAGCACCTCCGCTACCAAATTTAGCGGTTGCAAATCAGCCTGTGAGTCCAAGAAGTGTAAAATTTGGTTGGTTGGTAGTCCGATTACTTCTGAAAGAGCATAGCCCGTTAATTCTACTGCTGCTTCGTTAAACAAGACGATAAGACCTTCGGCATCCGTTACGACTACGCCATCTCCAATGGAGCGGAGAGTTATGTCTAGGCGCTCTTTCTCATCGGCTAGAGCATCCTCCATTTTCTTACGCTCGGTAATATTGCGTGAGATGGCGGTGAAGTAGAGTGGGTTTCCAGTTTCAGGCTGGCATACGGTCTGGATAGAAGTTTCTGACCAGATATAATGTCCATCCTTGTGACGGTTACGGTAAGTAAGGGTAGCCAAGCCCTCTTTGGCTAGTGTAGTCCAGTTCTCCAGCAGCCGAGGCTGATCTTGGGGATGTATAATCTCAAAGCTCGATTGTCCAATCAGTTCTTCCGGTTCATAGCCTAGTTGAGTACGGCAGGCAGGCGAAATATAGGTACAAATTCCTTCAAGAGTACTCCTAATGATCATATCCGAAGCGTTTTCGGCCAGAAAGCGAAAACGTTCTTCACTCTCCCGTAAAGCTTCCTCGGCCCTGACCCGCTCGGTGATATTAGCTGCTATTACACCCACCAACCTCTGTCCAGAAGGGTTGGGCAGGGGAAAGTTATAGGATAGGGTGTATCCCAGAGTGCCATCCGGTCTAGGATAAGACTGAACTTCTTCTATGGCTCTACCACTTTCAAGCGTCTTCTTTCTACGCCGTACTACCTGCTCAGCCATCTCTTTAGGTAAAAGGCCGTACACCGTCTTACCGATGACCTCTCCTGCCTTCATATTAAACATCCCGGCGGCGGGTTGGCTCAGATAGATTATTTTCCCGGCCTCATCCACAATCCAGGCAGAGGTTGGGCTATTATCCATAAAAGCCTGAAAGCGGGCTTCACTCTGCGATAGGGCTTCTTCCACCAATTTGCGGGCGGTAACGTCCCGCGAGACCCCGATATAATATTTTAGTAGTTCAGTTTCAGGCTCTTTGATAAGGCTGAAACTCGTTTCAAGCCAGATATAACTACCATCTTTCCGGCGGAACTGGTTAACCAAGATAGCCCTATCGGTGGGTTGGGCGTTGATTTGGATTACATTTTTTCGGGCTTGTTCCACCTCTTCCGGGTGTACAAACTCTAGCACCGAACGCCCCACCATCTCCTCCGGTTCATATCCTAACACGGCACGGCAGGTAGGTGAGACATATAAAAGCCGACCATCGAGTGCCGCCTCGAAAATAATATCGGCGGCATAGTTGGCAAGCATACGGTAACGTTCTTCGCTCTCGCTGAGTGCCTTTTCCGCCCGTTTGCGCTCGGTAATATCCCGTATCACACTCAAAAGCACTTGCTCATCGCCTAGGTTGATACCATGTGAGTTTACTTCCACCGGAAAGATAGTGCCATCTTTGCGGCGGTGGAGCGTCTCAAACATAATACCTCGGCTACTGGCCTCTTGCATCTGAGTGGCTACCAACGCGAGGGTTTCAGGTGTCCTCAAGTCACGGATATTTAGAGACTGCAACTCTTCCCTACTATAACCATAGGCTAAAGCTGCTGCCCGATTAGCCTCTAAAATAGCACCATCTGGTCTTATAAACAGGATAATATCGAGGGCATTCTCAGAAAGTAGCTGGTAGCGTTTTAGTATCTTTTCGGCCTCTTTGCGCTCGGTTATATCTTGGAAATAGACGGAGAGACCACGCTTTATTGGAGAGATATTTATCTCCAGCCAGATATTGCGGGTAGTAATATATCGTTCTAATTTCTGAGCGATGCCCCCGTCCAAAACCTGCTTTAAGCTGGTTAAATCAATAATTTGAGGGAGGCTCAAGATGACTTGCTCTAGGTGTCTGCCTAACACTTCCTCCCGGCTCTTTCGTAAAAACTTTTCGGCCTGTGGGTTGAGGTAGGTGAAACGCAATTCACTATCCAAGGCAAAAAAAGGATCGGTAATACTTTCTAGGATCGCGCTATTGAGGCGCATCTGGTAGGTTTGGAGGCTGTAATGGACTGACCGACACAGACTATCGGCGGTCAGGTTGCCTTTAACCTGATAGTCCTGCGCCCCACGTTTCATACATTCGGTGGCAATGGTCTCGTCACCTTGTCCCGTAAGTACTATTATCGGGCAAGGCAGATTCCCTCGCTGGTCAGTTAGGGCCGTTAGAAATTCCAGACCGTTCATATCGGGTAGCCCATAATCCAGCAGAATAAAGTCTGGCTGGATAGCTTGACATAATTCGAGGGCGGTTTCTCCGAGATTAGTCTCTTCAAATTGATAGAGGCGGTCTGGATATTGGCTCAAATAGCGGCGGTAGAGGACTCGATCCGGGGCTGAATCCTCAATGATTAGCACCTTGTATCGGTTATTCATCACTTCTTAGACCCCTGTTTCTTTCTCTTTCCCTTCCTGTAGCTTGGTATCGGGTAAAACAATCACTTTAAGCCAATATTCCAGCAACACTTCAAGGGCGTGGGCAAATTTGGAGAAGGGCAACGCTTTTATTAGATAGCTGTTGGCCCCTTTAGTATAGCACTCTTTTATATCCAAAGAATTATTCGAAGTGGTAAGAATTACTACTGGAATAGCTTTTAAGTAATAATCCTGTTTAATTTGTCCCAGCACCTCCCGGCCATCTGTCCCCGGCAAATTCAAGTCTAGCAAAATAAGATTGGGGCGAGGTATCTCCGCATTGCCTTGGTACTTACCTAGGTGGTGTAGAAATTCTAGGGTATCTTCTCCGTCCCGACAACGAAATAGGGTAGGTTGCTGGTCAAGGTGTTTGTATACCCTTAAAAAAGCGGCATAATCGGCTTCACTATCCTCTACCACTAATAGGGCCATTTGAGAAGGGTCATTCATCGGGCTAGATCTCCTGTTAGTTCAAATATTGGGTCTAAGGCAAGGTTCAAAATCGGGGCTTTTGGCTTTACAATGTAGACTGGTCTCGG
>JACAUC010000363.1 GCA_013390945.1 Candidatus Chloroheliaceae bacterium
CGTTCTAGCTCGCGTTGTTGTTTTTCTTCCTGTAGAGCGGCTCGCGCTTTTGCTCGTTCAAGGTTAAGTTGCTGACGCTCCGCCTGCGCTTCGGTAAGACGCAGTTGTCCGTCTCTGGTGTAGAGCCGTAGGTAACGCCCCTCAACCACTAACCAACTTTGCAACTCCTCACTCCACAAGCGTCCAACTTCATCTTTTACCAGTTCCTCATATTCTCCCGTTAGAGGGTTGCGTCGCCAGCCTACCAAACGGTTACACTTGGCCCAAGAATCCCGCCACAACGTTGTCTGCTGTGGGTCAAAGACAAAATATTCAGGGATACCCACAGCAAAATACTTATTGCGTTTCCCCTTTGGATTGAGGTCATCTAACCAAGTACTCTTGCTGCTCACTTCGATTACCACTCGTGGTGGTGGCCCATCTTCTCCAATCTGGTAACTCGGCTTCTCCTCGGTCTCGGCACTCTCCAAGTTCAAGCCATCCACGACTACCAAATCGGGGCTTAAAGGAGCCTCTTTGTATTCAGTGGTCTGGAAAATGTAAACGTCGCTCATCACGCCAACGGCTTGCCCATAAAAGAGCCACTCAATCACCGCGACTAGATATTTGATGACGACAAAATGTAAACGTCCTTGTCCCACCTCATCTCCTTCCCATTCGTGCGTCTCATAATAGCGTTCGATCCGGTTGGGCTTCGTGGTCATTGGCTTTACCCCCTCTTCATCTCTTTCGGCTGATCCTACGCTCTCATTATAGCATTTAATTCCAATTAAGTTAATTAATAACAACTTCTTAACCCATTCTTTGAGGATTTTACGCCGAACGTTCTTGACAAGTGGCCCTAGCTATTTTATAATCTAGCCAATCAATAATAATTGTTAACTAGTAGACGGTACAACTTGATTAGAGCTTAGTTAGCAGGCTTTACACTTTTAGGTGAAAGACGTGGTTTGGTGGGGTTGCTATAGACATAGCAATGCGCCAAATCTTTGAAGAGCTATTTATTTTATGGAAGGAGCTTTCAATGGCATTAACCAAAGACTCGAAGACATTTGAAAATCTCAAGGAAGCTTTTGCAGGTGAGTCGCAAGCCAATCGCCGCTATCTCTATTTTGCAAGAGCGGCTGATATAGAGGGTGAGCCAGATGTTGCCACCTTGTTCCGCGCCGTAGCCGATGGGGAGACCGGACATGCTTTTGGTCACTTTGACTTCCTCAAAGAGGTCGGCGATCCGGTGACGGGTGAGCCAGTTGGTGAGAGCGTTGCCAACTTGAAGTCGGCTATCGCGGGTGAAACTTACGAGTACTCCGAGATGTACCCCGGCTTTGCCAAGACCGCCCGTGAAGAAGGCTATCCTGAAATCGCCGAATGGCTGGAAACCTTAGCCCGTGCCGAAAAATCCCACGCTGGTCGTTTTACCAAAGGTTTGGCAAAACTAGAGGCGTAAGTTAGCTGGTTAAGCGAAGAGTCTGATTAGCAGCAGTTAGCTTTCTATTTTAGGTGGATTTATCTCCCCGAAGGCTAACTGCTCTCTTTTTGTTTATAATCTCAAGCGGTAGGGGTTTATTGAAACCAGTTTACATAAACCCGTTTCATTTGAGGCGTATGCAAAACCGTAGGGGTTTATTGCATAAACCCGTGTCAGTGGGGCGTATGCAATACGCCCCTACCAATTTTTGAGATATTTTGTAAAGAGGAATTTAGCGTATGGAAAGCGGCGATCTTGGAGGACTGCGATCAGATAAGGTCAATTTAAAAGACCCGACTTACTGGAATCGCGAAGCCCTCGACCAAGAAATGCGGCGGCAATTCGACATCTGCCATGGTTGCCGGATGTGTGTGGGGTACTGTCCCTCCTTCCCCAAACTTTTTAAATTTGTAGATAATTATGACGGCGAAGCCGAAAAATTGACCCATTCGGAAATGGGCCGAGTGATGGACTTATGTTTTAATTGCAAGCTCTGTTTTGTAAAATGCCCTTATACTCCCCCTCACGAACTTTTGATTGACATACCCAAACTGGTACAACGCTATCGAGCGGTGGAGGCTCAGAAGCACCTGCCAACGTTGCGCGGTAACTTGATGGATAATCCCGAAGCCATGGGCAAACTAGCCGCTCCTTTAGCCTCTCTGGTAAATTTTGGCAATAAGAGTTCTGCCGGACGGCAGGTGATTGAGCTAATAGCAGGCGTTGACCATCGGGCTATTCTACCCAACTTCCACCGCGAAACTTTCCAGAGTTGGTATAAAAAACATGCGGCGGCCCGCACCGCCAAAGCGAAAACTGACCCAGTGGGTAAGGTGGCCCTCTTTTACACTTGCGTGGTCAATTATAACGCGCCCCAAGTTGGGAAGGCATTGGTAGAGGTACTGGAACATAACGGCTTTAAGGTGGCTTGCCCCGAACAAAGCTGTTGCGGTATGCCAATGTTGGATTCCGGTGACGTGGATAAGGCTCTGGATCATATGCGTCGCAATGTAGCTAGTATGATTAAGTGGGTCAAGGCGGGCTACGATATTATAATACCAGAGCCGACCTGTGGTATGATGTTTAAGAAGGAGTACAAAGATTACCTCGATGGCGAGGCGGTTGCTGAAGTTGCCGCTCACTCCTACGATATTTCCGAATATCTCTTCCGCCAGAAACGAGCTGGTAAACTCAAGACCGATTTTGTGAAGGCTCCCGGTAAGTTGGCCTACCATCAGCCTTGCCATCTCAAATATCAGGCGATTGGGCGACGTTCGTTTGATCTACTCAAGCTACTGCCGGGTGCGGAAGTTACTTTTGTGGATAAAGGCTGTAGCGGACATAGCGGCAGTTGGGGGGTCAAGAAAGAAAACTATGACCTGAGTATGCAGGTAGGGGCTCCGCTCTTCAAAGCGATTAAGGAGTTAGGTGATGTCCAACCTGTAACCGATTGCACCTTGGCCGGGCTTTCGATTCAGCAGGGTACTGGTCTGCGGCCTATTCATCCGGTGGAGGTGCTTTATCGGGCTTATGGTTTGGATCAAAAAAAGGAAGCTAAATGAAACCGTTAACCCTAGCGGACATTAAAGATATTGCGGCCTATGAGCGGGTACGTAACGCTTTTCGCAACCAGATAATTGAGCTAAAGACCCTCCGCCGGGTGGGGATAGGCGATATTATCACGCTAGTTTTCGAGAACCGTGAGACGATTTTGTTTCAGGTTCAGGAGATGATGCGGGCGGAACGCATTGTGGAAGATGCCCAGATTCAGTATGAACTGGATACCTATAACCCTTTGCTGCCTGATGCGTTTCAGTTGAGTGCTACTCTTTTTATCGAGATTATCGATTCCCAAGAGTTGCGGCGGCGGTTGCCGACGCTACTCGGTCTTGAGGAGCATTTGTGGCTACGGGCGGGTAATACTCGTATTCAGGCTCAATTTGAGGAAGGACGCAGTACAGCGGAAAAGCTGAGTACAATCCACTATGTCCGGTTTCAGTTGAACTCGGAATTGGTGGTAGCCTTTCAGCAAGGTATTGAGTCGATCACTTTAGAGCTTGACCATCCCAACTATCAGTTTTCTACCGTTTTATCGGAGGAGATTCGGGCGGCACTCGCCCTTGACCTTGAAGATAACTAATCCATTCCGTAAGACGGGCGAAGCAGAGCAGAGGAAGATCTATCCGGGTAGCTGGTTATACCAAAAGCCGGGCTGGGTGGTCTTCCTCTTTTTTTGGTTGGTAAGTTTAGCTTTCACTTGGCCTTTGGCAACTGGCCTAAACGATTCCCTCTTTGACCGCAGCGATTCTACCGATACACCTTGGCGCATGGGTTCGATAGCTTACCAACTACTTCATGACCCATTGCACCTCTACGAATCGAACACTTTTTATCCGCTCAAGCAAAACTTACAGTTGGATGAATTAGTAGTTGGAGACGGCTTACTTTTGGCCCCGGTGGTTTGGCTGACCAATAACCCGGTGCTGGCCTACAATCTTTTGATTCTCTCTAATTTTGCTCTCAGTGGTTTTGCCATGTGGCTCTTGGTGCGCCACCTGACCGGGAGTAGTGGAGCAGGGTTGGTGGCCGGGCTGATTTATGCGTTTTCGCCTTGGCACCAAGCTCAATTTGCCCATGGTGGTTTGGGGGCGCAAGAGTGGATGGTCTTCGCGCTCTATTTCCTGATTTTATTTACCGAACAACCCAAAGCTTTTGGCAAACTAGCTCTCTTTTATTTGGGTCTCTTTGTATTCTTTTTTGATCTGCAAATCCTTTCGGCGGGTTACTATGCCTATTTTACGGCCCTTCTCTGTGGTATGTACCTGCTCTATCATTTCTTCTTTATAAATAAGGTTAAAATTGTAGGAGGGATTTCTAATCCCGAACAGGTCTTGCCAAAAATCAGGATTTCTAATCCCGAACAGGTCTTGCCAAAAATAGGGATTTCTAATCCCAAACAGGTCTTGCCAAAAAT
>JACAUC010000364.1 GCA_013390945.1 Candidatus Chloroheliaceae bacterium
AGGGATTTCTAATCCCGATTTAATCCCTTTGTAGGAGGGATTTCTAATCCCGATTTAATCCCTTTGTAGGAGGGATTTCTAATCCCGATTATCGCTACCACCAGCGTTTGGTGCATCGTTACGCGGCGGGCGACCGCCACTGAAACCACCACGTCCGCCGCCACCACCGCCGGGGCCACCACGTCCACCGCCACCACCGGGGCCGCCACGTCCGCCGCCACCACCGGGGCCACCGCGTCCGCCGCCACCACCGGGGCCACCGCGATTATCGCCACCACCGGGGCCGCCACGTCCACCGCCACCACTTCGGTCACGGTCTCCACGCCGACCACCGCGGTCACGGTCTCCACCGCGCTCGGAAAAACTACCTTGCTGGGGAACAAAGATGCTAAGGCGTTGCTTGGGAGCCACTATCTTTTCGTCGCTGGGGCCAAGGCCAAAGCTGCTAAAGGGCTTGCCACGCTTAACTTCTTCATCCTCGCGAATCTTGAGTTGTTGAAGAGCCTCGATAGTCGCCCGCACTGCATTTATAGGATTGTTGTTACCCAACGATTTACTCAGCACATCTTTGATACCGGCAGCTTCCAACACGGCGCGAACGCCACCACCCGCGATAACGCCTGTACCGGGTGAAGCCGGACGTAAAACCACTTTACTCGCGCCAAAACGGGCGGTAATCTCGTGAGGAATTGTGCGGTTATCAATTAGAGGGATTTCGATTAGGTTCTTCTTGGCATCATCACTGCCCTTGCGGATTGAGTCGGGTACTTCCCCGGCCTTACCGAGACCTGCGCCAACATGACCTGCACCGTCGCCGACCACTACCACCGAACTGAAGCTAAAGCGCCGACCACCCTTGACCACTTTCGCCACACGATTGATCTGAACGACTCGTTCTTCCAGGTTCAGTTTGCTTGCGTCAATTCTTGCCATTAAATTTCTAGCTCCTTAAAATTGCAAACCGGCTGCACGTGCGCCATCAGCCAACGCTTTAATTCGCCCGTGATAAAGGTAGCCTGCCCGGTCGAACACTACCTTGGTGATCCCTTTTTCCAAAGCCCGCTTTGCCAAAGTCTGACCGACTAATTTGGCTTCATCCACTTTGGTATTTTCGCTGGTAATCTGCCCTTTAGTCTCAGCCTCTACCGTACTAGCCGCCACGATGGTATGCCCTTTGTCATCGTCAATAATCTGAGCATAAATGTGCCGGGCACTGCGGAAGACGTTGAGGCGCGGACGTTCAGGTGCGCCATAGACTTTAGAGCGCACCCGAATCTGCCGCCGCTTACGCGGACTCAAATCTCGTCTAATTCGTCGCATTTCTACTAATTTTCCTTATACATTAGGCGAGTAACACCAAGCTAATTACTGGGTGTTACTTCTTCCTAAAATCAAACCTTAAAAATTACTTCTTACTCGCCTTACCAGCTTTACCAGCCTTGCGGCGGATAACCTCACCCGCATAGCGAATACCTTTACCCTTATAGGGTTCGGGGGGTCGCATCCCTCGGATGCGGGCAGCTTCCTGACCGACTTCTTCTTTGTTAATACCCTGTACGTTGACCTTGGTAGGGCTGTCCACGCCGAAAGTAATACCTGGAGGTGGCTCCAGACGAATGGCGTGGCTGTAGCCTAGCAACAGCACCAACATATTGCCATCCTTGAGCGCGCGGTAACCTACACCGGCAATCTCTAAGTCACGGCGATAGCCCGTGCTGACACCCGTAATCATATTATCCAGTAAAGTCCGGCTCAGCCCATGCAAAGCACGGTGCAGATTCGACTCGCTAGGCCGTTGTACTTCGAGAGTACTCTCATGCTGAACAATTTTCATTTCGGGGTGGATTTGGCGAGTCAAATTGCCTTTTGGCCCTTTGACCACTACCGTATTATCCTCGCTGACCTTGATTTCAACCCCTTTTGGCAGCGTTATGGGTTTGCGTCCAATTCGAGACACTTCTAGCCTCCTCCTGTTACCAGACGTATGCCAGTATTTCGCCGCCCAAACCTGCTCGCCAAGCCTGCCGCCCGGTCATTACGCCTTGGGGGGTACTTAGGATGGCGATACCTAGGCCGTTCATCACTTTGGGTATTTCGGTTTTCTTAGTGTAAATCCGCAGGCCCGGCTTGCTGATTCGCTTTATTCCCGTAATAACCGCTTTTTTGCTGCCGCCGCTGGCGCTACCAATGTACTTCAATTGCACTTTTAGGACACGCATCAAGCTCTCTTGCTCGACCGCATAATCCAACACGAAGCCTTCATCTTTTAGGATTTTAGCAATTGCAACCTTCAAATTACTCGAAGGCATCGCCACCTCAAGGTGTCGGGAGCCGGAAGCGTTGCGTATGCGCGTCAGCATATCGGCTATCGGATCGGTAGTATTCATTCCTCTAATTTCTCCTTAGCTCTCCGATAGTTTACCAGCTTGACTTGGTTACACCCGGAAGTTTGCCCTGTAAGGCGTTCTCCCGGAAACAGATGCGGCACATCGCAAACTTACGCATGTAAGCGCGGGAACGACCACACAGCTTGCAGCGATTGTAACCCTGTACCTTGAACTTCGGCTTGCGGTTCGCCTTTACAACCATTGACTCTTTAGCCATTTTTATTCCTTTACTTTCTAAAAGGCATTCCCATTAGCCGGAGTAAACGCTGTCCTTCTTCATCGGTTTTGGCGGTGGTGACGATAGTCACTTCCATGCCACGCACCTTATCTACCCGGTCATAATCAATTTCAGGGAAGATAATCTGCTCTTTTAGGCCCAAGGTGTAATTGCCATGGCCGTCAAAAGCTTTAGATGAAACACCGTTGAAGTCACGCACACGCGGCAAACCAATATTGATCAACCGATCCAAGAACTCATACATCCGGTCGCCCCGTAGTGTTACGGTGGCCCCAATCGGCATCCCGGTACGTAACTTAAAGGCCGCAATACTCTTCTTGGCCCGGTTCACGACTGGCTTTTGCCCAGCAATCGCCGTCAAATCGCCTACCGCTGCATCCAAAGCCTTAGCGTTAGCAATGGCCTCACCTAGACCAATGTTGACTACCACTTTTTTAATCTGCGGCACTTGCATGACGTTTTTGTAGCTAAATTCCTTTACCAAAGCTGGAACCACTTCTTGACGATAGCGAATCCTTAGAAGGGCTGGTGGTGCAGGTACTCGTGGCCCCTCATCCACCACTACGGCTGGCTTTGGAGCCGCTTTCTGCGCTTTTTGTTGCGCTTGAGGCGGCTGACCACCTTTTTTCGGAGGTTGACCACCCTTTGTAGGTTGGCCTTTCCCTTTTTCTGCCACTGTAAATAATCTCCTTCTCACCTCAAACCAATTCGGAGAACCCGCTTCCAAATTGACCTCGTAGACTGGTCGTAGACTGGTCTAGGCCAAAACAAAGCTTTTTGGATCTCCGTCGTCCTGCCACCTTAGCCGATAGACTAGTCGTAACAACCAATTGACCTAGTCTTTGGACCAGTGAAGGGCAGCGGTCTTTGAGTGAGATAATGTTTAGTAATAAAGACCCCTAATTATAGCACAATTGCAGACTGCTCTACGGCTTTAACGACTCCTAATGGTCGGAAAAGCTAAAACTAGCCTTCGCGAGCATCTTGGCGTGGTCTCCAACCCGTATTATCGGGAATAGTTGCACCACACGCGGGATTCTTACAAAAGCGTACCTTCTCGCCGCCCTCTTCGCGATGACCTACTCTCACACTCTCATTGCAGCGTGGGCAGACAATCATCACATTGCTAACGTGAATAGGAGCCTCTACTTCGACAATACCGGCCTGACGTGCTTGGGTGCGGCCCTTGAGGTGCCGTTTAACCACATTTACGCCTTCAACGATTACCCGCTCAGCACTGGGTAAAACCGTCTTAACCGTACCCTTCTTTAACCTGTACTTACCAGTGATTACCTGAACGGTATCACCTTTCCTAATATTCATTTCTCCACCCTCTTAGAGTACTTCGGGCGCAAGCGACACAATTTTCATGAATTGCTTCTCGCGCAGTTCACGGGCAACCGGGCCAAAGATACGAGTACCCTGCGGGTTATTGTTGGGAGTAATCAGCACCGCCGCATTGTCATCAAAGCGGATGTGGCTACCGTCATCCCGGCCATACTCCTTCGAGGTACGTACTACGACAGCCCGCACGACTGAACCCTTTTTAACCTGCCCGCCCGGTGTGGCCGATTTTACCGCACAAATGATAATGTCACCTACTCCGGCGTATTTGCGATTACCACCGCCCATTACGCGGATACACATTACTTCTTTAGCGCCAGTATTATCGGCTATTTTCAAACGAGTTGTTGGCTGAATCATTTCTTTTTCTCCTCATCGGGATTTTTTAGAAATCCCTCCTACAAGGTATCGGGATTAGAAATCCCTCCTACAAGGTATCG
>JACAUC010000365.1 GCA_013390945.1 Candidatus Chloroheliaceae bacterium
AAGAGCTTGTGTACTATACTACTTCTAGCTTTAGTTGTCAAATCGGTTTTAGCCCTGTAACTGTTCAGACTTAGGGTAAGGACGTGTAAAAAGTGAAGATTTTTATTCTTTTTACAGCCAATTTGGTGCTATGCGAACGGCTAAATGGTCAAAAAACCCCTCAAAGTGGGGAATTGTTTGCACTTTTTAGGGTAAGTCTGAACAGTTACAACGGGATAGATAGCGTATCGAACTTTAAGGGTGAAGGCTAAGGTATTGAAAAGAGAGTTCCTGACTAAATGGCTTGCAGGGCTAGGCTACGTTCCTCAGCCTTTAATTTACCTTGAGAAAATGTTACACTGTCCCTACTGGATACTCCTGTGATTTTTGTTTGTTAGTGAGGGACGGGTTTATGTGAACTGGTTCCAATAAACTTTATTGAGAAGATATAGAATATATATAAGCAGTTAACCTGGAAAAACTTTTACTTTACAAAGAAGAAATCAATGAATTCCACTGATCTGGAAACTTTTAAACAGGCCATAGAAATTGCCAAAGCCGGGGATAAAGCAGTAGCTCACGCAATTTTGACCCGCTTGCGTTTCTCCTATCCCCAAAACCCTGACCTCTTACTGTGGGTAGCCTTCACCGCCGAAAATCTGACAGAGGCCCGGCAAGCACTTGAAATAGTTATCCTGTTTTGCCCGAAGCATCCTTCGCTTGCCAGTGCCAAAAAATGGCTGGTCGAGCAGGAAGAGCTGCAACCTCAACCCGACTCCCCGGTAGCGGACTATTTTCCGAGCCAGCTACTCAATCCTCTAGCGGTAAAGATTTCAAACTTACCGCCTGCTTTACAAAGCGAAATAAGACACTGGCTAAAACCGGATGAGTTACTAATCTGGACAGGCTATACTAGGAGTGGACAAAATTTTGGCAAAATCTACATTCTAACCGAGCAGCGTGTAATGCTGATTAAGAAACACTTGTGCCAAGCATTGCAATTGACCGATATAATCGGTGTCAGGCGAATAAAGACTGGAGTACATCGAGGTGATCTCTTTTTTATCAGAAAATTTCATTTAGGTGAATCTGACAGCTTAAATATCAAACAAGACTCGAATTTAACAGGTATCTGGTTTGAAGGTATTCCAGAATCACGGAAGATAGAAGAGTTGGTGCTAAAATTACTGGTTAAAAACCCTGACCAGTCCTCTATCTTGCCGCCAGCCTGCAAGCTAGATCGAAAAATGCAAAAACGGATAGGAAAGGAGCTTGGAGAAGGAGAGCAAGTTATCTGGTTTGGGGAAAGCCCTGCCAAAACCAGTTCGGAGGACGAAAAAGATAGGAATAGAGAACTGCTTAGTAAGGTTGCCTTGGTCTCAGTTATTTTCAATTTAGCCCTAGCCTATAGCAGAAGAGAAGAATTCTTCTACTACCTGACCAATCGGCGTCTGATGTTGGTCAGTGATAAAACGATTAGCTCTTACTGTCGGATAGATCCTACCAAACTCTGGCTTTTGCATAAAGACAATAATACGGGTAGCCTTGTTTTTGAACGTGATATTTCTCTCGACCCTGACCATGATATTGAGGTGGCAGGTGAGTATGACGAAATGCGTGAAGTAGCCGAATGGATGAAAGTGATCTTCAAAGGCAATCAGCTATGACCTTTCGCCTTACAGGTTAGCCCTTAGGCATGTTTCAGACTTGAGCTTGAACCAAGTTGACAGTTTTGAATGGCATTTGAGCTTGTTTATACTTCAAACTGTCAACCTCTTTTGAAACATGCCTTACTGATGGAACTACATATTATTTTTCAGGAATCGGAGCATCTCGTTGCCAAGCCTTAAAATATGGAGATATTAGGAACATCGAATAGGTTCCAGTTAAATCTTCGATGAGAACCTTTTCGGCCTTATCAAAAAGGGAGGCAGGGGGGCTTTGCCAAAACCTAATCTTCTGTAAAGCGTTCTGAATCTCCGTAACCACATTGCCGGGTAAATTAGCTTGTTTGAGGCTCTTTGATATATATGTGCTGTAAATTGACCTAGCCAACTTTAAAGTAGGCGAGGCTTTATATTTCTTGATAGCTTCCATCAACTCAAAATTGGCGGTTATATACTGCGTTTCACCAAAAGCATAAAAATACTTGTAAAGCTTTGGATTAGACATGGCATCAGCGAACGAGACAAAGCCATCTGATTCATAAAAAGATGATCCCTTCATCACCGCATCAGAGCGACCTCTACGCTGGACTTCACCTGAAGCTTTGCTCTGGAGGATGGCACGTTGTACCGCCCGATTGCCAAAAGTGGATTGCATTGCCAAGATAGTCTGTCGTGAGGCTCCGCGAGGGTTAGTCATACCGGAGATTAAAGCGGCGGCTGATACTTCTTGAGGTGGGCTATCAGCTTCGGAAGCCTCAGTTTCGTGGTTAGCGTTAGCCTTGTGGAGTTGTTGCTCTTCTTCCTTCGCTTTCGGTACAAGCGTTGCTTTAGTTAATGAGGAACGTTTAGGTAAGGACATAGCATATTCCTTTCAACTTTAACCAGTATTAACGATAACTCATTATAGTGCTAGGGTTGGGTTTTTTCTGGTTGGAAAGATTAGAGGAAAATTAGTAAAATAAAAATACAGGCAAGGCTGAAACCATACTGGAGGTCTTGCGCGAACAAAACCAGTTTACGATAACGGGAAAACCCTATTGACTTTTTTTTTTAAGTTGATATAATTTGAATATAAGAACGGTTTTGCGATTTCCTGCTTGAGCAAAATAACTTAATTAGAGTCAGACATCTCAGGCTGTTCGGTTTACTGGTGATCCTATTTTAATAAATGTCTAAATCTCGCGTTTAATTGGCTATATTTGATAACCTCAAATCGTTTCGGTTGATCGGTTCACTGGTGCTTGGGCTGTCCGGGTCACAACCAAACGTTGACCGTAACTTGGGTTGGTTGCCTCGGCTGGTCGCACTGGTGGTACGCGAACTGTTAATCCTAAGATAAGGTTTCTAATTCTAAGGTGGGAGCGTTGGCTTAATGAAATTCGGTGGAAGATATTTGCGCCTGTTGTATCTGATTTGGATCGGTCAGATACTGAGCGGGTGTGGTGATGCGACGACCACCGTACCCGCTATTACTGCTGGCCTTCCCACTGGTGGTTCCACTGGTGGTTCCACTGGTGGTTCGGCTGGCCTTGGAGGAATCAATATTCGGGCTAGAACCTACCTACCTAGTACCTCCCACAGCCGAGCGGCCAGCCGAGGTGAAGAGGTTTATCTTCAATTTCCCCCCGCACACCTGTTTGAAGTTTAACCCAATTGCCAAGCTATCTGTGCCGCTAGACCTTCTTTAATACCTACGCGAGGCTCCCAGCCAAGCATCTGTTGGGCTTTGGTAATGTTGGCTACGGTGCGGCTCTGCTCACCCGGTCGAGAGGCGGCCCATTCAATCCGGGCTTTTTTTCCGATCAACTCTTCCAGCAATTGCAGTACCTCCAGCACATTTATCTCATCCCGCCCCCCGATATTAAAGGCTTCACCCACCTGAAACTGCTCGTCGGCTGGCCGGTCGGCTGGCCGCGCTGCTAAGATAGTGGCCCTTACAATGTCGGTTACGTAGGTATTGGTGCGGGTTTGTTTCCCATCGCCAAAGACCGTAATTACCTTATCCTTAGCGATAGCCTCAATGAAGCGATAGTAGCCCATATCAGGTCGCTGACGTGGCCCATAAACCGAGAAGTAACGTAGGATGCTAACCGGGATACCAAAGTTGTGATAATAGGCTAGGGCAAGATGTTCGCCTGCTAATTTGGTGATACCGTAGGGCGAAACTGGTTGTGCTTTAGTAGTTTCTGGACCAGTGACATCGGCCCCATAAATCGAGGAGGTGCTGGCAAGAATAACCTTTGGTGAACTGTTCGAACTGTTCGTTACTTGGCCTTTAGTTTGACGACAAGCTTCTAGCAGTCGTTGGGTAGTCAAAATATTACAAGTCTCGTATAACTCAAAATCCTGCCAGCTTAGCAGCAGGCCGGGCGTAGCCGCTTCGTGAAACACTACCTCGATTCCATCCAGTAGCGGTTGGAGTGGCGCGGTACGCAGGTCTAATTCTTGGAAGCTAAAGTTAGGATTTTGGCGCAGTTCACTCAAGTTCTGTTCTTTAATGGTTCGCGGATAGTAAGGGATAAACGCATCTACCCCAATTACCGTGTGGCCTTGTGCTACCAGAGATTCGGCTAAATGTGAGCCGATAAAACCGGCTACTCCTGTTACCAAACAACGCATAAAAAATTTGCTCTTTCTACGGCCAGCCGTTTTTAGTTTTTGGTCTTTTAGTTGTTAGTTGTTAGTCTTTAAACCAGTTTACGTGCTTAGGCAAGGTTCATACCGGCTTTACACGCAGACTGGTCTTTAGGATGGTACTC
>JACAUC010000366.1 GCA_013390945.1 Candidatus Chloroheliaceae bacterium
GGATTTTCCCTCATAGGCCAAGATTTGTGGGATGCCGCTCCGTCGGTTGATCTTTTCGATTTTCAGTTAATTTTAGTATATAATATAGTTGAAGGCTGAGCAAGTAACGAACTGAGTCAGAGGTAAAGTAGCTATAGTTATAAACGGCTAGGTGGAAAACAACCAAAAATCGAGGTAATTTCTAGAATAGGGGTATATCCAATGATAAAACAAAAGCTGATAGAGCGTGATCCTGATATTTTAGGTGGCGTAGCTGTCTTTGTCGGAACTCGTGTACCTGCTCAAACTCTGTTAGATTATCTTGAGGTCGGTCAAAGTTTAGACGAATTTCTGGATGATTTTCCTACCGTCAAACAGGAGCAAGCCGTTGCCTTGCTAGAAAATTTCAAGCAAATCTTATTGACCCAAACTTATGAAAGTATTGTTTGACGAGTGCCTACCACGTAGGCTGAAAAATGAGATAACAGGACACGAAATCTCAACTGTTGTGGAAATGGGCTGGGCTGGAACAAAAAATGGTGCGCTTATTCGGTTAGCCGAAACCAGTTTTGAAGTTTTCGTGACGGTGGATCAAAATTTACAGTATCAACAAAATTTGCAACCAAAGAACCTTGCTATTATTGTTTTAGTTGCTCCCAATAACCAGTTAGCAACACTTCGCGCACTTATGCCGAAATTATTATTGCAATTACAGACGATTCAGCCCGGTCAGATTGTTCAGGTTAAATATTAAGGTAAAATCAACCGACGGAGCGGCATCCCACAGATCGGAGCTTTCTTTCAAGGGCGGTGGTAAGGGAAAATTTATTTTGATATTAGCTTTATCTTTACCCAAAGGGCAAGATTTGGAAAAATCAACTGACGGAGCGGCATCCCACAGTTCGGGGCTTTCTCTCAAGACCGGTGGTAAGGGTAATTTATTTTGATATTAGCCTTATCTTTACCCAAAAGCCAAGATTTGTGGGATGCCGCTCCGTCGGTTGATCTTCCCCTAACCCAGATTTTACCTCATAGGGCAAGGCCCCTTTAGGTGATTTCCCCTTGCTTAGGAAAACGGTGCGTGGTTGCACCACAAACCGAACATTTACCTTTTAAGGCACTTCGCCCATTAGATAACGTAACCCATTCTGGTTGTAACATCAGGTGCTTGACCTTGCACCTCGCACAATGCGCCTCTACCTGATTAGGTATAGCTTTAGCAGTACCTATCATTGTGGGTTGATTGGGTGCTTTTACCGGAACCTCACCCAATGCTGTCGAGACCTCTGGCTGGTTGGGTGCGGTAATCCTAAGACCTTGTAGCTTGCCCATGCCTGCGCTTGGAAGGGTTTCATTAATCCTATTCAACAATCCTTCAAGGTAAGGCTTTAACCAGAGCGGATTATTTCCAGCATGAAGCGAAACTTCCCACTGAGAGAAATTGCCAGTTCTGATAGAATCCACCACTGAGCAACCATAAAAGAAGTTAATACTACGCCGCAGAAACTTTTCCCATTCTTCAAGGCTCATGACATTGCGTGTGACATTTATATCAAAGGTGGTTAGATCGGAAGAAGGTACATACATAGAGGTTTGATGAATCCGAAAATCGAAGCTAGTACGACCTTTAGTAGTATGGCAAATTTTGCAAAGGGTCTGGAGATTATCAATAGAAGTAGGACCACCGTAATACCAAGGTATAACATGGTCAATCTCAAGGCGGTTAGACTCTCTGCAACAGCAGCAACGATTGCCATCTCTAGCCTTAACCTCTACCTTAACTTCCTCCAAAGGCTCTCGGTCTAGGAGTTCATCTATTGGCCCAATCGGTCGTATGTAGTCCTCGCCATTGTCAACATGAGTAAGGTCTAAGAGGCGGTTAACACAGCCATCATACTGGGATTTGAACAAATTATAAGTAGAGTAAAAGGTAGACCAATAGCGATCTTTTCTCTCATGCTCGTTACGCAAGGCTTTATCCAATGCCCTGACGTTAAGTTCGTCCTCAAAGCTAAATTTTTGGGCTACCTTATCGAGGTCATGGTCTTTACGCGCCTCAAAGGTGAAGAAGGTTGGTGCTGAATCGTTTTGGGCCATATGTCGGGCGATGTGAAAGAGACTCCTCAACAAACCCTTTTGGGCGGTACCCTCTTTTTGAGGGAAAAACCGTTGTTGCCATCTCTCAAGGCGACGCTGGTGTTGCTCAAGCTCAAGATTTGTATCCTCAAACTTGGTCAAATCTACTTGTGTTAGCCACTGAATGAAGCCTTGGTAATTCTTTTCGTCGTCTTCAAAGACCAACACAAATTCTCTTTTGATCTCCTCGGTATCTTCGCTTCCTGCTACCGTTTCTCTTTTGATCTCCTCGGTATCTTCGCTTCCTGCTACCGCTGCTTCAAATTCCACCACATACCAGCCAAGAGGTATTAGCTTAATAAAAGGACCCACCTGGACAATTATACCCCTATCCATCTGTAGAAGCAGTTCTCGTACTCGTTCGATTGAAATCAACTGTAAAGGCAGGCTCGGAGGATTGGTAGTACCTTTGCCATTACCATCCTCACCCCCAAGTAGGTCATACTCGGCCCAGTTGATCGCTTGTTGCCAGTTATCAATAAAAGAAACGATATAGGCTTTTTCCGTGCCGCCAAACTTGGGTCCGCGCAAGGCTCTACCTACCATCTGCGTCAGCAAAATCTGGCTGGTCGTCTGCCGAGTGAGAAAAACGGTATTGACATTTGGCACATCTGTGCCTTCCGTTAATATGCGGACGTTGATTAATACATCCAATTGGTTACGCTGAAAAGCTTCCAATACCTTCTTATTTTCATCTTTATCACGTTTGTTCCGTTCGGCGGCACTACCCGGATTAGCGTCAATATGAGAGTAAATTACATCGGCCTTTACCCCCTTCGCGGTTAGCATCTCGCGGAGTTGTTCGCATTGGAACCAGCGATCCGTAAAGATAATCGTCTTTCCATAACGCTTCTTGTTTTCAACATAAGTCTGTACAATGGTAGCATTACGCTCCCGGCTCTGAGCTAACCGACTAATCACGTCTTCCGGTAAATCGCGGTAGGTTCCCACCCATTTCTGATATTCACGCTCATCAAACTCAGGACTAAATTGAGTGAAAAAATTCTCAAAAATTGGCTGAGCTAGAATCTGGTCGGCCATCAGTTTTGAGGCCGATACCTGATAGATAATTTCCTGTGGAAATAGCTTCTTCAGCCAGCCTTGCTTACTCTCATCACTATAGGTTGGGGTAGCGGTAAGACCCAACAGGTACATTTCGGGATAAGCTTTCCGCAAATCAACCATCAGCTTTCTATAGCTGGGAGCCGGGGAGTGGTGAGCCTCATCAAAAACCACGAGGAGTTTGCCTTTGGACGACTTTAGGAAGGCTTTCAGGTTGCGTTGTTGAGGGTCATTGTAAGCGCGAGTGATGGTTTGTAGAGTGCCGATTACCACATCATCTTCGGCTTTGATCTGATGTACCGGAAAATGACCGGGTGTACCGGAAACCACCCGAACCCCTAAGCTAGATTTTGGCTCGGCAATTCGCCCAATTTCATAACCATTTCTTTTTACTTCTTCTTGATCTCTGGGACCAAAGCTATGAAAGGCTTGCTCAAGTAAATGGTGGGTATGGGCCAGCCAAAGCACCTTATAACCCTGAGAAAGCGGCCAGCCACACAGGAACTTAACGGCAACCAAGGTCTTACCTCCCCCGGTGGGCAAAACCAAAATTCCCCCTTTGCCTTTATCTTGGAACCACTTCCCAAGTTTATCTAAAGCCTCCCTCTGATGGCTGGCTGGTGTTTTTTTAGAGGGGTGTTTGCGTGCTTGGGTTAAATCATAAGTCCGGTGGTAAATAGTTTCTGGCGGTGTTGTCATGTTACGTTGCTCTCCTAAAAGTGTAATATTATGTTTAGTTACAAAGTTTGCTTATTCTGCCGCTCAGCCGCAAACTAATTTATCGTTTTAGGTTTTCAAGCTAGTCAAAGAATTATAGCATATAAATTCATGATTCGCGTATTAAAAAATATGATTGTCCTGAAATTCAGTGATAGGGAAAAATCAAGCGACGGAGCACCATCCCACAAAATACGGGTATAGGAAAATCAACCGACTGAGCGGTATCCCACAAATCTTGCCCCTTTGGGTAAAAATAAGGCTAATACCAAAATGAAATTCCCTTACCACAGGTTTTGAGAGAACGCCCCTATCTGTGGGATGCCGCTCCGTCGCTTGATTTTCCCATGCCCCCTATCTGTGGGATGCCGCTCTGTCGCTTGATCTTCCCATACCCCCTATCTGTGGGATGGCGCTCCGTCGCTTGATCTTCCCATGCCCTCTATCTGTGGGATGCCGCTCCGTCGCTTGATTTTCCCATGCCCCCTATCTGTGGG
>JACAUC010000367.1 GCA_013390945.1 Candidatus Chloroheliaceae bacterium
TGTTGCAAAGTCCCGCTCTGACAAGTTGGGTGGTAAGTCAAGATCAACTGACGGAACCCAGGTTACGCAGCATCCTACAAGATTTGGGCTTTCCGACTAGAATGTGACTATGGAAAACTATTTGTAACCTGGTTTAGCCTACCTATCTGCCTGTAAACTGGTTTCTCTTAGGCCAAGATTGTAGGATGCTGCGCCAACTGGGTCAACTGGTTGTGCCGCCAGTTGATTTTCACCTACCACTACTCTTGTCAGATTGGATAGTTCTCGGACTTTGCCACAGCCCTAGGCTAACTATACTGCCCCTTGACAGAGACCAGTCTACTCTGCTAAATTAAGTATATGACACTAGAAGAAGAAGAACAACTTAGACTGGTGGTAGACTGGTCTACGACCAGTCTACCATTAGAGCAATTTTCAGCCACATTTGGTATAATTGGCTAATGATAGACCAGTCTACGCTAAATTTAGCCCTAACATTATAGCTTATCGCGTAAAATTACGCCCTTTCAGGGGCAGTGGCAATCAATCCAACGGTCAGCCGAACTTACACTTAATCGCGTAAAGCCAAGCCCCTGAAAGGGGCAGTGAATATAAGCGAAACCAGTTTGCACCTTTCTCCCGTAGGGAGTTGATTTCAGAACTAACGTTTGACAAACTCCGGTCTATAGTGTAAAATATAATTAGGTATGCTCGTTGAAATACTTGCTATTTGTGCTATTTCTACAGATATGTGGTATTATTGTTCTATGGAATATAAAAGGGATGAACATAGGGTACACCTGATCGTATATCATTTGATATGTAGACTGGTCGTAGACTGGTCTTTGCCCTAAGCGTCGCCGCTTCGGCTGGCCGTATCCAAAAGTATATCGAGGCTCAAAAAGGAATTTAGTTTCATATGTCAAAAAAGAAGCGGCCAAAAAACCAAGCGGCTGACCGTCAAAAATGGCAGACTCCCCAACCAAAACTTGATCCAAAACAACAAGGGTTACGTGCCTTTGAGTCAGAACGCTTTGATGCCGCAATTGTGGCGTGGTCTAGCTTACCCCAGAGTGAGGTAGCGGTTACAAATGCTTTGGCAGAAGCTTATTTCAGACGTGCCATAAGTCGTACCCCAAAGGCTCAGCCTTCTCCGGCGAACCAAGCCGGATTAAGTAGCGAGCAGTTAGTTACACAGATTAGTGACCTGCGCCAAGCTTTAGTTTTGGCTCCGAATGAACTCCGCTACAAGTATCACTTGGCAATGGCTCTCCACCGGAGCGGCGATTTATCCGCCGCCAGCGAGTACTATCGGGCCATATTACAGAGCAATCAGCCCACGGCCAGACCGACCACCAGTGGACCGGCCAGCCGACCGGCCAGCCAAAACGATCCAAACTGGCAAACAATTCGTTACGGTGCCGAAGCGGCTCTGGCTCTAGCAACCTTAGAGCAAGATCATCAAGCCGATCTGACCAAACTGCCGGGTAGCACTCCTGCTATTAGGGCCAAATTTGCTCCTGTACAAAGCCTGTTACGCCAAACACCTGCAAAGAAGGCCGCTAAAGCTTCGGCTGGCCGCTCGGCTGATCGGTCCACTGGTGGTCGGGCTGATCGTGAAGCGGAACCAGCACCTAGGCTGGCCGGTCGGCTGGCCGCCCAAACTAATGACCCCGTAACGGGGCAGTTGGAGTCTCTCTGGCAGGACTTAAGCAAGCTTCAGGCTGGAGAGAAAGACGATATTCTTAACCTATTTGAGGATAGTCAGGAACGACTCGTTACATTGACTTCGCCCTCGGCCCTGAAAGTACGACGCTATTACAAAGGTATTGCGGCAGCTCTAGCTGGTGATATGGAGACTGCCCTAAAAGCTTGGCAACGGGTCTATGAGGTTAATCCGACGGAGTGCCAACCTTGGCTACGCGACAACTTGATTGCCGCTATGCTAAATCGCCTCGCGGCCAACAAAGGTATCGGGGGACGGGTATCGGGTGACGGTGGAGTCTCTTCTGACACCCCGGCTGGCCGCCAACACCTGACACCTGATACCCTTTCTGATACGCCAGAGCTTTTACCAGATGTGGGTATAGCCGAGCAGCCACCTTCTTATTTGATCGCCCTAGCCTCTGGCAACGCTGCTCTGAGTGAGGCAGTGATTGAGCATTTTGACCAAGCGGCTCATTACAGTGTTTCGGCTGGCCGCGCGGAGAAAGCCGATTGGCCGCGAGCTATCCGGCTCTGGGAAGTGGCTCGTCAGGTATTAAGTCAAGGGGGTAGCACTCTAGGCTCCCCTCGTCCCATCCTGCACAATTTAGCCCTCGGCTACGAAGCCCAAGAGCAATGGGTAGAAGCCGCCGAACTCTGGAGGGCTTTGCTGCGAACTCGCAATCGGCGGACGGAGCCACCTCCCACAACCCAGGTTACGCCCGCCGCTCCACAGCCGCCTCCCACAGCCGAAAATAGTACCTCGGCTGGTCGCTCGGCTGAACCCCGTAACGAGCAGTTAGAAAAAGAAGACCAAGCGGCTACCTCTAGCCGAACCGCCGCCAGCCTAAAGAGTGAGAGCGGTTGGAGTGATAAACAATGGAATTGGGTGCGTAAGCGGGTAATCGAATGTTATAAACACGCCAAACAACCAGAAGAAGCGGTCGCGGTATATCGCCAAGCTATCAAAGCCGAACCCAATGACTTTGAGTTGCGTCTTCAATTTGTAGAGGCTCTTATCGCTAACGAGCAGGTGCAGGCCGCTTTCAACGAACTCTACCGCCTCGTGCAACTTGAACCAAAACATATCGAAGCCAATTTGCGCCTTTCTAAGCTAGAGAGTGAATTTAATGCTGGAACTGCCGCCGAAATACGTATTCGTAAATTGAGGGAATACTACCCCGACCGCGAAGATTTACGCCTCCACCTAGCTCAACTCTTGTTCCATCATTCGGAAGAACAACACGCACGGGGTCTCTTGCAACAGGCGAAGGAGAAACTAGAAGAAGGCCAAAAACTGGCCCCCAAAGATTACAAATTCCCCATCGGGCTGGCCCGGATTGCCATAGATCAACGGTCAGCCGACCTCGTTCCGGTGCTATTAGAACAGGCTCTTGAACTCGGCGCAGATCAACCTAGGGCATACATCAATGTAATAGAATGTTGGTCAGCACTTGATAAAGTAGAGGAGATTAGAACGATACTAGCTCGGATTGAAGCGAAATTGCCGCCTGATCCGGCCTTCTATATTGACTTGGCAATGACCATCCTGACACGTAAAACGGTGCGACCTAGGATCAATCCTTTCTCGTTTCTCTCAGCTCCCAAAGAGGTTTCACCAGTCGATTCTACTTGGCCTAAACTGGTACTGGAGATTTTGCAACGTGCTACCAATATCCGCCCGGACGATCTGGCAATACAAACCTCTATCGCCACTGCTTTATCCATGGTACGTCCTGATATGGCACTGCCCTTTGCTAGGGAGGTGGTACGACTCAAGCCCGATGATCCGAATGGCGGTATGATGCTGGGCCTCATCTTAGGCTTGAACGATCAGGGACGCGAGGCCAAAGAAGTTTTGCGTAAGGCCGCACGTCAAGCTCGCCAACAAGGTGATATGGAACTCTATAACCAAATTGAGTCTACGCGCCAGCAAATTGAGAATCCTTTTTTCAAAATGCTTCCCAATATCGATTCGATGGCCGACTTATTTGACGAATTGGATATTGATGACTTTTTCTAATAATTAACAACCCCTACGGAGTGTGCTATTTTGGTCAAGCAATTTGTGGATCCCTATGAAATATTGGGACTAGAGCGCACCGCCACTGCCACCCAAATCAAGCAAGCCTATTTTGAACAGGTACGCGCCCATCCACCCGAACGGGAGCCTGCCGTCTTCAAGCGTATTCGAGCCGCCTACGAACGCCTGCGCGACCCCGAACAGCGTACCGAAACCGATATGCTCTTGCTCGATAAATGGCCTAAATCAAATCGCAAGCGGCGATTAACTAAAATGGATCTAACCGTACACCCTGAAGATGTTTTAGCCGCCGCCCGCGCTCTCACCGACTTGGAACGCAGCGATTGGCACGAACATTTTAGAAAGGTGGTTTTGTGACAGGTCAGACTCCACAGTCGGCGGGCGAAGGCCGCACACGGTCTGAACCCCCACAGCCGAACGACCAGCCCGACCACCAGCCGAAACAAGCAGTTCGCAAACGAACCTTGTGGCAACGGTTATTCGGCCCGGCTTCAACAGACGAAAGGGAAAATCAACGGGCAGAGCCGCATCCCACAAGACTTGACGAAAGGGAAAATCAACGGGCAGAGCCGCATCCCACAAGACCCGACGAAAGGG
>JACAUC010000037.1 GCA_013390945.1 Candidatus Chloroheliaceae bacterium
AGGTTCAAACGCAACATGCCATACTCGAACATGCTAGGGCCGAAGCACAGGCACAACGGGCCGAAGCTGCCGAACAACAAGCCGCTATCGAGCGTGCCAAAGTGGAAAAGCTACTCGAACTATTGCGCCAAAAAGGGATTAACCCCAATGATCTAATTTAGACAATTACTTGTAGAATAGCATCATCGTAGGAGTGCGGCTCCGCCCGCCGATACTGCGTCGGTCTAGTAGAAAGTCTGTATTTTGTTGGATGCCGCTCCGTCAGTTGATCTTTTCCCCCTCCTAAGAGGCGGCCCGTATCCTGTTGGATGCCGCTCCGCCAGCCGATTTCGCTAATATAGCCGGGTGACGATGGCTCGTATCAGTCGGGCGAGGTGTGGCCCGGCTTCGCGCCCGACGGCTAGAACTTCGTCGTGGTTGGCCTCGGCCTCCCCTTCGCCTGTGGCGGTATTGGTGATAGCACTAATGCCCAAAACGCGCATACTGGCGTGGTTTGCCACAATGGTTTCGGGTGCGGTGGACATTCCGACGGCATCACCGCCAATCATTCGCAGGTAGCGCAATTCGGCTCTGGTCTCAAAGCTTGGCCCGGCTAACATCACGTAGACCCCTTGGTGAAAGGTAATTCCTAGGCGACGAGCTTCCCGTTCGGCTAAGTCAAGTAGGGCTGGGGTGTAGGCTATGAGCATCGCTGGGAAGCGCAAGCCGAGTTGGTCATCGTTGGGACCACGCAGGGGATTATGCCCGGCCATGCCCGGCATAAAGATGTGATCGGTAATGCCCATCAAATCGCCCGGACGGTAAACCGGATTGAGACCACCCGCTGCATTGGTCAGGATTAGCGTTTCGATACCCAATGCCCGCAGCACCCGCACGTAAAACGTCACCTGCTGCATATCGTAGCCTTCATAGAAATGTGTCCGGCCTTGCATCGCGATTACTTCGCAGTCGTCTAATTTGCCGATTACCATCCGTCCACTATGACCCTGAACCGTAGATGCGGCAAAGCCGGGTATCTCGCTATAAGGAATTGAAATGGTTTCATTTAACCCTTCAGCCAAGCTACCCAAGCCGCTACCCAAGACAATCGCTATTTTGGGTTTGTAGTCCTCTAATTTTGGGGCAATAAATCTGCGGGCTTCTTCAATCTGCTCTCTCAAACTATCCAAAATGCCTCACCTATTTTGATATTTCTCCTTCTTACATCTTATAGCTTGCAAAAGGTCAATCGGGATTGGAAATCCCTCTTACAGGGGCTGGTACTGTATTTACATCCGCTTTAAGAGATCATTCTTTTTGGCCTGAAATTCTTCTTGCGTGAGTAGACCGGAGTCACGTAATCGGGCTAATTCCTGAATCATGGTTGGGATTTCGGCTCGGTTGATGTCGGGTGCGGGCTTGTAGCCGCCGCCACCGGGAACGGGTGGTTGTTCGGCTTGAGGTGGTACTTTGTAGCGACGTTCGCCATCGTCGGTGCGAATGTAGCCGCCCTTGATGGACTGGGGAGCCAGATCCGAAGCGTCACCGTAGAGGCCATTTTTAGCGTTGAGCATCTGCTTCTTAAAATCAAACGGCTTGGTCAGATAATCCAAGCGGTTGACACCTGACTCGTTGCCCGTGTCAATATTTACCGTACCATATTTGAAGATACGCCCAAAAAGACTCTGGTAGGTCTGGACATTGTTGACCTTGGAGAGTGAGGAGTCAAGTTCTTGTTTGTTAAAAACGCCCTTCACTTGGATCACGCGCTCGTTGGTAATGATATATTCTTCGTTAACGTATTGCAGGTATTGAATCAGGAAGCCGATAAGACCAAAAAACATAGTAATCAGTCCAGCAATCGCTATAACTATTCTAGCAGTATTGAGAAAATCTTGGCTGTTTTGCCTATTTTCTTGTATAAACACCAAACCAGCAATCAGGAGAATCAGACCTAAGATAAAAATACCGATGGAACCTGCGGCGGCCCGAACTAGTACAAAGGGGTGCTGATGGGCCACATAGACCGCTTTCTCGCCATCACCCAACTTATCATCAATGTATGCCATTGTCACTAACCTCCAGTTTTCAGATTTACACCAGCCGACTTTAAACTAATACGTAAAAAGTGGCAACAGGGTTTCTTTCTGACTTAACTTGTCACGTTATGTACAAACTCTGCCGATTTCAAGTCACGTTCCAACAGATAGCGGGTGTAGCTACGCATAATATGTTCCAATTCGTTACGCAGTTCGGGCTTGAGCAATAGGCGTGGACCAGTCGCAAAAGTAGTCTTTTGCAAATAACGCAAAATCTTCATTGCATCTATGCTTACCTCAATGCTTCGCCGCTCGATTTTGCCACAGGCCGGGCAAAGAACGCCGCCCATCTCCGGGCTAAAAAAGTTTATCACGGGCTGAATCTCTTCGTTGCAGCGTACACAGCGAATAAGTTGGGGCCGATAGCCCAAGTAGCCAAGTAGGTGTAGTTCGTAGGCTCGGCTAATGATAATCGGGTCGTGTCCCACTTCCAACGCTCCTAGAAATTCGGAGAGTAACGTAAAGACGGGGTAATTCTCCAAGTCTTCCTCCGTCAGGCGATCCAGCAATTCCACGCCCTGCCAAGTGTAGGCGATCAAGCCCAAGTTGTTGCGGAGATTGGGGAAGGCACTAACGGTTTCACTTTGGGTAATAAGATCAAGGCTGCGCCCTTTTGCCACCATCAGATTACACTGCATAAAGAGTTCGAGGTGTCCTCCCATACGGCTAGTAGTGCGCCGAACCCCTTTTGCCACTAGGTTTAGTTTGCCCTTGTTTGGAGTATAGACCGTCAAGATTTTGTCGGCCTCTCCCATATTCCTGCGGCGAATTACAATCGCCTCTGTCCGGTATAGTTTGTCGTTTGCCATTAGAATGATTTTTTTTCGTTTACCAAGTCACCAATTACAAAAAGGTTAATTTACCTCTAATTATTATAGCATAATTGGGTTTAAAGGAGCCTTGTGAAGCCGAGTAGGGATGTGGGTTAGATTTTTGCGCTTGCCCTGAAAATGGGTGCTTCCTGCTGTTTGCGTGTAAACCTGCTATGCAAAAAATTGACCCTAAGAACCAATTGTAAAGGAAATTGCTGTACTTTTACAATAAATCTGCTAAAATAGCAAAAATAGCTTATGGAGCTTAGGTCAATAGACCACTAGGAAACTACTAGGAAAGAAGGCGAACTATGGCGAGTATGCCCATTCACCCCATTCGATCTTTTCAAGAAGAGATTGTCTATCCTGAAAGCGATGGAAAACCAATGGCTGACAATACCGAACAGTTTGATTGGATTGTTACGATCAAGAATGGACTAGAGGAACTCTTTATGGGTAATCCTAATGTCTTTATCGCGGGAGATTTACTCTGGTATCCCGTGGAGGGTAATCCTAAAATTCGGGCGGCTCCAGATGCAATGGTGGCTTTTGGCAGGCCAAAAGGCCCACGTGGTTCCTATCAGCAATGGTTGGAGGAAAACATTGCCCCGCAGGTAGTCTTTGAAATTTTATCGCCGGGGAATAAATCTGCTGAAATGGAGAGGAAGCTCCAATTTTACCAGAGTCACGACGTGGAAGAATATTATATCTATGACCCGGATAGTTATCGTCTAAATGGCTGGATACGTAGTGGAATAGTATTAACCCAAATCGCTCAAATGCGTGGTTGGGTTAGTCCCCTTCTAGGAATAAGGTTTGAGCTAAATGGACTAGATGGGGAATTACAAATCTATTACCCCGACGGTAGGCCCTTTACCCGCTATCTTGAAGTGGTGGTACAGCGCAACCAAGAACGGGCGCGAGCCGAGCTTGCGGAACAACGAGTGGAGCAAGAACGACAAAGGATGACGGACTTATTAGCCCGCTTGAAGGCTAAGGGTATCGAACTCGATGATCTATAGATAGTATCCTCTCAATAAGTAGGGGTTTATTGAACAACCAGCAAACGGGTTTCACATTGGGCGTATGCAATACGCCCCTACCTTGAAATTTTGAGAGGATACTTTAAAGTAATGTCTCAGAACGAGTAGCGGCTTGGCTTATGGCCCGGTCTTGAGTTCGAGGTTTTGCACCGCAAAGCTGATACAGCGATGGTCGGGACTCTTGGGGATATAGTCGGAAGCTACCAGACAGCCCTGCACCGAGTGAAATTCGAGTAAATTTTGACCCGCCTTAAATGTAAGGTTGGCTAAATTGGCCTCAACTGCCTTCCATTCTTTCTGTCCATCAATTTGCCCTACCACTGTTCCGTTTAGGCGCACTTCAATTACTTGGGGCCGAATATAGGGCGTAACCTTGAGGTGCAAATTGGCTGTTCCGGCACTTCCGGCTTCCACCTGCAATTGAGCATCCTGCTCTACCAAGCGTAGTAGTAGCCCATCTTCGCCCTTGCCCAATCCGGCGTTCCAGCCATCCCCCACCCGGATACGATAGGAGCCGGGGGAGGGGGCAGCCGGAGCCGTTCCCGGTTCTACCCGCCAAGCTAAGAGCGAACCGTCCTCGTTGCTATAGCCTGCGGCACCGAGATTGCTTTCCACAAAAGGACGCATCCAAGTGAAAAAGCGTCGCCCACCCGGATAGTTACGCAAGATTACATAGCGAATGTTATTCTCCTGAAGAGCTTGCCGGAACGAAAGATCCACCGGGAAAATATCGGGCGAACTTTTTGCGGCACTGCCGTCCATTACGCCCGAACTCTCCGCCGGGTTAAAGATACTGAGGTAAGGCACTTTATCAAAGGAGAGGCTCATCCGGTTAGAGATGCGTGAAGGATAACCACCTACTAGGGGCTTTTGGTGTAGCGTCTGGTAGTAGAGTGGGGCGCTGAGTGGAGCCAAGGGCAATTCCATTACCAGAAAATCGCCTGCTTCTGCCGCAATTTGCCGATAAATTTCAGGAATTTTGGCTTCGGTGGTGGCTAAGGGCCACTGGTAAACCAAATTCTCCAGCGTGGCAAGCAGCATCAGCCCGGTTGCAATTAGTACGGGCAGGCTTTGGGGTGGCATCTTAATACTTGCCGGATGATGCTTTTGCAGCCACTCGAAAAAACCACTAAGCGAAAGGGCCGCCAACACTGCCAAGGCCATACCAACTACTACCCCCAAGCGGTTAGGCGCACGAAAACTGGTCAGAAAGGGCAATTTGCCATAAATTAGACTGTAGGGTAAGGGTATGGATGTATCTTGACCAGCCACATGCAAGCGTGGCCCAAGGGCCAAGACAAAGGCAACCCCGGCGGTAAGCACCCAAAAAGCCGTGTTTTGGTTGCGCCCCCGTTTTAACCATGGTGCCACTAGAGCCGCTACCAGTAAGATATAGCCGGGAAAGACCGCCTGCTCTATTGGGAAGAGTCCACTAAATTTTTGGTAAATCGGCCCGGTCAGGCCATTGAAGAGCGGATTACTGGCGTTGGGAAGAAAGAAGGCCACCACATCGGCGGAGAGGTCGCTCGCATCGTTAGTTCGCACCTGCACCGCTTGCGCCACATCTTTGTCCAGTTGGAAGAAGGCGGCATAAAAAGGTAAGATTAAGGCGAAACCTAGCCCTAGGGCCAGCCCAAAGCAAAGGAGGTTGCTCTTTTTCAGAAAAGCCTTGCGCTCAAAAAAGAGTGACCACGCTAGAAAAAGGGTGGTAAAGGGCAAGACAAAATAGCCAAGATAATAGAGGTCAGAAAGAGCGCACAGTGCCAGCCCCAAGGCCGCTAAGAGCGCGTTCGGCCAATTGGGATTCCGCCGCAGCACAAAGAGCCGCCAAGCGTAAAAGGGGAGCCACTGCACCGTTACCAGCCCTAGGTGGCCTTCGGCCCGGTAGAGGTGGTAGGTGCTGAAAGTATAGAGAAACCCGGCTACAAAAGCCGCCAGCTTATTGCGGGTAAATTCCCCGGCCAAGAGATAAAGACAGAGTCCGGCTAGGGGAAACGAGACGAAAATCCCTAGATTAAAGGCCAAGAGTGGTCCCCACAGTGCCTCGAACGGAATCAGCCATAGGGCGTTAAAGACGCTACTCACCAAGACTTGCACCGAAGGCAAGAGGCCATACATAAGGTGGGTACGGGCGGGGTCTTGCCCACTTAGCAAAGCCTCTTTATACCACCACAAATACCAGAGATTTTGATAGCTATCGCCCCCTGCCTCAATTACATGTGTACCGAGTTGTAACCCAAAGGGAAACGTAATTAGTCCGGTTAACCCGGTATAAAGTAGCAAGACAAATAAGCCTCTTCCAAAAGTTTCGGGTTTTGAGGGTCTCTCCGGTTTTAGGCCGGGTTCGGTTGGTTGGTGAGTGGAGTCAAGCAAAATTTGAGCTTCCTCTATTGATAAGGGATTACACTTCGTTAATTAAAAACTTTTTATGTAACATGAACTTCATACTTGCTTCATCAAAACTTCATACTGGTCATCTATACTTGGCTCATTGTTATTAATTTTTGTAAGTAAACCCGGCAACTGTTATTACCCTGAAACGTCTCCCTATCTAAAGTTGGTAGGTTTCAGGATCTATCGTCCTTTTAATGTTATTACTTTAATTTTTGAAGCGGTTTGCTACTACTCTTGGGTAAGAGTTGTCCTAAAAATCAGGATAACCCTATGGGAAAGGATAACCTCAATGTTTAGCTTCACTTTTAACTTTGTTAAGTCTACCTCTTTGACCACCTCTGAAAGCACCACTCCAGCGGAGAACCGCCTAGCTCACAAAGACCTGATGCTTGGCCTTTCCATAAAGCAGAAGGTTGTCACTATCTATCTGGTCGGTAAGCTAAACGCAGCAACTAGCCCTCTCTTCAAAGAGATGCTAAAAAGCTTCCTCGATAGCCCTTATAAATCCTTTGTTTTTGACCTCTCCAGCGTTGATAACTTAGGCACTGCTGGTGCAGTAACGTTGCTTCAGATATACAATCAGATATTAGAGGTGGGTGGATGTGCCAGCATCATCCGTCCCAACCAGTCTATTTGCCCTAAGCCATTGGTGACTAATGTCGAGAAGATGGTAGCTCTTGAAATTAGCCGCTTTCCCTTTTCGGTTAACTAAGTTTGGCCCATTCTACCATTACCCCTAACTCGCGACGGCTGGTTGCGCCGGGTACAAAAGTGGGTGCGCCCAATTCAAGCACCATCTCAAGCCCAGTGATTAAGTCGGGCGGCAAGGCGATGGAATAGGTTTCCCATTGCCGATTAGTCTGAACTTTGCCTAAGTTGTGTCCGTTAGCCCAAACCTCTACCGCCGGGGGGTTGAGATTATCCGGGCGATAACCCTTTAGTCGCAGTTCCACCGTTTTAGGTTGCGGTTGGACGGTGGCGGAGGGGAAGCGCAATTTAGCACGTCCGTTGCCAGTTTCGCCCCGTCCGGCGGTCCAGCGGAAGTAGACATTTTTACCCCCGTCGTTATCTTTCTCGAAGCCCTGAAAGCCAGAAACATATCCCCAATCAAATTCACCCAAGGCCAGATAATTATCAGGTAGCGGAATGGTTGCTAGATTCTCCCAGGCCCATTCGTCGGCCTGAAGATCGAGCGAGATTTGGCGGCTGTTAAATTCGCTATGGGCATATTCACGATTGCCCTGCTTTAGATAAATTGCGCCCAAGGCCAAATGGGATTGTGAAATATCTTGAGAGGTGCGCCCAATTCGCCCAATTGCCTCATCGTAACGTCCTTGTGCAGCTTCGGTCAAGCCCATCCCGATTTGAGTAAAGGGGTTATTCTGATCGGCTAGAGCGTATTCGGTTAAAGCCCCAGTGTAATCTCCCGCCAGACGCAATTTGTCACCCGTGACGGCGTGTTGCTGTAGGCTCCATTTCTGCACCCCCAGCACCGTTTGACTAGGATCATAACTTGGCAAGACTGCACTCAGAAAGAGTATCGGCAAAACCAGTCCGGCAGCGTAGCGCAAAGCTCGACCCTTAAACCCCTTAAAGACCAACGTGCGGGTAAACCAAGCCCGTACTTCAGGCCAATTTGCGAGAGTATAGGCGGCAAAGAGGAAGAAAAAGAAATAGACTGACAAGCGGAAGCGACTGACTGCAAAGAAGGCAAAGGCCAAAGCCAAATTGTAGCCCAACCAAATAACCGTAAAGCTCTTTACTCCCCGGCTTGTAGCGGGAGCCACTACCAGACCAATTGCCGCCAACGTGCCGACGAGGAGATACCAGAGATCATCCAAGAGACCATCCGGGATGAGCCAGAGCGGTGAGATCAGCCCTTTGGTATAGCCCTTCTCCAGCCTTTCATCTGCGCCAAAATTAATCAGCCAAAAATCAAGCGATTCTTTTAAGCCCTTCTCCACGAATTTATCGGGATGGGCTGCTACATATTCAAAACCTTTCTGGTAGCCCAACAACTCGCGTTCGGATTGGTTTTTGACCGCCTCTAGTGTCTGCGAAACCAACGCCCCATTGCGTCCGGTCAAGGCTCCTAGGTAAAAATTGTAGCCGCCAGTGGTATCAATGAAGGGCCGACCATAGGTGGTATAGTTTCGCATAGCCCAAGGCGCAACCGCCAGTACAAAGAAAATTACCACTACCGCAAAGGCTCCCAACCCTTGCCGCCAGTTTCGGCCTAACGCCAATATCATCCAGATACCGATAAATGGCACAAAACTTAAAACCTGCCCACGTGTCAGGGCCGCTACCCCTAGAAAAAGTCCGGCGGTGGGCAATAAAATCCATTGGGTGCGTCCCTGTGGCAAAAACTTGGCCCACCAACTTTTGCTTTTATCCGTAGTGGTTTTTGCGCGAGCCAAATATTCAGTCAGCAGGGTAATTGCCACCAAAAAGAGGAAGATAAAAAGGGTTTCGGAGAGGAGCAAAAAAGAGAGGGTGGCAAAAGGCCAAGCCAGTGCCGCCAGCAAAGCCGCCACCAACCCGGTCTTGCGGTTGAAGGCTTGCCTGCCCAACCGATAGAGCAAATAGACTGCGCCCAGACTAAGACCAATCTGAAGTAGCCTTACCAAGATCAGGTTAGGGCCAACCAGCTTGAAGACCCCGGCTAGGAACATTATGTAAAGCGGTGGGCGCACCCACGTGGCTGCATCGTAAAACATCCAGCCGCGCCCATCGGAGAGAATCGAGGCGATTTGGTAATATTCAGCCTCATCAATTACAAAGCCCGAACGGGGTGCAAAAGCCAACACGTAGAGCCGCACCACTAGTCCCAGCCCCAAAATTGCCAGCAACACCCAATCCGGCCTGAATTTCTTTTGCTTATTTTTTTCTATAATCTGTATAGTCTCTATGGTAGGAAAACCAGCGTTACATTTCAAGATCAGGCTTGCCCTTGCGCTTGCAGCCAAAGGGTAAGGTCGGTTTGGTTTGAGAAATCCAAGATAGACTCACCTAACGCTTCTAATTGTGTTAAGGATAAGAGACTGAGTGCTTGTTCTACTTCGGGTAGTTGCTCCCCAAACCGACGCTTGAGTAGGCGCAGAATAAGAATTAGGGTTCCTTCTTGCCTGCCTTTCTCTAGCCCATCCTGCCTTCCTATTAGGGTTCCCTTCTCTAAGCCCTCTTTCAGTCCATCCTGCCTTCCTATTAGGGTTCCCTTCTCTAAGCCCTCCTTCAGTCCATCCTCTCTTCCTAAACGCTCAATACTACTGACGTAAGGCATATGCGCCTCCTCCTCCTCGTAACGGATTACTTCGCGCCGAAAATCTTGATCTAGTTCTTCTGGCAGCCGAATTATGTTATCTATAAATCGGTACAAATCTATGATCTCTTTACGGCTATAGTGACGCTCGTACAAGCGGCGAGTTAGACCCAACTTGGCGTTCAAACGCTCCTCTGGCGGCTTGCGTTTGTTTTGGTGCATTCTCAGTACCGCCATCGTCACCATCGCAAAGGGGTTGGGATTGGCTTCCAGTGCCGCCCAATTCTCATTATATTTTAACAACTTGACCGAGGGAAATTTGAACGAAAGCTCAAAACCCCACTCTTTGATGTGAAACTGCTTGGGATGATAGCGTTTGTTACCGTCGGTCAGAACCGCCAAACTGACCACCTTGTCCAACCGCCCAGCACTACCTGGGTCAATCCCTTTGGGCTGGAAATAGCGGTCATACAACCGATAGTAATAGATAAACATCCTTTGGGCAAAGGTGGGATCGGCATAGCCTTGAATTTCAAGATGGATTAGCAACCAAATCGGTTCCGCCGTCCCAAGACGATAGACCTTCACCAACTTATCCACCAGTCGTCGTCCAGCTTGCCCCTCATTAAAGAGTTGCTCCAACTCTTTGTCCAGAAATTCCGGTGGTCTGCTCCAATCAAGATCCTTATAGATTTTCGGAAAGAAGAAGGCCATGAACTCAGGGAAATATTGATCTAGTATCTCTTTCCAAGAACTATCCTGCTCTGTGGCTACTGACATCGGTTACTCTCCTTCCTGTGCGATGAAGCGGTCAATCCAGTTTTAAGGCCATCAAGCTGAAATAACTCTCCCAATAATTAATCTGTTTTCATAGCAAAACGATTTTATCCCGGTTCTCAGTTAATTTGGCGGTGGCGTTGCGGGTATCTACTACCACTTGGGCGTGTTGCAAGATCCACTCGTAATCGTAGAGGGTATGATCGGTGACAATTATCACGCAATCGGCCTCTTTAAGGGCTGCCTCATCTAGCGTTACCGATTGATGTCTGATATTGCCCTCCTGAAATTCAGGAATATAGGGATCGTTGTAACTGACCTGCACCCCATCATGCTCCAGTAGCGAGATTATCTTCATCGCGGGCGACTCGCGGAAGTCGTTTACATCCTTTTTGTAGGCCACTCCCAAGAGCAAAATCTTGGCTTTGTTTAAGCCTTGGCTCCGGCGATTGAGCGCACGTACCGCCAGTTCGCGAACATGGTAGGGCATTTGGACATTGATTTCACCTGCCAATTCGATAAAGCGGGTGTGAAAATCAAATTCCCGCGCCTTCCAAGTCAGATAGAAGGGGTCAATCGGGATACAGTGACCACCTACGCCGGGGCCGGGGGTAAAATTCATAATTCCGAAAGGTTTGGTATTGGCTCCGCTCAATACTTCCCAAACATTCAGACCCATCCGGTCGCACATCAAGGCCATTTCATTGACCAGTGCTACATTCACCACCCGAAAGACATTCTCAAAAAGCTTAGTCATTTCGGCCACTCGTGGGGAGGAGACTGGAATCGTCCGCTCTACTACCTGAGAATAGAGTGCTACGGTAGCCTCCCGGCAATTTTCGGTCACACCGCCGATTATCTTGGGGGTGTTCTCGAATTTATACTTGACGCTGCCGGGGTCAATCCGCTCTGGCGAGAAGGCTAGGAAAAAATCTTCGCCTACCTTCAAACCCTTTTCCAACAGAGCAGGCAAGACAATCTCTTCGGTAGTACCGGGGTAGGTAGTACTTTCCAAGACAATAAGCTGACCGCGCTGTAGATAGTGGGCTACTTTTTCGGTTACGTTTTTTAAGGCGGTTATATCAGGGTCACGAGTCTGGTTGAGTGGGGTAGGGACGCAAATTATAATGGCATCTTGGGCGGTCAAGATTCCCGGATCAATGGTGGCCCGAAAATGACCAGAGGCTATTACGGGCAAGAGCCGCTCGTTTGGAATGTCGCTGATATAGCTCTCGCCCCGGTTGAGTTGGGCGCAACGTGGCCCGGAGACATCCAACCCGGTTACCCGGAAGCCTACTTCGGCGAAAGCCAAGGCTACTGGCAAGCCCACATAGCCCAAACCTACCACGCCAATTTTGGCGGTTTTAGTTTTAATCTTATCTACTAGCACGGTTTTGCTCCTCCCCTTTGCACGACTCTAGTTGCCACTTTGTCTTGAATTTTTGGCGCATTTGTAGTCCATTTTTACGAATGATTCGGGCCTTGATGAAATTCCACATCCCCATCTGCCGCACCCGCACCCAATCTGCTTCATCCATCTTTTTCTTTGTCCAAGTGGCACTCGGTCGCAAAATATGTAATGGCTCGTCACCACCAGCTTGAAAAAGCTGGTAAAAGCCATTTGTCTTATGCCATTCAAAAAGTGCTGACCAGCCATCCAGTCTTACAATTCGCCCACTCTGCCACATTTTGGCTGGTAACTCCATTGTTTTCTGCGTCCCTATTGGAAGCAGGTGGAGATGAGCATGTTTTATCGCTTGCCGGATACCCCCATTCTCCCAATTTGATACCCACCCGTAAATCTGCTCAAGCTGGCTCTTCGCATAGATCCACAACGCTAAAAATTCAGCCTGCTCCTCCGGGGGTATTTCTCCTATACAACGGCGATGCGTCTTTGGGATAATTAGCGAATGTCCCTCAATTAGCGGGTACAAATCGGTGATTAGGCAAAAATTTCTAGTCTCTTCTAAAATATCTTGAGTTTGCCAATTGCAGAACGGGCATAGGTCGCTCAAAACCTGACTCCTTATTTTGATTTTAACGCTGCCGCTTGAAAAACGGCCACATAACGGCCTGCAATCGCCGTCCAGTTTAGTTCGGTTTCGATTTTAGCACGGGCGGCCAGACTGAATCGCTCACACCGGGCCGAATCATTGAGTAACTCTTTAATGGCGGCGGCCAAGGCTACCGGGTCGCGCTGGGCCACTAGTTGCCCGTTGACACCATCTTCTACCGCTAAGGGTACACCCGCCACGTTGGAGGCCACTACTGGTCGTCCGGCGGCTAATGCCTCTAGGAGAGTGTTGGGCAGACCATCTACATTGCCACTGTCATCAATAACGCTTGGCAGTAAAAAAAGGTCGCAAGCGGCTAAATATTCAGGGAGCCGATTGTGTGGCACGGCTCCCTCAAACCGCACCCGGTCGGTTAGGTTAAGCTGTGCGGCTAAGGCTTTAAGCTCACCCTCTAAATCGCCTTTGCCTGCAATCACCAGCTGCGCCTTGGGATATTCCGCCAGAATCAGCGGCATGGCTCGCAAAGCATACTCAAAGCCCTTCTTATAGACCAATCGCCCAACACAGAGCAAGATTGCTTCATCGGGGCCAAAGCCCAACCGTTGCCTAATCTCGGTGCGAGGAGCGGAGGGGGCCGCAAAGGCTTTTGGATCGGCTCCGTAGGGAATAACGACTGCCCTAGTGGGTTCCATTGTAGCACCCAGCTTTTGCGCTCGCTGTAACAAATCCGGGCTGGAAGCCGTGACTGCTGCTGCCCGCCGAAAAGCCCACCGCGCTACCCAGCCAACTGGTTTGATTCGTTCTGCCATATAGACATCTGACCCATGTAAGCTGATAACTACCGGAATACGGCGCAGTTGCCCTACCAAGACTGCCACCGGAGCATTTGGAATGACCCAATGAGCCTGAATGATAGCAAAGCGTTCCTTACCTGTCAACGCCCAGAGTTTGAGGAAACTGGCAACTAGCACAAAGGGTAAAAGGAGATAGATCAGCTTGCGTACTTTGACATCACCCTGAAGTGAGGCGGCATATCCCCAAATATTCCATTTTGGGTGTAAGGCATAGTGATAGGTAAAGAGGCGCACCCCATTCTCTAGTGGCTGGCGTTTTAACTCCGGGTGATATGGCATCACCACCGTGACCTTATGCCCTAGCGTTTGAGTATGTTGGGCAATTGCTTCGATAAAGGGTGCGGTTACGTCTCCCGGAAATTTGGGGTAGGACGAGGTGAGCATTAAAACCTTGAGTGGACGATCCATTAATTTTTGACCTGACTATATGTTTTGGGCGTATGCAATACGCCCCTACCAATTGAAAAGATTATTTTGTAAAGATTATTTTGTAAAATCGTCTCGAACGATTGACCCGTTATAAGCATTGATGGCAACCTGTTTGCCCTGAATTACATTGGTCAGAATAAAGCAAGGTTGCCTAATCGTACCTTCTAGCTGAAAATTAAACACATCTACCGGCCAACTTAGTTTTAGTCCGGCACTTTCGGCTCGGCGCAAAAGCTCATCGGTGTCCAACACCTTCTCCATATCAATGCGGAGGGCATCGGTCTGCATCGAAGGAGCCTGTTCGGTCAAATCTAGTTTTGGCCCGGTGCTATCAAAAATCACCTTCCACATTCGGCTGCCGTCTGAGGAAAGAAAGAGAAAACTCCACACGGTACGCTCTGGCTTTAGCACATTGGCCGAGGCAAAGACCAATTGGAGATCGGGCAAGACCTGTTGTGCCCGGCCTAACGCTTGACGATAGGCCGACAAAAAGGAGACTTTGCTACTACGTAGTGATTCAATCTTGGCTTGGTTGGGGCTAACATTTAGCGTGGGCGTAGGTGGGGTTCTGCCGTTTCCACCGCCCTTTAGCGTGGGTGACGCACCGTTATCCGGGCCGGGCGAACCCGCCAATTTTGCCAAGGCTGCCGGATCAATTTTATCGGGCGCAACATCCCCTTGTTGGTTTTGGTTCTCTGCGTCCTCTGGCAAAGAGGCCACTGCCGGGGTAGCGGTTGGCCCGCTGCCCCCTATCAACGGCGTGACCCGCACGATGGGCGCAATGGTCGCGGCATCTGGTACACCGCCAAAACTGGCCGGAGTAGGTGGGGCCGTCGGCGGTACAAAAGGGGCTAAAGTAGGTCGAGCCGTTGCTGCCCCACAACCCCCACAGACCCAGAAACAGAGACCTAAAAAGAGACCGATTTTGAAGCGGCCTCTGTGTTCAGACCGTTTATGTCGCCAGTTCGTAAATGATAAAGCCATGCTGATCTTCGTAAACCTTCTTAAAACCACTTACCTGCCCATTTTGATCTACTTGTCGGGCTATGAGGGGCCAGAGTGCCGGGCGCATGTTCCAGACCGATTCGTCCGGTTGACCGTTGCTCTTGAGATTGGTATGATCGAGTTGGAGATAGCGCACTCCATAATCACCCATTACTTGTTTGATTTCGTCTAAGCTGGCATTGTTAGGGATCATTACTCCTTGCCGTTCGCTATGAAAACTCAACTCCCATATGTTCCGGCTCATCACTCGCGCCTCTTTGGGGGTATTCTGCTTGAGCCATTGGGCGACAGTCACAATTCCGGTAGTTCCAGTATAGCCCTTGATGTTTTGCTCATCGGCGATTTTTTGAAGACCAGGCAACCATAATACCAGAAAAACCGCCACCACTACCCAAATGGCCCAATACCCTTTATTCACCGGGTTAGTTGGCTGATTATCTCGTTCGGCCCTTATTTTATCATAGATCCAGTTTAATCCATATAAGCCGAAAGCATAGCACCAAGGCAACCAAGCCATAAAGTAGCGGATTTCATAATGCCAGTAAAGGTTGATAAACAAAAGATAAGCCACAAAGAGTAGGCTGACCAAACCGACTAGGTGGGCTTGGCGGCGTGGGAAGACCAGCAGACCTAGCCCTAATAGCACCCACAGCAGCGGGGCTAGGTAGTTACCGCTTAGAAGATCGTTCCATTCTTTGGTAAACTGGTTATTATTTACTTGGAAAATGGTATCAAAGCCGTAGAGCAACAAATGATTGGCAACGGGTAAGGGCCGGGTTGGATCGGTATAGTAGAGATCATAAATCCGTTCGTCTGGCGGGTAATATTTCATTAGCCAGACATCTCTTTGTTCGGTCGAGTAGAAGGGAGTCTGGAATTGCAGCAGATTACGTACCATTAGCGGGGAGATAATCAGCAGGGTAAGGCCACCCCAAATTAGCAGACCGCGCCAAGCAATCCGTAGTTCCTTGTTGGTAAATTTCTGGTAGAGCAACCATAGTCCCGCTACCGCCAATATTATTCCGCCGCTCGGCTTGCTTAGGAAGAGTAGTCCCGACCACAGTCCTGCCCATAGCCAAGGCCGTTGGAGTGGGTGAAAGAGGTTGTGCCAACCACGTTGCTCTTGCCCCGGCTTTTTTTCGGATGCGGCTTGTGGGCGGCCTGTTTTGTGATTAGAAAAATCTCTTATAGCGGGACTAGCGGGACGGAAAGTGGCCGCTCGGTAGAGCGTAACCAGTGAGAGCCACATTAAGAGAGTAAAGCTCAAGTCGTTGATCGGGTAGGCTACCGTCTCAAAGAAGGCGGGTGTAGCTAGGCAGAGCAAGGCTGTGCCTAAGGCGGTGCGTCGGTTGAAGAGTTTAGAGCCGTAGTAGAAAATCGCCCAAGCTAAGACCCCCATTAGCAACAGATTGGGTAATTTGGCGGCTACGGCGTTTGGGCCAAAGAGCAGAAAGAATGGCACGGTTAGGAACGGTTGCAAAGGAGGCCAAGTATCGGCGGGGCGTGGCAAGCTAGGGTATTTGGTATAAAACTGCGCGGCATAGTCGGCAGAAAGGCCGCGCCCCTGAATCAAATTGCGAGCCACTACCCCATTATCGGCGTAATCGGCATGACCGATGTAGTCCATCCGCACCACTACATTGAGGCAGAAGGCTAGATAAACCAGCGTAGAAAGCAGTAAAATAATCTTGGCTAGTTGCCCCTCTTCTAAGCGGGCCGGAAAGTTCCATAATGCCCCGGTGGTCTCTTTGCGCCAAGCGAAGAGGGCTATCAGCAGAGCCAGCACTGCCGCAAAGGGCAACAAGTAGGGCGTGTACCATAGATTGAGATTGCGCGGGCTAAGATAGGGCAGAACCAACCAAGGCAGCAGGAGCAAAAAACCAGTCTCGGCAGACCAGATTACCCGTTTGGTTAGGCGAAAGAGAGCCGCGCCCATCGCCAGAGAATACAATCCTCCCCACAACCAGAGATCGAGCGGTGGCAAGCGCAAGCCGGGCGAACTACTCAGCCTTACCTCTTGCACCTTAACTCCCAGCGCACGAGTATCGCCGCTGCCCGGTATAAAGGTGGCTGATTTTAGCTCTACCCGGAAATTAGGCTCTTTTGCCACTACTTCCGGGGCTACCTTAAACGAGTAGTCGTGCATCTCTCCGGCTAGGGTAGCTATGCGACCCAATTCAATACCATTTGCCAGCACGGTCACTTCAAAGGGTTTATCTAAGGCTGCACCAAGTTGTAGCTTTAGCGTTACCTCACCATGAGAGTTGGGCCTTACCGGAAAATTTACTACCCCGGTAGCCTCGGTGGTTTTTTGAGGATTGCCGCTTGTCCAGCGGTAGCGGATAGCACCGGCCTCATCGTGATAAAAGCCACTGATAAAGGGGGCATCTCCTAATTCGCCTACCGCGATGACCTGTTCGCCACGCAAGGAATAAGCCCCAATTAACACAAGGCCCGCGCCCACCAATCCTATCAAGCTAAAAATAATCAGATTAAGATATTTCATCAATTCATATAGATTATCAAAGTTAGGGACGCTTCTGGTTCTAATTTCGGAGCTACAAACTGTGTACCTCTGAAATTGTTAAAAGTTTGGCCGTCTAAGAGCATCATCCGATTGATAGTGCCGTTACCGGGCAGGGTCACAGTCAGACCATCTATTGCGTGTCGGTTGTGGTTGGTTAGGGTTAGGCGCAACTTCAAATGCTCATACTCCGTTTGATAAATTGTCTCCAGCGCAACTTTTTGAATATCAAGCCGCTGCTGGATGAGGTTGGTCACACTATCTACCCACAGTCCAGCCTCGCGTTTAGAAGCGGCATAAGAGATAACGCGCTGCCACTGCTCTTTGTCGCTAGGGTTTACCACCGCTTCGGGGTGCGTCCAAATGGAGCCGTAGCCTCGCCGGGTCAAAAGTTGGTCAATCAAAGTTTTAGCCTGCTCCTCGCTCTTGCTACCTGAGCCAAGCTGATAATCGTTCAGCGATAATAGGCGTGGCTCATATTTGACTTGGTTCAGGTAGTAGTAGAAATTTTGTGGCCCGGCCTCTGGCTCATAAAGTGGCTGGTTATTGGCATTGCGCTGACCATTGTTGAAGCCCAACACCCCCTCGCTATCCAACCGGATGCCCTGATCCCCATCATAGAGGCGCGTTACGGAGAGAAAGCCGTTGTCCGCCAAAATTTTGTAGTGTTCTCCCTTGACGCTGTTACTCGACTTCCAAGGGAAGGCAAAAGAACGCCCCTCGATGTCTTTAGCACGGGCCGATCTAAGCCAAGTTGCTAGGTCTAGCCCAAATTCGGCAGGTGACGTACCCCGTACATAAAGATGGCCGAAAGTATGGCTCTGAATATCCTGTCCTGCTTGGCGTAGTCTCTCGGTTTGATCGCCGAAATACCAAGCCGGATTGGTCTGAGCGGTTCCATAAGGGTCATCTCCAAACCAAGCGTGAGTTGTCCAGTAGTCGTTGGCCCACAAGTTTTTGACTCCGGCCCATTTATAGACTGGGTTGCCGTTGAATTGGAGGCTATTGGTATTGCCCTCCAGCAAATTATAGCCCGTCGCGTAGAAAGTGCCACGAATATCAAATTGTTGAAATAATTTTAGCAGATTATCGGCTCCCTCGCGCATTTTCAGGCCACGTTCTTCGGCGTTGGCTAGAGCCTTTTGGCGGTTGGTATCGCTGGCCGCCGTCCCCCCGGCTTCGCCCCCCTCTCCTTCGGCAAGGCTCGCCCCTCCCTTGCTATGGATCAGACCGCCCATCGCACTTTCCCAATCGAAGCTAAAAGCTAGGGCTGCCGTTGCATAATTCTTCATTGGTTCTAGGCGTGGGCTATCGTCCGACAAGATAATTTGCCCAGAGGTAGCTTGGTGCGCTCCATTTTGAATAGTAAGTTGGAGATAAGCTGCACCGGGAGGGGCTGCTCGCCAGTCATTCAGATAATGTACCCCGGTTAAATTGTTCCAGTGGCGGGAAAACTCACCGGGCAAGGGATTATGGCCCTCCTCGCTCCAGTTCCACGTCACGCTCAGGTCGGTTGCATCGGTGACAATCATCTGGTTATAGACTTTGCCGCCCTGCACCGGAATAAGGTAAGGCTGAAGTGTGGCCTTGGCTCCGATAATAATACCACCCTGCCCATAAGGGCTAGTTTGACACGGTTCGGACAAATACCAGCCCGGCAATTTCTCTCCCTGACATTGTAGTCTTCCATTATAAATCAGGTTGCTGGTTTCGCCGGGAAAATAGACGTAGGGAAGCAAATGTGGCTGGATAGTGAGCAGGTTTACCAGCGCAAAAAGGGTGATACCTCCGGCCAGAGTCAACCCCTTGTATTTCCGGGGAATCCGCCCAGCCCACCAGATTAATCCCACAATTAGCCCTACCGCCAGCAAGGGCAGGAGATAGGGCAGTTTATCTAGGTTGTGAAGCCGGGGGCCAGCAAGGTAATAATAGAGGGCTATGCCCCACAGAGCTAGTAGGGGTAGCCAAGTTTGTTCTAGGCGGGTCAAGAACTGGAACCGCTCATGCCAGACCGCTACGCCTACCACTAGTGCTGCCATTACCCCCACGCTAAAATCAATCCGGGCCACTCCTTCACCTACCGGACGGCGCAAAAGACTTAGCCCTAAACTGACTACAATTAGCCAGATCAGCAAAAGGGTCTCTTTGTGCTTGCCGCGCTGTCCATAGAGTGCTACTAGCCCCCATGTGCCAAAGAAAATTAGGAAGGGTCCAAACAAGGCTCGCCCATTGCCCAAAAAGATTTGACGCAAATTATCAAAACTGAAGCCGCTCAGAAATTGTCCCCCAAAACTCCGCGCCTCTGGATTACCCCACAGATGACCATAGGTAAAGGCCCAAGGTAAACCGAAAATGGCCCAGTTGTAGCAGAGTAGGGGTGCAATGCCTATGATCCAGCCTCCCACTAGTTCTGGCAAGTTAGTGGGACGTAACCGTTTGGCCCAAAAGAGGTAAATTAGCAGGAGGGGTGTCCAAGCCAGATTTGGATAATCCACCACAACCGCTAATCCCAAGAGTAGCCCGATTAGTAGACTTTGGTTCCCGCCCAAGTGGGCCTTTTTCCCGGCTATTTGCTTGTTGGGTAGATCTGGAAAAGCGATATACAAGATAGCCAAGAGTAAAAGTAGGCTAAGTGCGGCTGGCCCAAAGTGTCCGGTCTCGCGCCATAAGGCGGAGGCCAAGCCTAGGGTAAGCGCGGCATAGCGGGCGGAAGCTTCGGCTGAGCCAAGTTTGCGGGCTAAGGCATAGACCATTATGACTATTCCGCCTCCAAGCAGAGCCAACATGAAGAGGCTCAATGTGGCAGGAGCTTCGCTGAGTGCGTTAGATTGGGGAGCTAAGGTGGTGAAGAGACTGCCGATAAAGCTACCAATTTGGCAGAAGGGAACCGCCAGCAGACTAATACCGGGTGGTGTAGCCGTATAATAGTGACCCTGATAATAGGCTCCGTCGGTATAATCCGCCGGGCTACTCAAGAAGGAGCCAGTGGCGGAACGGACAAAGTGGTCAATTGTTACTCTTCGTTCGGTAGCAAGCGCGGCGGTGAGGGCAAAGGCGTTGCGGGTGGCGGCATCGCCCTGCTCTAAGGGCCGAGCCGTTACAAAATAAAGCAAGACCAGACCAAGTGCCAAGGCCAGCATTATTCGCCAACCGGGGCGTTCGTCGGGCAGCGTATAAACTGGAAGATTGGGTGGCTGTTGGGTTAAGGTTACAGGTTGTACCTTTCTCAAAACCTTAGCCTCTTTGGATTTGATCTTCAAAACAGCTTTACTACTAACGCTTTATCCACTAAAAATTTTTCTGAGCAATTTTTCACCGCGCTTTCATAATAACACAAGCGGCTAACCTTTTCCAACTAAGGGATTTTGGCGCATTTGATTCTACATTGCGCTTAGGGCTTGCCTCGGTTACAATGTACCTTGATCTATTTGACCCAAAATTCTTTGTTCCCCTTGCTTCTTGAGCGTTAACCGGGTTGTAGCGAAATGAATGTGATTATTTATGAATAAACCTAGCGACCAGAAAGTACGCGAGGCCATACAAGCAATATTTAGTATCCCGACTGTCGGTACAGGGCTTTCTAATTTCGATATTCAGTTTAAAAGTCGGGTGCTGCTGCATCACTGGTCTTTATCGCGAGTAGAGCGGCTTTCTTTCCGCTCAGATGAATTACCTAGCCTTATTTTTAAAGCGGTGCTACCACCTTTGCATAATGAATTGGATATTTACCTCGATCTCTTCCAAGATAATCGGCGCTGGACTCCTACGCTCTATGGTTCGGCCCGGCTAAATGAAGAGGTCTGGCTCTTTCTGGAAGACCTTGGTACCCGTACTTTCAAAAGCGAAGTAACCTACGAGAATTTGCAGCGCGTCACGAATACTCTAGCTGGTATGCACGTCGCTTTTGGACGAGAGGTTGCCAACGGTCAGTTGCAGAGCCGCAGCCATCTTGCTGTCCGCGACTATCCGGCTTATATTGCCGGGGCTAGGCAAGCTTTGGTTCTAACTCGCGCCCTCGTCAGCAGAAATCTCTTTCCTTCGGTTACTAATAATCACCTTGCCAAGCTTGAAGCGGTGGTCAGTGTCTATGACCGGGTAGCGATTGGGTTGTTGGGCGCACCGCAAACCTTAGTACACGGTGATTTTAACCCACAGAATATTATATTTGATCCAATACCCGGTGGAGAGCGCGTCTTTATTATAGATTGGGCTAATGCTTACATTGGGGCCGGACTGATTGACTTGGTAGACCTCGCGACTTTTGCTTCCACCCATTTTGGGCCAGATACAATGCCACGCTTACTCCAAACTTACCGGGCCGCTTACCGGGTCGCTAGTGGCGAACCTATCGCCACCGCGCCTTTGGATGAGCTTTTTGTCTGTGGTCAAATTGAAAAGAAGATTGGCCTAATCCGTTGGTACGCCCAGTGTTCCCTTAAATGGATACCTACTGGCGTTCAGGCTTATGACCATATGGTCAGTGGCTTGATTGAAGAGGTCTACGAACTTTCTACGATTCTAGTTTAGGCCGAGGAAAATCAGGGCTTCCGCCACTTCGCGCGGCTTAGTCAGAATACCCTCATGTCCAGCATTGATCGTCATATGGCGATGGTGGCCGAGTTTCCCGGCCATACGCGGATGAAATGAACCGGAGGGCAGGCTCAAATCTTCGTTGAAACTAAGATAGCTGCAGGATATAGGAGGCTGGTCGGTTTGGAGCGTGATTGGCTCAAAGAGTGGCCCGCTTGGTTCTGGAATAAGACGGGCCAATACCTCACTTGCTCGCTTTAGATCATCGTTGATCACATTAAAACGCCAGTACTCTTCCAATAAATCTAGCGCAATTCGCTTGTCGGGACGGCTCTCGGCTAATTGCTGAAAGAATTGAGCCATCTCTGTAGGCATTTGCTCCGCGATAGTCTCTCCGTTGTCTAAAACATAGGCTCCCACAAAGATTAGCTTGACTAGTTCGCCCGCTAATTCTTCTGCCGCCAACTGCATTATCGGTCCCGCCATGCCATGCCCAACCAACACCATATTTTGATCCGGTTTTTTCGCTGCCCGACCAAAAGCTGCAACTGCCGCAGCATAACCCGCTAGGGTATAATCTCCGGCAGTCTCTTCAGGCCGATAGAGCGACCCATGCCCCGGTAAGTTTAGGGCAAGGGCCGTGCCTCCGCGCTCTTGTATCCAGTTAATTACTCCCTCCCACGCCCACGCCCCGTGCCAGCCATCGTGTACTAGAATAAAAAGCGTCTCTTCTAATTCCAAGTTATCTCCTGACTACAGAGCCATAAAGCCCGTTTTGTACATACGCCCATAGAGATTACCCCAAAAATCGGTTTCCGGCGCAAGTTGGTCAAAGTCTTCGGCGAGTTCGTGTGGCATCTGAGGTGTTATCAGCACCGTTGCCATCTGGCGATTGAAGCGTCCCTCCATTACCTGGGCCAAGCGACGGGCCTCGTGGTCATGTTTGGGAGCCAATCCTGAAATAATCACCAAATCACTGACTAGCATCGCCCAAGACGTATCGGTGGTTACCCGGCGAGCGATATTCAACTCCTTCTTCAAGTGCTGATCGTTGGCGGCTTGGGCTTGGTTACGTTCCTCGTCGCTCAACTCCACCTCTTTCATATAGGCATTGAGCGAAAAGTCCCGCCAAGGTACGTGAAAATAGGAGACAAAGGGCCGATAGCCCGCCAACCGTTCCAGTAATAGAGTGCTGATACGGGCTGCCCGTGTACGGTCAGCGTTAAAAATAAACCAGCCTCGCCCTTGCTTCAGGCTAAGCTCCACCGTATCCATATATTGATTCAGTCGGGCGTACAAGTCACGGTCTTGATTGAAGCTATTGGCAGGTTGGAATTGATCTGAATTTCGTTCTAGCATAAATACCACCTCTGTTTCAAAATCTATTTTCAAAGACCAAAACGTCGCTTTTGAAACATTATATCAAACCCTTGCAATAGCAGAAAGGGGCAAAGTGCCTAATAGAACCTAGGTTACGCCGCTTCCTGCAAATTGGCCCTTTGGTAATGTAGGAAGCGGCTCAGTCAGGTGAATTATAAAGCTCTATAACTCTTGGGTTCCTTGTATCATCTCAAAATTTCGGGGTAGGGGTGTATTGCATACGCCCAAAGCGAAACCAGTTTGCGGTGGGTTTATTCAATAGGCCAGCCGTAACTTGGGTTACAACCCCTACTTATTGAGAAGATACGGTTCCTTCAGGCAATTTTGCAATTCTATTCTGTTCTGCTATACTTTGAGTGCAGCATCGGTCTCTATCGGCACTTTTAATAACAAAAAAAGAATGAACAAATGAAAAAGCCCGAAGCCGAAAAGCTGATAAACGATACTATCACCAACCCTTACCGCGAGGAACAGTTCAGGCTCTTCGCTCGCAACCTCTTCCATGATTTAGAAGAGTTGTCCGAGAAACCACGCACAGACCAGTATCTCCCCGAAGCTTTTCGGGAGGGCATTGTCTCTTCTAAACGGCTGGCAAAATTCTCTGATCCTGAAGGCCGGGAATTAGATCTTCTAGCCGTCAAATTGCCGAGCAGTCGAACTTTGGAAAATGCGCGTACCATGCAGCGCAATTTTATTGCCCGTTACCTCAATGGCGGCCAAGGTGGAAATCTCAAAGATGCAGCTTTGGTGGCCTTCTATAGCGATGATTCCGAGGATTGGCGTTTTTCCCTTGTTCGCATGAATTATCTCTTGGATGAAGAGAAACACAAAGTCCCTAAGGAATTAACTCCTGCCCGACGCTCTTCGTTTCTGGTAGGACGAAGTGAAAAGACCCACACTGCCCGTTGCCAACTCCTGCCCCTCTTACAAGCCCAAAAGGAGATTACCCTCGCTGAACTTGAAGCCGCCTTTAACATCGAGACCGTCACTAAGGAATTTTTCGAGCAATACAAAGGGCTATACTTGCGCCTGAAAGAGGCCATAGATCAACACTTAATCAAAGATGCCATCACACGGCTAGAATTTGAGGTCAAGGGGGTAAAGACCCCGGACTTTGCCAAGCGATTGCTGGGTCAGATTGTCTTTCTCTACTTCTTGCAAAGAAAAGGCTGGCTAGGGGTCACAAAGGGAAAAGCGTGGGGTACTGGCTCAAAGGATTTTCTACAACAGCTTTATCGTAAAAATTCAGAGCAAACAAATTTCTTCAACGACATTTTGGAGCCCCTCTTCTACGAAGCCTTAGCAACCGAGCGCACCGATAATTTTTATCCGCGTTTTGATTGTCGCATCCCCTTCCTGAATGGTGGCTTGTTCGAGCCCCTTTGTGGCTATGATTGGGTAAACACCGATATTTTGCTGGACAATGCCATTTTCGCAGGAATCTTGGAGGTCTTTGACCTTTACAATTTCACGGTGCGGGAGGATGAGCCACTAGATAAGGAAATGGCGGTTGACCCTGAAATGTTGGGAAAAGTCTTTGAAAATTTAATCCCTGACAATGAGCGGAAGGGTAGCGGAACCTACTACACCCCTCGCGAAATCGTCCACTATATGTGCCAAGAGAGTCTGATTAACTATCTGGATGTTACCTTAAATATACAGCACCAGCCGATAGAGGATCAGCCCCAGCGTAGCATCTTTTCTGAATTTACCAAGGTTAACTTACTCACCGAATACGAGGATGTCTATTTAGAGCAAGTGCCACGCCAAGATTTAGCCGAATTTATCTATTATGGGGATGTGGCCCAAGAACATGAAGCAACGTCGGTGGTTAAAACCTGTAATGAAAATTATACAGGTGAGTATCAATTTAAGATTCCTAAGAACGTGCGTAAGTGTGCGGCAGAGATAGATGCCGCCTTAGCGAGTGTAAAAATCTGTGATCCGGCGATTGGCTCTGGTGCTTTTCCTGTAGGTATGATGAATGAGATAGTGCGGGCGCGTTCGGCCCTCAATGGTTATTTGGGTGAAGGAGGCCGCACCTCTTATGAGTTTAAACGCCATGCTATCCAAGAATCGATCTATGGTGTGGACATAGAATCTTCTGCGGTAGATATAGCCAAGCTTCGGTTATGGCTCTCTCTGGTGGTGGACGAGGATGATTTTGGCACTATAAAACCCTTGCCCAATCTTGAGTATAAGATAATGGTGGGAAATTCGCTATTGGGTATTACCGAGGATCTCTTTAATCACAATAAATTTGTAAAATTAGAGCAACTGAAGAATAGCTACTTTGGTGAGACCTGCCCCTCCGAGAAACAGAGGCTGAAAGCGGGAATTGAGAAGCAGGTGCAGGAGATAGTCGGTTCTCAAAAAGTATTCGATTTCCAAATCTATTTCAGTGAGGTTTTTAGAGAGAAAAAAGGGTTTGATATTGTGATTGGCAACCCACCTTATGTTGTAACCAAAGATGAAGTACTGAAAAAAATTTTCAGTGAGAGCGTTTTTGGTAGGCCAAATTTGTATGGTTACTTTATACATAAATCCATCCAAGATTTGTTAAGGCCAAACGGAGTAGCTGCGTTTATTAACCCTCGAACACTTCTTACGGATGCTTATTTTTCGGCTTTGCGTCGCTTTATTATTAAATACGCTACTGTGAGGGCTCTTCTTAACATAGTGGACAGACGCAAGGTATTTGAATCAGTTTTACAATCTTGTGTAGTAACTTTTTTCCAGAAAACTACGGAACTTAAAACTGTAGAGGTTAAGACCATCTGGACGAAAGCTGAATTAAGTCAGGTAAATTACCTGACTATAGAAAAATCTGATTTCTTATTTGGGCCTATTAACGATCCTATATTTATAGTAGCAAATAATGCAACTACCTACAATATTTTTAGAAGGATCAAAGACTTTAAGAGTTTTGAGCAAGTGGGGGTTGTGTTTACTACGGGTAAAGTTCAATGGGATTCATACAAACAATTTTTAATATCGCACCATAAAGAAGGAGCGATTGGGTTGATATGGGCGGAAAACATCCAACGTTATTTCTTCGCTCTACCTACTAAGCATCGCGCTGATAAGCAATACATCAATGGTAGTTTGAAAAGTGGTTCACCCCTTTCCCAAACCACTATTGTCGTGCAACGTACTACCTCGGTGGAGCAGGAGTTTAGAATCATAGCTACAATAATAACACCCTCTGATTTTGGCGCACCGATTCAAGCAGAGAATCATACCTCTTATTTAGAGAAAGTTCCTTCGGATATAGATTTAAAATTTATTCTTGGTCTCTTAAATTCTAAATTTTTCGATTTTATATTTCGCTATATAAATAGTAATACCCAAGTATCAGCAGGTGAATTGAATTCGATGCCCTTTCCAATTATCAAACCCGATGAGGTTTCAAAAATAAGCAATTTAGTAGATCAACTATTGTCTGCAAAAAAAATTAATAATAAAGCAAACACCATGGCTATGGAAAAAGAGATGGATAACCTGATATACAGTCTCTATAACCTTAATCGTGAAGAAATAGAAATTGTAGAGAAGGGTATTGTACAAAAATTGGCAATACTGAATAATGGCTAATAGCGCAAAAGTAACCCTGTAAGCATTTTGCGATCATTAGTTCTAATTATGATTTGAGTTCAAAATCAGTCGTAAATTCCTGTAGAAACTTTAGTTCTATTAAGCAGGTCAGTGAATGTAGACTGGTCTTTGCTAAATTGATTTGTAGCCGATTACTTTGTTTCCCTAAGTTAGATGCCACTTTGACTGGTGGCTGTGATGCTTTCCTTTTGTAAGCGTAGCCAGCGTTCAAGGTCAGCACTAGTGGAAAAGTTCAACCAATTAACCGTGAGATCATCCAATTGTGCTAGGGTTAACGTGGTTATTTGCAGCTCGGTTTCGGGTGTTAGTTAGCCGCCAAACTTTTGCTTTAGCCATCTCAACACAATGTCGGAGGCCACCTTACGACCCTTCTCTATTCCGATGCGTTCAAAACTGGTGATATAAGCCATTTTTTCCTCTCCTTCCAATCGAGTTAATTCTTTTTGGGCCACTAGTTCCAAGTCCTCCGGCAAAACCATGATCCAATCTAAAAGCTGATAGGGGTCGTCCTTGAGTTCCTGTGCTTTAAGATGGGCCGTTACCACTTCCTCTGCTTCTTCTTGAACCCGGTAAACTTTAACCAATTTATCGGCTAACCGCTTGCCACCTTCGCTTTGGGGTGAAAGTTTGGGTAACTCGGTGTCTAAAAACTCAAAATCCCGCTCCCAATGAATGATCTGATAAGTCTTTGGGAAGAAGAAGAGCAGAAAGTCGGGGAAGTAGCGATTGAGCAAATCTTTCCAGACACTATCGGTTTCGCGGTAGGTTTTCTTTCGGGGAGTCTCTTGCTTTGCCATAAAAGTCCTTTCCTGAATAGACCGTCAATGAGAAAGAGCTTAACTTAACTTCTGCCAATTGATCCTTGTAATAGTGGTGAATAAGTTTGATAGCTGTATCTTGTTATATTATAACAGTTAAGTAGGGGATAATCAATCGGCAAGGGAGCCGCTTACTAAAAATATCTTGACAAAGGGTAGCTTACCTGATACCATAATGCCAACAATAGAATATTTAAAAACTGAGAACAAGAGGAGTAAGTTTTAGATACCGCTAGAGAACAAGGGTCGGTGGCTGGAAGCCCTTGACGGTTTTGGCTAAAACTGAACGTAGCTTGGGAGTTTTACTTCTGAAATTCTGGAAAACTGGAGATAAAGTAAGAAGTAACGGAAGACGGCACGTTAACGCCGCAAGAGAGCCAGTGATTCTTTTTGGCTAATACCAAAAAATCAATGCGGCTAAATTAAGGTGGTAACACGTGAGGTTTAACCCTTTCGTCCTTTGACTGGATGAAGGGGCTTTTTGGTTTTAAACTTACCAAAGTCTTGTAGTAGGGATTTCTAATCCCGATTATGGGCCAAAGTCCTTGTAGTAGGGATTTCTAATCCCGATTATGGGCTTACCAAAAAATTAAACGAGAACAAGAATAAGGTGCAAAAAAAATGACCGAACTAGTTGATAATTCAAAAGAGATGGATAAAGCTTATAATCCACAAGCGGCGGAAAAGAAATGGTATACCTTCTGGGAAGAAAAAGGCTATTTCAGGCCAGAAATAAAAAAAGGTGAGCAACCCTTTACCATCATTATGCCGCCACCTAATGTGACTGGCGCACTTCATGTTGGTCATGCTCTGACCACCGCCATTGAAGATGCTTTGATTCGCTGGCACCGGATGCGAGGTGAAGTTACCCTCTATCTTCCGGGTAGCGATCACGCTGGAATCAGTGGTGAAACTGTGGTGGAAAAACTCCTGCTGCAAACGGAAGGCAAAACCAAAAATGACCTAGGCCGCGAAGAGTTCTTGAACCGCGTGTGGGAATGGATGAATCGCTATCGGGATGTTATTGATGACCAGTTGAGGTCACTAGGGGCTAGTTGCGATTGGACGCGCAAATGTTTTACTATGGATACTGGCCCCCAGAAAGCCGTGCGTAAAGTTTTCAAAACCCTTTTTGATGAAGGCTTGATCTACCGCGCCGAACGGATTGTCAACTGGTGTCCGGGTAGTCTGACGGTAATCAGCGATTTGGAAGTGGATATGTTGGAAGAGGACGGCTTCCTCTGGCATATCCTTTACCCGGTGAAAGATCACGCTGGACGCTATGTGACGGTTGCCACTACCAGACCTGAAACGATGCTAGGCGATACAGGGGTGGCGGTGCATCCTGCCGACGAACGCTATAAAGATTTGGTGGGTAAAATGTTGCTGCTCCCCCTGATGAATCGGGAGATTCCGGTGGTGGCGGACGATGCGGTGGAGAGTGAATTCGGAACCGGGGCCGTGAAGGTGACACCCGGCCATGACCCGCTCGATTTCGAGATTGGGCAACGCCATAACCTGCCGATTATCAATATAATGAACCCCAATGCCACAATTAATGAGCATGGTGGAGCCTATGCCGGGTTGGAACGCTTTGTGGCCCGCAAGCAGGTGGTCAAGGATTTAGAGCAAGCGGGTCTGTTGGTCAAAACCGAACCCTATCGCCACAATGTGCCGTACAGCCAAAGAGCAGGGGTGCCGATTGAGCCGTTGGTGAAAGAGCAATGGTGGGTGAAGATTCAACCTTTGGCCCAGCCTGCCCTAGAAGCGGCTCAAGATGGTCGGATAAAATTTGTGCCGGAACGGTTCAAGAAGATTTACACCGATTGGCTCGAAAATATTCATGATTGGCCGATCTCGCGCCAGCTTTTCTGGGGCCATCGCATCCCGATCTACTTCTGCCGCAAGTGCAATCAGCCTAGCGCGACTGCCGAAGAGACGCTAGACCAGTGCGACCACTGTGGCAGTACCGACCTTTGGCAAGACCCTGATGTGTTGGATACTTGGTTTAGCAGTGGTTTGTGGCCTTTTTCCACCTTGGGCTGGCCCGCTCAGACGGAGGAGTTGGACTATTTCTATCCCTCTGCGGTAATGGAGACGGGCTATGACATTATCTTCTTTTGGGTGGCCCGCATGGTCATCTTTGGGCTACATTTTAGGGGAGAAGTGCCTTTTCACACCGTCTACCTGCATGGTTTAGTGCGCGACGAGAAGGGTGAGAAGATGAGCAAAAGTAAGGGTAATGTGGTTGATCCTCTGGAGACTTCCGCCGAGTTTGGCTCGGATGCCCTACGCTTTACCTTGCTGACCAGCAGCACTCCCGGCAATGATAGTAAGCTTTCCCGTACCAAACTAACCGATAGCCGCAACTTTGCCAACAAGATTTGGAACGCTACCCGCTTCATTACCCTGAGTGGTACGGCTCAGTTGGAATATCAGGCTCCAAAGCTAGATGTTGCGGCTCCTCTAGCCGACCGCTGGATTGTGAGCCAGTACTATACACTAGTGGCAGATGTGAATCGCTTGTTGGAAGGCTATCAGTTGGGTGAAGCCGGGCGGTTAATCTACGATTTTCTGTGGGGCGAGTTCTGCGATTGGTATATCGAGACCTCGAAACCCCGGCTCAATAGTCAGGATAGCACCGAAAAACTTCAAGTGCAGGCCACTTTGACCGGGGTGCTGGAAGGTGCTTTGCGTCTGCTTCATCCCTTTATGCCCTTTGTTACCGAGGAATTGTGGCACTACCTACCCCACCAAGGGGAGAGCCTTATCATTGCCGCTTGGCCCCAACCCGATGAAAGCCAGATTGATAGGGAGGCGCTAACCCAATTTGAGGCACTTCGCGAGGCCATTCGGGGCGTTCGCAATGCTAAGGTGGAGGCTAAGGTGGAGAGCAAAAAAGTGGCGGCAATTGTGCTGGTCAAACCCTCGCTTAAAGTGTTTTTCGAGCGTGAAACCGAGACTTTGGTGCGGTTGGCTGGAATCGATCCCCAAAAGTTGACTATTGTAGATACCATCGAGACACCACCTGCTCAAGCTTTAGCTCTGGTGACTACTGCCGCCACAATTTATCTACCCCTTTCGGGCTTACTTGACCTCGATGCCGAACGCGCCCGTTTGGGTAGGGAGATTGAGGAGGCCCGTCGCGACGTGGAAAAGTGTGAAAAGACCCTCTCAAATCCAAATTTTGCCCAACGTGCGCCTGCCGCCGTAGTCGCCAAAGAGCGCGAGCGTCAGGTAACAGCCCAAGAGCGGTTAAGTAAACTCGAACACCGGCTCAAAGATTTAGGCTAAAACCCACCTCTTGTAGGAGGGATTTCCAATCCCGATTTTGGGCAACCACGTCGGGATTAGA
>JACAUC010000368.1 GCA_013390945.1 Candidatus Chloroheliaceae bacterium
ATACGCCCGCCCCTAACACGTTTTTATACGCCCGCCCCTAACACGTTTTTATACGCCCGCCCCTAACACGTTTTTATACGCTGACCCTAACACGCTTTTTTGAGACCCTACTTCAGGATGTTAAGCACCGTCTCCACCGAAACCTCTGCTAAAGTTTTGACAACTAGCTCTGCCCCGGCCTCTTTGAGGGTCTGTTCGGGATGATGACCGACAAAGCTAATACCAATTGCTTTCATTCCGCCTGCATGAGCGGCCTCTATTCCGGCCACTGCATCCTCCATTACCAGACACTTTTCTGGCGCAAGGCTCAGTTTTTCAGCCCCCACCAGAAAGACCTGCGGGTCGGGTTTGCCACGAGTGGTATCCTCCATGGTTACAATGGCCTCAAAATAGCGATGTGCCTTGGTTAAATCTAAGATTAGGTCTACATTCTGGCGTGGTGCGCTGGAACCAATCGCCTGCTTAAAACCAGCCTCATGTAACGCCTCTAGCAAGGGACGTACACCGGGCAACAAATCCACTCCATGTTTAGCTGAAGCCCGGTAATACTCCTCCTTGCTGTATCCCATGGCACTGACCTCTTCCGGGGTATAGTGAGTACCAAAAACCTCGGCAATAATTTCAGGATTGCGTCGTCCAAAAGTATCTTTGAACATCTGACGGGTAAAAGGTTTACCGTGATCCTTTGCCAATTGTACCCAACTAGCAAAGTGCATCTCCCCGGTATCTACCAGCGTTCCATCTACATCCCAGATTACGCCATAGCCGTTATATTCGGGCATCTAAGTCCTCTTCTTATTTGTGTAACGGATAATCTCTTCATTCTGCCAAGTTAATTCTTGTCGTCCAAAATGTACCACGTCGTCAGCTTTGACTCCGGCGCGTTCCAACGCTCGGCTAATACCCATCTTTTCGAGGGTAAGTTGTAGCCGCCGCAAGGCTTCTTCGCTATTCATATCGGTCATGGCTACTACCCTTTCGATCCTCTTGCCACGTACCCGATATTCGTCCGGCCCTTCTTGGATCACCGTGAAGGCATCCTGATCTATAGTACCGGGGGTGAGTACTGGAATACCCTCGCTCAGGGCATCGGGAATAAGCGGCCCAACAGGGGGTAGTTCCTTGAGACGGGCGGCTACCTTGCTCATCAATTCCTTAGTGCCTATCCGTCCCGCCGCCGAGATGACGTGGGTTTCAATCCCTAGCTTTTTGAAGTAAACCAACAAGCGCGGTAAATTCTCCTGAGTCTCCGGCATATCCGACTTATTGATTACAACCAACTGGAGCTTTTCGGCCAGGGCTGCTTCATAATCCACCAGTTCTTTGTTGATCTGCTCAAAGTCGCTGATAGGGTCACGCCCCTCCTGACCACTGCCGTCAATGATATGTACCAACATGCGGGTGCGCTCGATGTGGCGCAGAAATTCGTGGCCCAACCCCACGCCTTGCGAAGCTCCTTCGATTAAACCCGGAATATCGGCCATTGCAAAACTAAACTCGTCATCAAGGGTCACTACCCCCAAGTTAGGTTCCAGAGTAGTAAAGGGATAGTTGGCAATTTTCGGTGTGGCCGAAGTGACTGCCGCCAGTAAGGTACTCTTACCCGCATTAGGATAGCCGACCAGCCCTATATCTGCAATTAGCTTTAACTCTAGCCTAATCCAGCGTTCTTCGCCTGGCTCGCCCTTCTGAGCCATCTTAGGGGCTTGGTGGCTGGAAGTTTTGAAGTGGGTATTGCCTAAACCACCTCTTCCGGCCCGGGCCACCATTATGCTCTGTCCCGGCTCGGTCAAGTCGCCCTGCCTAACCGGGTCTTCGGGGTGTTCCGGGTCAGGCTCGGTATAAAAGACGGTTCCCGGTGGAACTTTTATATAAAGGTCATCACCTGCCGCCCCGTGCATCTGCCGCTTGTGTCCGGCTCCACCCGACTCGCCCTTAAAGTGTTGCTTATACTTAAAGGGAAGTAAGGTATTAAGGCCAGTATCTACAATAAGATAGACCGAGCCACCTCGCCCACCATCGCCACCGTCTGGTCCACCAAAGGGGATAAACTTCTCCCGCCGAAACGAGGCTGAACCATCGCCACCGTTTCCGGCCTTCACAAAAATCTTTGCTCTGTCGTACAACATTTTTTGTTAATCAATTTCCTTTTTTTCCTAGGCCAAAAATAGGGTATAATGGAGCCTAGGGTAATCCGACTACCAATTATAACATAATCGCCTACTATATTAGTAGGATCACCAGCGGTTAAGCTGTAGATAAATTATTTGAGGGGACTAATGAACGAAACTGAATTCAAGGCGGGAGATTACATCTTTCACAGTAGCTTTGGAGTAGGTAAAATTATGCGTCCAGCCGAGCGTGAAGGTAAGCCCGGCTTTGAATTAGACTTTAAGAATCGAACCAGTCACTTTATGAGCCTCGATATTTTGAGGCGCACCCAGCGCGATCACCCGGATGGTCTGCGAGTCTTTGCTTTTGAGCATAAGGTAGAAGCACTTCGTCTGATGCAGGAAGATCCCGCCGCCGTAATCATTCGCGCCATCGGTCAATCTTCGGCTCCACTGGAAAGACCGGATATTGAGCGCGTTTTGATCGAGTCCACGCTAGTGAGTAGTCCAGAACAATTCAAAATCTGGTGGGGTAAAGCCTTACCCAAGCTAAAAAATTCAGTTTGGCTGGATATTACTTTGCAGGGTAGTAAAGTGTTGGTGCGCCGCCTAGAAACTCCTCGAGCGGTTCCTGTTCCACCCGCACCCTCGGCTAATTCTACGCCAGTCGCTCGCCCGTCCGAAACACCAAAACAAACCCCGGCTCCTACCAATGACCTGCGAACTACCACTAAAACTCAAGCGGTCTCTCGCCCAATCCCACCGGCCCGAACCAGCACTCCTGCCACTCCTTCAAACACCACGCTGCCATTCGATCTAGCCGATTTTCGGCGGCAACTTCGCTTGATAGAGCCTGAAGAGACTCTTTCAGAAGAGGCCAAAGAGTATCTGTTGCAAGTAGCCAGCAAACCGATGGTAGCGGTAACGCTTCAATTTGAGGCACTGGTAATAGCCTACCAGAAAAAGGCACTTTCCAAAGTCGAATTACTGGTCCGCATCGAAGAAAAAGCCAATGGCGGCCTTGGGCTAGAGCGCATTGAGGATGCCCGTATCCGAAATGAGGTCGCCCTACTGCTGCTAGAAGAGAGCGTAATCTCACCAACCTTGCTGCGCTGGCTTCGGGGTAGTTTTATCTCTGATCTAGCCCTAGCCGAATTGGTGTTAGACCGACTGGTCGAACTACGTCAGTTTGAAATTTTGGGTAAATCTATCGAGCAAGTGACCACCAACCTAGACAATGACCCCACTCGACTTGCCCGTGAGCTTGATTTTGTGCGCTGGATCGTCCAAAAGGAGCCAAACCTAGCAAATTTAGCCCTTGGTAGCGGCTATCCTTGGCCCCCGGCATCACTTACCACCCGTATTATCCAATTGCTAACAGCCTTGATGGAGATGGAACCCCGCGACGAAGCGAGCCGCGAGGCCCGTAAAGAGGGGTTGGTGGAAGTAGCACGTCTGCTAGAAAGCCGCAGCGTGGAACGTGATCCGGCCACCATTACCCGCGTGACACAAGCTCTGGCAGCAATGCGCTCCAAAAATGAACGGGTAGTGGAAAGTTTTGCGCTCTTGCTAAGTCAGCCAGACCGCCCCCTTGTACCCCGTTTGGTCAAATATTTGGAGCTAAATTTAAGTGTGCTAGAAGATTCGCCTCTGATTTCAATTATGCTACAACTGGAAGTAGGTCGTTCTGAACGTTCGGACTTTGGGTTAGTGCATTGGTGGCTAGGACAAGCCGTGCGTCTCAAAAGCTTGAAGTTGGCTCGTAGCCTCTTTGATTTTCTATTGCTCCGCCTCAATCGAGCCCTAGACGAGAATGAGCAATTGCGTTGCCTCATGCTGCTTTCGCAAATGATTGATTTGGAACTAATTAACCAAAATCAGGCTGCTCCCTTACAAGCCATGCTCAAACAACTCTTTCAAAAGATGGCTACTCGTAAAATTAAGACCGACGAGGAGAATGGCTTTATGCTTAACGAACTAATCGTCGCTTTCACGGAGGTGTTGAGTCGGCTGGAACGGCAAGTACATCAAGCCCTAATGGATAAAGAGAGTGCCGAAGAGGAAGCACGTACCCTCCGCTATGCGGCCAAAGCTGCTCAAAACGAAACAGATTAGTAGGGGTTTATTGCATAAACCCATCTCAGCTTGATCCATAAGGCAAGGTTCATACCGGCTTTACACGCAGACTGGTCTTTAGGATGGTACTCA
>JACAUC010000369.1 GCA_013390945.1 Candidatus Chloroheliaceae bacterium
CGATGTGTCTAATCTCGATGTGTAGGAGGGATTTCTAATCCCGATGTGTCTAATCTCGATGTGTAGGAGGGATTTCTAATCCCGATGTGTCTAATCTCGATGTGTAGGAGGGATTTCTAATCTCGATGTGTCTAATCTCGATGTGTAGGAGGGATTTCTAATCCCGATGTGTCTAATCTCGATGTGTAGGAGGGATTTCTAATCCCGATGTGTCTAATCTCGATGTGTAGGAGGGATTTCTAATCTCGATGTGTCTAATCTCGATGTGTAGGAGGGATTTCTAATCTCGATGTGTAGGAGGGATTTCTAATCCCGATTTTAGATATAAGGTCGGAGAAACGTGCCAAAAATAATAATAGACCAAGGTCACGAAAATTATTTTCAGTTAGATAACCCAACACTACATAGCCTTTCAATGCTGTCGGTGATAGCAAACGAGGCTGGTTTTGAAGTTGAGGCTTGCCTTGGAAAGCTCGATCCAGTCGTGCTTCAGGCCGCCACTTTGGTAATATTGCCCATTCCGACTAAACCCTATTCCCCCGACGAACTGGTGGCACTTGGAAACTATTGTACCACTGGCGGTTGTTTGCTGGTCTTGCAGGAGGAGGGTGGTGATCGTAATTGGGGAAATAACCTGAGCGAAGTGACTCGTCCGGCAGGGGTAGTCTTTGGCAATTACGCTTGGCCGGGCCGGGAAGTGCAGGTAGCTGATAAGAATTTGCTGGAAATAGTGCCGGGCCTGACCGATGGGGTTATTTCCATTTCATTCAAAGGTATTTGCGATTTGGAACTATTGCCGCATGCTCGTGAGGTGAAGGTGTTGGCCCTCTATCCGGGTCGGGAAAATAGCCTCCATCCAGTAGTAGTTCTGGCCCGCTCTGAGGCGGGCTGGATTTTTGCGTTAGGTGATATGGCAATTTTTGGTGCAGGTGGCCTTAGCTCACAGCATAACCCGCATCACGCCAAAGGCAATCGGCACTTACTCGAAAATATCCTGAATTTTTGCGCCCAACACGCGCTCCAACGTTCACCCGCACTACCGCCAGAATTGGAAAAGGCTCGACGATTGGAAGCCGAGGCGGAACAAGCGTCCAACCCGCAAGAGATGGCTCGACTCTATGGCGAGGCCACCACCGCTTATGCTGCGGCGGTCAGCCCGGTAGGGCAGCAGCGTTGCTTCTTTTTTGCGGCCTTACTCCGCCAACCAGAGATGCAGCATTTATTAACCGAATGGAATTTGGCACGGGGCCAAGAAGCGGAACTATTGGAGCAAACCACTTTTCGGGCTTGGATGAACGAATTGGTTCGGTTGGCTCGCTGGGGTAAATTGAGGCAAGGGTTGGTTTTAGGTCGGGAGTGGCGGACAGAGCTTTTTTTTGGTTTACTCTTCATTTTGGGAACGCTCTTTTTCTTTTTGCTACCTTTCAACTTTGAAGCAGGATCACAGGTACTCTCGGCTTTGTTACAGGGTTTGATTGGGCTGCTGGCGATTGGTTTTGTGGGCTTGCAACTCAGCGACCAATTGCAGAGTGAAGCAGCCATTTCCCTGTTTTTGGCGGGAGATCACCATTTGAATGAGGAGGCTCAGCGTTTGCACCGTGATCCCCGTTTGTTGCTCTGTCTACTCTACCTGAAGTATGCTCAACGGGTAGTGGTCGGGCCGAAGCCCTTGGAGGCTCTTTTGCAAGGGCTACTAGTGGAATACTGGCGACGTTGGCAAGAGCCGAAACGCGCAAAATCTCAACATCGGCGCACGATTCAGCTACGGGAGGCTCGCCTTTTACTTCAGACGGGCGAGGTTTTTGAGAGGATAAAACTAGAAGCGGACGGTAAAGCAGAGCCAGACTACCAACCACATATTTTACCTAGCCTCTATCTGCCCTTCTATCAGCTTAACAATCGGTTGCGAAGTCTAAGTCTGGATATTAAAAAAGGAATTAATCGTCGGGAACTGGAGAGCCGGGTGTCACGTCAGCTTATTAGTGCGATGGGCGCAGTTACTTTTACTATTATTTTCATTTCGGTCATTTTCCCATTTTTGGACCAAGATAGTGTTCACGAACCTGTATCCCGGTTGCTCTATGCGTTGGCCCTTAGTCTCTCAGCCTCGATTATGATTTGGCTTTTTCTCTATATTCGGGCGTTGATTCGGCGGGATCGCTTTTAGGTTTGTTATTTGAGAGGATAAGGAATGAGAAGGAGACCTAAAGTAGTATCTAAACCCAATCCCAAAAAGGTAAAGAACCTCTTTTGGATTGTGCCACTGGTGTTAGTGGTGGTTATGATATTGGTTTATGTGGGAATATCGGTTTATGGAGCCTACGCCTTTGCTCAAGTTCCCAACCGAATCACCTCCTTCAAAAGCACTCCGGCGGACTATGGGTTGACTTATGAGGAGGTTAACTTTCCTTCAGCCGCAAAAGATCATTTAACTATGCGAGGTTGGTGGATTCCTAATCCAGCCTCTGATAAGGCTATAATTGTGGTTCATGGCAGAGAGCAGAGTCGGATGGAGCGACTATACCTGAGTAAAGACCTTTGGAATATGGGTTACAATTTGCTACTTTTTGATTTGCGTGGGCATGGAGCCTCTGATGGCAACCTCTATTTCTATGGTCAATATGAGTCTTGGGATACTGTGGGAGCTTTCAACTTTGTGAAGAATAAAGGCTTGGTGGCTGAAAATGTGGGTCTCTACGGAGTTAGTATGGGTGCAGCGGCATCACTTTTGGCATTGGGTCATTCGTCCGAGATAAAGACGATCTTTAGTGATTCCAGTTATGCCGATTTTGGACAACTGGCAACCGAGCGAATGCCTGTCGAAAAAGGTCTACCAGCTTTCTTTCTACCGGGTATTTTTATGGCAGGCCAGATTTTGCTGGACTTTAACGTGGCTGAGCTTCGTCCTGAACAAGTTTTGCGTACTCTGCACGATAGGCGTATCTTTTTAGTACACAGTAAGGCCGATGCAATGATCCCGGTTGCCGATTTCTACCGTCTGAAAGAGGCAGGTGGAAATAATATCGTCGGTAGTTGGTTGTTAGAGGGCGCGGATCATACTCAGGGTGTAACACTCTATCAGCAGGAGTATCTAAAGCAATTTGAGACCTTCTTCAAGGCCAGTTTGGGTAAGCCCTAAGCGACATTGCATCCTCTCAATAACTCGTGGTAGGGGTTTATTGGATACGTCCAAGGTGAGTGGGGTTTATGCAATAAACCCCTACCAATTGAGAAGGATTGTGCCAATTTTAGGGTTTTGCTATCAATGTCAGAGGCAGGTTTGTATGGGGGCATTGGCTACTAACTCCATTCTAGTTTGTGCCATTTTGACATAATCTTCGCGAACCTCAAAACCAAGGCACCGCCTTCCATTCAAGTAAGCAGTCACCATAGTGGAACCGGAACCGAGAAAAGGGTCTAATATTAGCTCATTTTCATTGCTACAGGCCAATATAATCCGCTCAATTACGGCCACCGGAAATTGGGCCGGATGATCCATGCGTTCCTTAGAGGCGCGGTTGGTTCCAGAAGTAACTTTTGGGATGATCCAAACATCTCCGGGGTTTTTTCCTAGAGGATTGCATTTCAACTTGCCATTCTTCTTTTGATTTGGGTATTTGACCTCCGGGTCGCGCACTTGATCCAAATTAAAAGTGTAAGCTTGGGGGTTTTTGACAAACCAGAGCCATTTTTCATTTCTAGGTGAGAACGCCTTTTTGCTTGCTACCCCGGCCCCATAGTGCCAGACCACTTCCTGAATCAAATAAAAAGGTGACTTATCCCATAAGAGATATGGAATTGGTACGGCTCGTCCTTTTCCTGAAATTTCCAGATAGCCAAGGTTGAGCCAGAACGCCCCATTTGGTTTAGTTACCCGGTAGATCTCCCGCATCCAAGTCTCACACCAATTTAGGTATTCATCTAGGGGTAGTTGAGACTCGTATTCTTTCCCGATGTTGTATGGTGGAGAGGTTACGGTTAAGTCCACCGCTTCATTCTTTAGCGTCGCTAGACCATGCAGTAAGTCACTACAGCGTATCTCATACTCAGCCACCATGTTTAGCTTCTTCCTATAAATTTGGGTTTCAAAGAGGCCAGATTAATTTTCTATTTACTGGTTATTATACAACAACTATCTACTGCTAGAATGGTCAGAGGCATCTTCTCAATAGGTAGGGGTTTATTGAGTAAACCCATCCTAAGTTGGGGCGTATGCAATACGCCCCATACGCATCAAGCTAACATAATCTCATCAATGTTT
>JACAUC010000370.1 GCA_013390945.1 Candidatus Chloroheliaceae bacterium
GTGGGTTAGCCTCATCTTGGGCGTATTCAATACGCCCCTACCACGAAATTTTGCGAGGATACATTTTAAGGGAGGTGCAAATAAACTCAACGCAGATTCACCTATGTGTCCATCTGGAAAAAGGGACTCATCTGTGGTATAATATACTTATGTAGATAGCTGCATATACTTTTGGTTAACAAACCGTTGCTGATAAGTCCTATCACCATCAGCAGTTCAAAGTAGCTGAATTAGGAACTCTCTTTGCAAAACCAAATTAGGCAAAGCAACCAATTTCCTCAATTCAATTATCAATAGGGAATAGGACAATTAAAAGTGCGGTAATAATAGCATTATTTAACGGGGCTGTTATAATTATTGCTATTATAAGTCTAATTATGGGGGGGGTAAAAGCTTTTAAAACCAAATTAAGTAGGCAACCTTCAATTCTAAGTAAGAGCTATAATACCCCCAATAGGTTTTATCTAACGAAAAGACAAGAGCTTAGGTACCTTTCAAACTGGTTTTACGATAGAGCCTTATTCAGACTAGGCTCCAAAATAAAACTGATGCAGCACGGTTTGAAACCTAACTTAAAGGCAGGTGCAATATGTCTGACCTAGAAACCCTATTTCAATTGGTGGTAATAGGCGCCTCGGCAGGTGGAATTGAAGCCCTCTCCAAGCTAGTTACTACCCTACCTTCGTCCTTTCCGGTTCCGATTGTCATAGCCCAACACCTCGATCCCAACCGCCCAAGCCACCTTGGTGAAATTCTGACCCGCCAATCTTCCTTGCCGGTAGTCACCGTTTGGGAACATGTGGTTCTGCAACCCGGCACAATCTATGTAGTACCCTCCAACCGTCACGTCCAAATCACCGATCACGAAGTAGCTATTTTGCCTGGCGAAATGGGCGAAGGACGCTCCAAACCCTCGATTAATTTGCTACTCAGCAGCGCAGCAGAAGTCTACGGCGAAAAGCTGATTGCGGTAATTTTGACCGGAACTGGCACCGATGGTACTGCCGGGGCCGAGACGGTCAACCTACTTGGCGGCACGGTACTGATCCAAGACCCGGCCACCGCCGCCTATCCCGGTATGCCCCGCTCACTCGCCTCTCAATCAGTGGATATTGTGGCCGACCTAGACCGGATTGGTACTATTTTGGTAAACCTAGTAACAGGTATCCCGGTAGCCACCCAATTCCACCAGTCATCCCAACCAGTAGAGCTTGAAAATGAGCTTCAGCCGTTTCTAAACCAAGTACGGGAACATAGCGGTCTTGACTTTCGCTCTTACAAGCCTGCGACGATTTTGCGGAGGCTTCAGCGCCGTATCGCCACCACCGAAACGGTCAACTTACAGGGCTATCTGAAATACCTCGAAGCCCATCCAGAAGAATATCAACAACTCATCAGTAATTTTTTAATTAAAGTCACCGAATTTATGCGCGATCCTGAGTTATTTAACTATTTACGGGAACATTTGCTACCGGAACTGGTCACTACTAGTCAGACACAAGGCAACGAACTACGGATTTGGTCGGCGGGTTGTGCCACCGGGGAGGAGGCTTATTCCCTAGCAATTCTAGTGGGCGAGGTACTAGGGAACCAACTAGAACACTTCACCATCAAAATTTTTGCCACCGACCTAGACCCCGATGCCATTGCCTTTGCCCGGCGCGGCATTTATCCCGCAATCGCATTAGCCCGCCTCCCGGAGAAATGGGTAACAGGTTCCTTCACCCGCCACCAAAATGGCAACTACGAGATAAAAAAATGGATTCGTAACCTGCTGGTCTTTGGCGAACACGACCTAGGCCAACATGCCCCCTTCCCTAGGCTTGATCTGGTGGTCTGCCGCAACGTCTTGATCTATTTCAGCAAGGAATACCAACAGCATATCCTCCACCGCTTTGCTTTCGCTTTGCGCGAAGGTGGCTATCTGGTGCTGGGTCGGACAGAGGCCATCAATTCATTACCAGAGCTATTTGTGCCTCCGCTAACCACGCAATATCCCCACAAAATCTACCGTCGTCAGGGAAGCCAGCAACTCTTCCTGCCAAATCTGGGCAGTATCAGTGGGGCTACTTTGCTGGACAAAGACCAAAAGGTAAATCGAGCGCGATCCTACCGCTTCGCTACGCGCGATCTATTCCAAGTACAACAAAAAGTACAACAAGCTAGAGTAGCACGGGAAGATTTGCTGCTTAAACTTCCGGTAGGAGTAGTGGTGGTAAACCAACGCTTTGATATTCAGGAGATCAATAACGCCGCCCGCCGCTTGTTGGGCATCCATACCCCCGCCATCGGAGAGGATTTGGTTCATCTAGCTCAACGACTCTCCCCTCGCCCCCTCGCTAATATGATCCGGCGAACCATCTGCGAGCAAGAGATTACCACGCTGGAGGAAGTGGAAGTACCCCATTTGGTTACGGGCGAACAGACCTTTCTCCAAATCACCTGCTATCCTCAAGTAGAGACCGGAGAAGAGAGCCTCACCCGCCTAGCTCTATTGGTGATAACTGACATTACCCCTAATACCTTGACCCTACGTAAACTCGAACAAGCTCAAGCTCAACAGGTCGCCCAGACCGCCGAATTAGCCCAGATGGTGGCCTCACTCCAAGCCAGCAATGCCGAACTACAGCGCACCAATGAGCGCTTAGAACAGGCCAATGCCGCCATCACCAAAGCCAAAAGCCAAACAGAGGAGACTGCCGTTCATCATAGCCAGCAGATGGAATTTCTGGTGGAGACTAACCGCACCTTGGTGGCAGGCAATGAAGAGTTAAGCAATGCCAACGCCGAGTTGCGCTGGAAGACCGAAGAGTTTTTGCTCCGAAGCGAAGAAGCCCAAGCCGCCACCGAAGAGGCTGAAACCCTCAACGAAGAGATGCAGGCCACCAACGAAGAGTTGGAGACCCTCAACGAGGAATTACAGGCCACTGTCGAAGAGTTGAATACCTCTAACGCCGACCTACTGGCCCGAGGCAACGAACTCCAGCGCCTCAGTACCTCACTGGAAGCCCAACAAAAACATAGTGAAAAAGAAAGGGCGCAGTTAGAGGCCATCCTAACTGGTATGGCCGATGCGGTGCTAGTGGTCAACCCCGATGGTTCAATCCGGTTAACCAATAATGCCTATACCGAGATGTTTGGCAAGGGCGTGGAACAAGCGGCAAACTTGATCCTAGAGGATGAGAAGGGCATTCCACTGCCACCCGAAGCACTCCCCCAGAGACGAGCCGCCCTAGCGGAACCCTTCAATATCACTTTTACGTCTAGGCAAGGAGAGGGAAACCGCCGTTGGTATGAGGCACTTGGACAACCAGTGCAACTGGAGGGCATATTTCAGTACGAGGTAGTAGTCATCCGTGACGTTAGCGAGCGCAGTTTACGCCATCTACAAGAACAGTTCCTCTCCATCACCAATCACGAACTCCGCACCCCCTTGACCGTCATTCAAGGCTATCTCCAACTGCTCAACAATTGGTGTAAGGCACACCCGGAGGGTAATAAAATACAACCCTACGTAGAACATGCGCTCGTTCAAGGCAAGCGCTTAACCCGACTAATTGACGACATCCGCGATGTTTCCGCGATTCAGAGTGGCAAAGTCGCGCTTCAACTAGTTCCAGTAAAACTAGAGACTATTTTGGCCGAGACCGTCGAGCTAGGACAGGGCTTGACCACTAAACAGACCATTACCTTAGAGGCTGACGGCAGCGAGTCGCTGGTAGTCAACGGGGATACCGCTCGTTTGCAACAGGTAATCTTCAACCTGCTCATCAATGCCATCAAACACGCCCCTAGCAGCAGCACCATCGAGGTAAAAATTAGGCAAGTAGGGGATCAAGCTGAAATAAGAGTCACCGATAACGGGGATGGTATTGCACCAGAACATCTTTCTGAAATATTCTCACGTTTCTATCAGGTAGCACACGGCAAACCGTCGGCAGGCTTAGGATTGGGGCTCTATATCTCCCAGCAAATCGTCTCGGCACACGGAGGTACCATTACCGTCACTTCCAGTCCCGGTGAGGGCAGCACCTTTGTAGTTCAATTGCCTCTGTTAGCAACGGAGCAGAAGTAGTGGCAATCCCGATTGGTCTTGCCACAAATCGGGATTGGAAATCCCTCCTACAATTTTGGGGGCAAGAACAATCGGGATTGGAAATCCCTACTACAATTTTTGGGGGCAAGAACAATCGGGATTAGAAATCCCTCCTACAATTTTGGGGGCAA
>JACAUC010000371.1 GCA_013390945.1 Candidatus Chloroheliaceae bacterium
GACGGTGTGAGTAGGAAGATCAATTGGCGGAGCAATATCCCACAAGACGGTGTGAAATGAGTGGGATGCCGCTCCGTCGGTTGATCTTCTCTAACAAAGATCTATCCGGGGCGGCGTTTGAAGATGAATACGCCTGCTCCAATCCCTCCGATTATTACTAGACCCGCTAGGGCAAATAGCCCCCAACTTGCTCCCGAACTATCACTGGCCTTACCAATAGTAGTGGTCGTGGGTGAACTTGAACCAGCCGTTCCGGTGAAATTGGAGCCGGGTGTGCCAGTATCAATCGTGATTGGGCCACCTGCTACGGTTACTCTGGTTGTTGATGGCGTGACCGCAATGGTGCTAAGGGTGGTTTGAGGAACTACCGTCGTACCACTAGTTGAGGGTGTGCCACTGGCAGTAGCACTTGCTTCTACTACCTGATAAACCTTGCCTTCCAGCACTACCAGTACTTTGTCACCAACCGAGAAATACTTGCCCCACTGCGGTTTGTCTCCTAGCAACTTGTAATAATCGTCGCTATTAAAGGGTATTTTGACTATTTCTCCAGTGCCGCTCCAAGAAGTATCTGTCCAAATACCGCTTCTCAAGATGAAGGTTTTATTCTCCACATATTTGATCGAGCCACTGCTGGCTACTTCCTGACTGGTGGGTGTACCCGATCCACCAACTACTCTAGCAGCGGCGGCGGCAGTAGGGGCAGCGGGAACCACGTTGCCGTTGGCAAGGTCGTTGGCTTGGCTACTGTTACTGACGGCGGAGGCTCCACTTTGCGGTGCGGCGTTTGCAGCCGAGGCGACACTAGTGGCGGCAGCCTTCTGATATTCCGCGCCACCCAAAGCGATTGCGCTAGGGGTCGGTATCGGAAAGCCCGGTGGTAGAGGCTGGCCCGGTATGGGCGGTGATGATACTATCGGCTGATCTTCTTTGACCAAAAAGCTGGTGTAAGGGGTAACAATGCCATATTTTAGGGCCAACTTGGTCACTTGATCTACTAACTCACGTTGTCCGGCGGTGTTACTGTTAGTCTTGATTTGGGTCAGGAGGTAGCCTACCTTGCGTCCGGCCCATAGGCGCGGAATAAACGAGCGCGAGGAATCGTCGCTTTCTAGCTTTAGGTCAGGATAATCCACTGAAACTGACTTTCCATTGACAAAGCCTTTAAGGGTGGCGGTGGTGGTAGTAGGCAAGGTTGTCCCGCTGCGGCTCTTGAAACGTCCGGTTAGAACCAGTTGGGAGCCCAAGAAGAGATCGGGCAACGGCTGGGGATAAAAATCCTCGGTCGTTAGGCCGGAAAATTCTACCGCTAGGTTAGTCAAGACCGGGCGACTGATGCGGCTGTAAAGTTCGGAGACTTTGGCCTCCACATCTTCACTAGGCTTAACGTAATCGGCGGTTCCCCGGTTTTGGCTCGCCAATGTATCTAGCAGCGTCGTATTTACATCGAACCCTACCCCAAAGGTAAAGAGGCGTACATCACTAGAGATACTCTTTTGAGTATTGGCGAGAATTTGGTCAATCCCGGTGATACCACTGGTCGGCTGACCGTCGGTGAGAAAGATAATTGTTTGGGGCCGATTTGCTTGGTGTCCGGTTTGAGCTTGATTTAGGGCCGTTTGCAGAGCGGTGTTGATGTCGGTGCCCCCTTCGGTGCGGATACCGTTGACGTAGGTGCGGGCTGCATCGCGACGATCCATCGTTTGTAGCCCCTCGGCAAAGCCAAAGACAGTACTGTTAAAGACGATGACGTTAAACCGATCCTGCTGACCCAAACCATCCAATACCCGCAACAACGCTTGGCGGCCTTGGGTGATTTTCTCACCCTCCATACTTCCAGAATTATCCAATACTAGAATAACATCCTTTGCCACTACTTCGGTGGTCTGGTTCTGTTCGGCAAATTTGGGTGAAACCAGCAGCATAAAGTAAGGGTTTTCGTCCGGTGCGCCAATATCTTTGTAGGTCAGGAAGTTTAGCCCGAAATCGCCTTCGGCGGCACTGTAGTAAAGGTTGAAGTCGCGATCCAGTACGACACTGCGTTGCTCAAAGGAGATAGTGGCCGCATTGGTACTTTTGCGATTAATCGCGACGGTATGACTGGGTGAGTAGATGGCCTTTAAGCCATTCTTCGAGCTTAGGTTGATGGTAACGGCCAAATTCTGTACCGGGCGGGAGTTAAATTTGCCGATGCTAAGCGGATAGGTAAAGTTAGCCAACCCATTAGTAACGGGCAAAACTTGGCGGTACTGGAACTGAATCTGCTTTTCGCTACGGGGGGAAATCGGGTAGATACTGGCCTTGATTACCCCTTGTCCGGCGTATTCCAGCAAGGCCGGGTCGCGTTTGGAGCGCACAATGCCCTCGTAGATCGTGCGAGCCTGTTGCTGATTGAGAATCTGAGCTTCCAACTTTTTGCCATCTACCCACATTGCAAAATCGCTGATCGCCGCTTTTTCTGGCACCGGGAAGAGATAAACCACCTCTACGTCGCTGCTGGACTCGTTCATAAAGACCTGCTCAACTTTGGTGGTGGCTAGTTGGTCGCTAATATCTACTGTCACACTTTGGCTTTTGACATAGACATTGGCACTGACCGGGTTGATCTGGATCAGACCGCCACTATCGGCATAAGCCAGCGAGGTTAAAGGTGCTAGGAGGGCCACTAACACGGCTATCAGGAGGCCGCCCTTAACTAGGGCAAAAGGACCGTTTCTTGACATAACAAAACTCTCCTCACGAATCTCAGGCTTTGTTGTAATATTTAGCCATCTGTTAACTAATTTCTAACTACTTTTTTAACGCAACCTGGGGCGGAATCATTACAGGGTTTAGGCCAATTTGTATGGATCCGTTTTCTATCTAGGCTTACACTTTGTAACTTTATGTGGTACTATATCCCATACCATCCAAATCTGTAGGAGGGCGGTCAGCCGACTTTCCAATCCCGATTAAATAGGAGCAAAAAGGTGACGGACAACAATAACCTTAATCAATTTGATTTCTTTACCAATAATGCGATAGTGCCTGGGAAGGCCCAAGCCTTGAAAAGTGCTACACCGTTAGGGGCTATCGTAACCGCTAAGCTGGAGACACTGGCGAATTGGGCGCAAAATACCTCAATGTGGCCTTTGATCTTAGGTACAGCCTGCTGTGCTATCGAAACAATGGCGGCTTCCTCTAGCCGCTTTGATGGTCTGGAACGGTTCGGTATGCTCTATCGTTTTTCACCCCGACAATCAGATGTAATGTTGGTTTCAGGGCGAGTTTCGGCTAAAATGGCCCCGGTAGTGCGCCAACTTTATGACCAGATGGCTGATCCTAAGTGGGTGATTGCGATGGGAGCTTGTGCCAGCTGTGGCGGAGTCTTTAATAATTACGCTATTATCCAAGGTATAGACCTGATAGTCCCGGTAGATGTCTATATCGCGGGATGCCCTCCAACACCGGAGGCCGTGATGGAGGGTATGGGTATCTTGCAAAAGAAGATTAGCGAAGGTGTGGCTAGACCTAGAGATCCCAAAGAATATATGCCGGAGGTAGTGCTAGACCCGAATCTAGGGCGTATCACCAAAACCGAATCAGAAAGAAAGAAACCTACTACGAAATAGATCAGAAGTTCAAACCGCTTCCTTAACCATAACCAGTAGGCGCAACTTGCGCCTTTGGAATAAACCCATTATCGGTAACACAAGGTTTGCCAGCAGGTACAACCGCCGATAATAGGAGGGCATTTCTTTAAACTTCAAAGTGTGAAAGCCAAAACGGTTGTAATAAGGCTCAAGTAGGCTTTTACAGATTAAGAAAATCTTGCCTTCCTCCTGCTCCAGCAATGCTTCCACCATTTTTCGGCCCCACCCTTGCCCTTTGTGTTCCGGTATAACGGCGAGGGAGGCCAACTCTCGTACCTCCTCCCCGTGTGGTTTTACCTGTCCGATGGCAATTACCTTGCCCTCGTCGTCTGCCACTAGGAAACGTTGCCAATCGAGTTGGCGCGGGTTAATCCCGGCTTCTTTTATTATCCGGTTAATTTCTTCTTGCTCTGCTTCAATTGCGGGCCTGATCTTTATTGCCAATATTATGTATTGCCCTCCTAGTGTTCTTTCAAATAAGACCCAGACAGATAGAAGTCGGGATTAGAAATCCCTCCTACAAGGTGAACCAAGAAAACGGGATTAGAAATCCC
>JACAUC010000372.1 GCA_013390945.1 Candidatus Chloroheliaceae bacterium
GATGCTACTACTTCTAGCGAATCGTCGTTTTGGGTCTGAGGAGCTACCCACTGATTTTGGGTCAAGGCTGGAGCATTACACCGCCGCGCAACTAACTGATCTGGTAGGTAGTATCGCCACTAGCCCGGATTTAGAAGAGTGGTTGGGTAGCTTTCCTCCCCTATAGCAATTCAGCAAAATTTATCTTATAATAAGGTATCCTCTCAATAAATCGTGGTAGGGGCGTATTGCATACGCCCAACGTAGGATGGGTTTACTCAATAAACCCCTACCTATTGAGAAGATACATAATAAGGTTGTCTTACAATTTTATATTTTTATAAACTATACAACTTCTGAGAGTTTTTAGAGAATGGCTATACCATCTGCACTTGTCGAACAACGCAAAAAACAGCTAATAGAACTGGCTAAAGAGGCACTAGATCTCAAGGGTGTGATTGAGGCTACCCGGCTTAGCGCGAGCGATGTATTAGAAATTCGTCGGCTAAACCAACAAAAGGCCGGAATTGATAGGCAACTAAATGAGTATTACACCGAACTAAAGAGCCTAGAAACCCAACCAGACGCTAACCCCGTTACACCTGAAACCCTCACTCAAGGCCGGGCCGAAGCGCAAAAGCTGGCCGCTTTACGCTTACAATTGGGCACCGATTCAGCTTTAGAAAAGACGTTACGAGGTAATTTTCTGAAGAAGCAGGATCTAATCACACTACTGCTGGCGTGTCCGAGTATTGCAAACCGTGCCAGTCGTGATAACCTGCTTAGAGAAGTACATAACGGGAGGCTTATAGCAAAAATTGCTCGAAATGATACTGATACAATTGATTTGGCGAATATCGTTAACACTCTGCTGGACTATACCGGAGCTTTAGAAGAGCTTATATCTCTTATACGGCGTGTGGATTCCGGCTCTAAACCATTGCAAGCTTTAGAAAACTTTCAGCGTGTGCTATTGGTGGATTCTTTTCCTTCCGATTCCCCTAGCAGCTTGCCGCGCACCCGTCGCCTGCGGGTCTTTCTCTGCTGGAGTTGGTGGGCTAAAGCTAATCGCGCCTTAGTTAAGGAACTTCATGAGAAACTCCTGAAGGATGGGGTGCATAGCTGGTACGATATTAATATCGGAAATATTACCGGACAGAAGCGGAGCGTTGAAGTACCGAAGGCTTTGCGTTCTAGCGATGTCTTAGTGGTCTTGTTTTCTAGTGCTGTCCTGAACGCCTCTGGTGAGCTACACCACTATTTTACCGACCAACTCGATCAAGCCGAAAATCAGCCTGCCGAGAGTCTTGCCCTGCTTACCTTGAAGTTGGACGAGACGGAATTGCCCATCCGCCTCTTCGACCACTCCTTCCTCGATTATTCTGGCCCGGATGACTACCCCGCCCTGATGCAAGAACTGGTCAAACACTCCGCGCGGGTGGGTTTGGAACTACCCTCCAGTGGCTACACCGAACCCTTTCCACCGTCAGGCGACGAGTTAGTCGCTGTTGGGCAGGTGATAGCAGGCCATTATAAGCTGGTGCGTTGGCTGGGCAAGGGGGCTTATGGCGAAGTCTTTGAGGCCGAAGATATTAAATTCAAACCGCCCCGCGTGGTGGCAATCAAACTCTTGCACCACCAGTTAATGGCTGAGCGGCAGGTACGCGAAGAGGTGGAGCAGGAAGCCAGCCTAATGGCCCAATTCGATCACCCGAACATTTTGCAAATATTTGAATTTGATCTTAGCCCCAAACTAGCCTATATTGTAACCAAATTGGCCGAAGGTGGCTCGTTGGCCGATCAACTTAAACGAGGTCAACCCTTGTCGCTAGAGGAAGTGGCCCGTTACCTCGACCCTTTGGCGGCGGCAATTGATGTAGCCCACTCCAAACATCTAATTCATCGTGACATTAAGCCCGCCAATATCTTGCTAAATCGGCAGGGGGAACCTTGGCTGGCCGATTTTGGCTTGGCGGCGGCTCTCAGTAACTCTCAAACTATTGGTACTAGAGATTTACACCAAATGCCGCCTAGCGGCACTCCGCACTATATGGCTCCCGAACAGTGGCAGGGGTTTGCTGGTAAGGCCAGTGACATTTACGCTTTGGGGGTACTGCTCTATCAAATGTTGGCGGGCGTTCTCCCGTTTCAAGGCAACCAAATGGCCTTGGCTAACCAGCACCAAAATGTGCCACCCCCCAAACTGCGCGACCGCGCCCCCAACCTTATCTATCCGCCCCTGCTGGATGAATGGTTGGCCCAAATCTTGGCGAAGAGACCGGGCGACCGACCACTCACCGCCACCGAAATCGCCCTCCGCTTCCACGCTATCATTGCGGGTCCTAAGATTAGCGAACTCTTAGCCCAATTGGAAGAGGCCGAAACTAAGCAGGAGTGGGATAGGGTGACGGAGGTGGGTGAAGCGATCCTCAAGCTAGAGCCTACCCACGAAATTGCCCTCCCCAAAACCGCCAATGGCTACCTCAATCGGGGTTTTGCTTACATTGGCCTGCAACAGTACCAGCAGGCACTGGAAGCCTATGACCGGGCGATTGAGCTTAAACCTGACTTTGATCTGGCCTATCTCAACCGGGGCAATGGTTACTACTTTCTTAAAAAATACGAGCGGGCTATTCAGGATTATGACCGGGCCATCCAGCTTAGACCGGGCTTTGCCAATGGTTACTACAACCGGGGGTTAGCTTACTATAGTCTTAAAGAATACGAAAAAGCTATTCAGAGTCATGACCTTGCGCTCCAGTGTAGCCCTAATTATACCAATGCTTCTTACAACCGAGGCTTGGCCTATGAAGTCTTAAAGAACCGGGCCGCCGCCCGGCGCGATTTCCAAAAGGCGGCAGAAGCAGGGCTGCCAGAGGCCAAAGAGAGGTTGGCAAAACTGGATGAAGAGGAGCGACGTATTAGGGTGGTGTTAGACCAGCTTAAAAAAGCCGCCGAGAAAGAGGCGCAGGAGAGCCTTATCAAGGCCATCGAAACACCGCTCCGTCCGTTGGTGGCGGATACTTTGGTGGCCTTGTTGCAAGCTCCTCAAGGGTTTGCGCCGCCCGAACGGGCCATTTACGGGCGGGCTTTGAGTCTACTTAGCGACCCGCGCCCCGGTGTCGGCACTTTCAAGCGGCAAGTAGGTAGGCGTGAAATAGAACTGCCCCAAATTGAATGGTGCAACATTCCCAAGCCTCCCAACGGCAAATTCGTGATGGGTTCTAGCACTTGGAAAGATAACCCACGTCGGGAAGTATCGCTTGGCTATAGCTTCAAGATGGCGAAATATCTTATTACTTACCGACAATTCCAAACCTTTATAGCTTCGGGTGAATATGATACTCTTACGTGGTGGAAGGATTTCCCAAAAGATTATCAACCGCAAAATATGAGAGAGCAAGAGTTTAAATATGACAACCATCCGCGTGAGTGGGTGACTTGGTTTCAAGCGGTAGCTTTTACCCGTTGGTTAGATGCCAAATACCGTGAGGCTGGTTTATTGGAGAAGGGGGATGAAATCCGGTTGCCTATCGAAGAGGAGTGGGAGTATGCGGCGCGAGGCACGGATGAGCGGACATATCCCTATGGAAGTAAGTTTGATGCTACAAAGAGCAATACCTATGAATCAGGTATTGGTATGACCAGTGCGGTAGGCTCTTTTCCAGACGGAGCCTCGCCCTTTGGAGTCTTGGATCTGAGTGGGAATGTGTGGGAGTGGTGCTTGAAAGAATATTCTAACCCTAAAGCATTAATAAACTTTAATAGCACTAATTATCGTGTGCTGCGGGGCGGCTCGTTCAGCAACAATGCCCGCCATGTCGCCTCCGCTAACCGCAACAACTACAGCCCGGACCGTGGCGGCTACCGCTCCGGCTTTCGGTTGGTGGTTTGTTTTCCCTATTCGCGCCTCTGATCTCTGAATTCTCTGTACTCTGATCTCTGGCGCCTCTGTTCTCTAAATTGGGGTTTGGGGGTATCCCCCAAAATCGGCGCAGCAGCGCCGCAAAATTTTTTTTGGGGGTAGGGGAAGATCAACTGGCGGAGCAGCATCCTACAGAAGCCGGGTGGGGGAAGATCAACTGGCGGAGCAGCATCCTACAGAAGCCGGGTAGGGTAAGATCAACTGGCGGAGCAGCATCCTACAGAAGCCGGGTAGGGGAAGATCAACTG
>JACAUC010000373.1 GCA_013390945.1 Candidatus Chloroheliaceae bacterium
TTCTAATCTCGATCTCTCTCCACAAACCCTTGTAGGAGAGATTTCTAATCTCGATTAGGCCACTAAGGGTAGTACGTAGTTAACACTACAGACCCTATCAAGGCGATAAGCGTATAATTTAAACACGAGTTCGACAAGCCTGTCCTGTTTTTTTAAATTCAATCCTTTCTTGCCTTGTTCTGGAAAATTACAAAAGGCCGTCTGGTAATGGAGGCAGATCTATGCGGATTATTCTTTATGTCGGCAAAGGTGGCGTAGGTAAAACCACCGTTAGCGCGGCTACTGCCGTGCGCTTGGCCCATGAAGGGCTTCGTACGCTGGTAGTTAGTACCGATACGGCTCATTCCCTAGCCGATGCTCTTAATATACCCTTAAAATCCGTGCCTACCCCTGTCTCCGATGGGCTTTGGGCGCAAGAGATCAATGTGCTAGATGAGGTACGCAATAATTGGACTAAATTGGAAGGTTATTTCGCGGCCATTATGAAGAAGCAGGGAGCCAGCGATGTAGTGGCCGAGGAATTGGCTCTTTTGCCTGGTATGGATGAGGTTATCAGCCTCTTACAAATCTGGAAACACGCTTGCAGTGGCGATTATGACGCGGTGGTAATTGATGCCGCCCCTACGGGCGAGACTGTTCGCCTCTTGAGTATGCCAGAAATGTTCAAATGGTACGCCGACCGGGTGGGTGCTTGGCACGACCGGACTATGAAAATAGCCAAGCCGCTCCTTAAACCCTTTATGCCCAAAGCCAACATCTTTGAGGCTATTCCCGAACTGGCGATACAGGTAGAGGAGATGCGTCGCACCTTTGTTAACCCTGAAATTTCATCCTACCGCATTGTACTCAACCCTGAAAAGATGGTGGTCAAAGAGGCCCAACGCGCGGCTACCTATTTGAGCCTCTTTAATTACCCCATAGATGCTGTTATTTCTAATCGCATTTTGCCTGAAACCAGTAGCGATCCATTCTTCTCCTTGCTCTGTCGTCAGCAGCAGGAATATCGGGAATTGGTCTCTAACACCTTTGCTCCACTGCCTATCTTTGAAATCCCTATGCAATCGGTGGAGGTGGTGGGCGTAGAAGCATTAGCCCGGCTTGGTCAACTGACCTATAAAGAGCGTAGTCCAGGTGAAGTTCTCTATCGGGGTGCTGTCCAAGAAATTATAAAGGTGGACGGCGAATATATCCTGCGTATGCCGTTGCCTAATGTTGAGGTAGATAAAGTATTAATGACCAAGAAAGGCGATGAATTAATCGTAGAGATTGGTAACTTTAAACGGGATATGCTTTTGCCTCATAGCCTAGCCCAACGTAGTGCCAAGGGCGCACGTTTCAAAGATGGCGTTTTGCAAGTCCATTTTAACTGAGCAGGCTCCTGAGCAAGCTCTTGAGTAGGCTCTTTTAGCTAACTTAGAAGGGGTTAGGAATTATGCCCACACGTGTCATCATTTATAGCGGCAAAGGCGGTACCGGCAAGACCACCGTTAGTGCCGCTACTGCCAGCCTTGTCGCCAGTCAGGGTAAGCGAGTGCTTATCATGTCCAGCGACCCGGCCCATTCTCTTTCCGACGTAATGGGCCAAGCGATTAGCCGTGATGACCTCACTCCTCTTGCTCCCAATCTCTTCGGCCTCGAAATAGATACGATCTATGAGATGCGTAAGAATATGGGTGGTTTCCAGCGCTTTATCGCCAGTACCTACGAAGGGCGTGGCATTGATAGTAGCGTGGCCGCTGAGTTGAGTAATCAGCCCGGCATGGACGAAATTCTTTCGCTCAATCGCCTGTTGCTGGAATACCGCAGTGGTAATTGGGATTGTATTATTCTGGATACCGCCCCAACTGGCAATACTTTGCGCTTGCTGGCCTATCCTGAAATGATTATTGGTGGTAATACGGGCAAGAATTTCTTTAGGGTTTATCGCGGCTTTAGCAATTTTGTCCGACCCTTCAAAAATAATGCACCGAACGATGACTTCTTCAAAGAGGTCAACTCGTTGATGGAGATGATGAACGACCTTAGCTCTTTCATCGTCAATGATGATGTCTCGGTTCGGTTGGTACTCAATCCTGAAAAATTGCCCGTGATGGAGACTAAACGGGCCTACACCTTTTTGAGCCTTTACGGTATTCGGTTGGATGCGGTAGTGGTCAACAAAATCTTGCCGCGCGAAAAGAAATTAGGTGCTTACTTTGATTATTGGGTGGAGTTACAGGCTAAATATCTGGACGATATTGAAGCCGCCTTTAACCCGATGCCTATTTTCCGTTCCATCTTGGAAGATGTGGAGCCGATTGGTATAGAAAAATTGCGAAGGGTGGGCGAACACTTATTTGCCGATAAGACTGATCCGTTAGCCCAGTTCTACGACCGTCCGTTGGTTTGGGTGGAGGATCTTCCGGCGCAAATTGGGCCGGACGCTTCTAAAAAGGTTCGGCGGTGTCTCTGTGTCTATATCCCCTTTATTGATGACCACCAAGAACTTTACATAACTCATCTAGGTACGGATGTCCATGTCACCGCCGGACGTATCCAACGCAATGTTAGTTTGCCGCGAATTTTGCTCAATAGCGAGTTGGACAACTACTATTATGAGAATGGTGTCCTTAAACTTGAATTTGCCGAGAAACCACCTGAAGTGGAAGAAGAGATAGCTTGGGAAGATGATCCCTTCTTTAGTAGGAGTGGTGTGAATTAAATCCTTCTGTGCTATTCGTGTGGTCGGAGAGGGCGGTCTTAGTCGCCCTCTTCCGTTTTTTTATAGCTAGTTAGGTTTAGGTTTGACCACTAAATCGCAAAACCTCACTTATTGAGATGATCCGCTTTTCCCTAGTTAGGTGCTTTGGTGGGGTTGACATACCCATTTCCAGAGTGTATATTTAGGTAGAAATCTTTACAACGTTCTTTCAAAAGATGAGGTTAACTCTGATTTAATGACTAATAATTATTTGAAGAAATTTCCGCCGTTTTTGCCTTACCTCTTTCTCTTGATCTACCCCTTAATCCTCTTTTCTAATGTGATCTTCTTCAGAACTCATTCTTTCTTTGTCGGTCAAGACTCAACGGGATATTTCTACCCGTCCTTCCAAAAATTGGCCCAATCACTTCATAGTGGTTATCTACCTTTGTGGGATGCCAACAAATTCAGTGGTACTTCTTTTGTAGGAGAGATTCAAAGTGGGGTCTTCTATCCGCCCAGTTTATTAATTTTGGGGATTTTTGGTACAGTTACCGGGATTGACCTAATTTACCTAGAACTGCTCACCCTTATTCATTTTTTCATCGCTAGTTTGGGCATGTATTTGCTCTGTCGGGAATGGCAATTATCCAAGTTAGCCAGTCTTGGATCAGGTCTTGTTTTTGCTTACGCTGGTCCGGTTGTTTATGTAGCTGCAGGTCAGTCCTGTATTTTTTTCGGACTAAGCTTGATGCCACTGGCAATCTATTTTCTGGTAAAATTTACCAATAGCCGTCGTTATCGCTATTTATCTTGTACTGGCCTTATTCTGGGGCTTCAGATTTTAGCCGGACACTTCCAGCCTTTCTTTCATACGAGCATCGTGGCGGGTCTTTATTTGCTTGTACTGGCTTTGAAGGAACCAAATTCCTATTTAATCCGGCTGAAGGATGTAGTACTTCGCTTTACCCTTACTTTTGGAACCGCCATCATAATTGCTCTTCCTCAATTGTTGCTTGGCCTCCAAGCTTTAAATAACTCCTATCGCTGGATTACCGGAGATGCACCAGTTGGTCCTGATGAACAATACCCTTATGGTATTTTTGTCCGCTACTTCAACATTGAGCCTTATCTCTTTATATTAAATCCAATTGATGTCACTAAATACCCTGCTTCAGGTAATATGTTCATCGGCCTCATACCACTATGTTTGCTGCTTTTCTTTTTCTCAAAACGCCAATTCCGTCAAGAGAGTAGTTCTTACCAACAGCATAAGGCTATTTTTTTAATTTTAACCATCTTCACCCTATTAGTGACGCTGGGCTATTACACTTTTTTCCCCTTTCTCTTTTATCAACTGCCAATGGTAGATAAAGTTAGGTAACCGTTCACGGGGTTGCAGAATCGGCAAAAATTGGTTAAACTACCCGCTATG
>JACAUC010000374.1 GCA_013390945.1 Candidatus Chloroheliaceae bacterium
ATGTCCAATCCCGATTAGGCTTGGGTATTGGTTAACCCCCTGTAAGAGGGATTTCTAATCCCGATTAGGCTTGGGTATTGGTTAACCCCCTGTAAGAGGGATGTCCAATCCCGATTAGGCTTGGGTATTGGTTAACCCCCTGTAAGAGGGATTTCCAATCCCGATTTGGACTATAAATAGCATCATCTGACGGGCTGCTCTTAGGAGCAGCCCAACCCCCCCCCAACTACCTAGGCACTTGCCAATAGTTTCACCAAATGTTACAATTTGAAAATTGAGCTTTCTGCTAATATCGGCTGTTCTTCTTGAACTGTCAAGATTTGAGTAAATTGCCCACTTTTTCCAAGCGGAACCCAACCCGGCCAGAAAGGATTGGCACGGGTAAATAAGCAATCAAGACCGAAAGGATTATGCTAGGTGTACTACAAGGACTTTATAACCGAACTCCCAGCCTATAAACCAGCCAAGTTAATTCGCCAACCCTCGGCGGGGCTAGTCAAACTCTCTTCAAATGAAAACCCACTCGGCCCCTCGCCACTGGCTCTCGCTGCTATGCAAGATGCCCTCGCTGGAGTGCATCGCTACCCCGATTCTGGGGCGTGGGGGCTGAAACAAAAGTTGGCCGAACACTACGGGCTAGAGCGGGAGATGGTAACTTGTAGTAATGGTTCGGATGAACTGGTCTTTTTACTCTGCCTAGCCTTTTTGCGAGAAGGTGACGAAGTGGTAATGGCGGAGGGTACTTTTATCAGTTACCTCCTACGGACCCTTGAAATGGGTGGACAGGCGGTGCAAGTACCCTTACGGAACTACACCCACGACTTAGAGGCGATGGCCGCCGCGATAACCCCACGTACCCGCCTCTTATTTTTGTGTAATCCCAATAATCCCACCGGTACCACCAATACCGCCGCCGAGGTAGCCCAACTCCTAAAGCAAGTGCCAGAAGAAGTGCTGATTGTGGCAGACGAAGCTTACATTGAATTTGTGGAACACACGGCAGAATATCCTGATTTGCTGAGTGAATTACGTCGGGGAAGACCTAACCTGATTCTATTGCGAACTTTCGCCAAAATTTACGGATTAGCTGGGCTAAGGCTGGGCTATGCTTTTGGCCCGGTAGAACTCATAACCTATTTGGAGCGTAGCCGCCCAACTTTTAATGTCAATACTCTAGCCCAAACCGCCGGAATAGCGGCCCTCGACGATACCGCACACTTGGAGCGCAGTCGGGAGTACTCCCGCCGTAGTCGAATTTGGTTGAGTCAGGAACTTGAGGCGTTGGGTTTGGAAGTGGTACCGGGTGATACCAACTTCCTAGCGGTAAAAGTGAGGGATGATGTCGCCCTAGCTGCCGAACTATTGGAGAAGGGCTTTATGATTATGTCGCTAACCGGGTGGGGCTTGCCGGGACTAATCCGTATCTCCTTTGGTATGGAGGACGAGCATACCCGCTTCATTGAGGCACTTAGCTCAATTTTGAAGCCACTATCTTGCCGTTAGACGCTCCCTAGCCAACTTGGAAGACGATCAACTTGGCTGGTCGTCTTGCCCAAGAGACTATAAAGCGATAAAAGTTAGCTATTGCCACTGACCACCATATAGAAAGTTTCGTTCGACCCAACACTTGCACCCAGAGCAGTGGCTACCGAACCGGGATAACCGATTGCGCTTGCGATACTAGTACCCTTCTGGAAAGTCAGCATAAAAATGCCTTGGCTCTTTAAGGCACTTGCTGCCGAAGCATAGATCGCGCTCTTATCTTCCCAACCAGCCTTCTTGAAAAGATCGGTCAAGGCACTCTCCACTTTGGAGGGTTGATCGCTAGACTTGTAAGCCGTAAAACTGCCGTTTTTGACGGCGTTAGCATAGCCAATGCCTTGCTGCTTCAAAGCATCGGGCAGGGCGATAGAGGTTGCACCACTCAGAACGGGTAAGCCGCTGGTATCGCCAACACTATTAGCGGGGGTAGCGGTTGAGGTAGCATCGCCACAGGCTGTCAAAGCCATCACCAACAGGGCAACCAGTAACATTAGACTAAACTTGTTCTTAAACATAGAACTTTTCCTCCTTCACACTTAGATTTCATCTCTGGGTTACGTAACCTTAGCCTTACTGCTTCTACACTTAAAGCACTTTAGATTGTTCGGCGTTTTTTGTTACAATGGTATTATAATATATGGAGGGCCAGTTTGCCTTGCGCCAGCCTGCGGCTAATCCGGGTAAGTCAAGCCCGACCGGAAATAAATTTCCGGCCTAAGCAGTTAAAATCGGTTGAAACCGATTGAGTTTATCCATTATCCAAAAGCCAACTAATTATCAATTTAGCCAAAATTGATTTAGATTTAATTGGTTTTAACCAATTTTAGCTATAAGACCGGAAATTTATTTCCGGTCTGACGCACTGACGCACCCCCCTCCTGAAATTGCCTATTTACACTTTTTCGGCTTACCCTTATAATAGCTTTGAGAATTAAATTTCGACTTAAACTTTTAACCACAAAGGTAGACTTATGCCCCATAACCACCGCCAAGACCTTGAACTTTTGCTGGACGCACAATACAAGCGGCGGCTTGACTGCATGAAGTTAATTGCAGTAACTACCAGCCCAACTAAAAAGGCGGAGTTTGAACTGGAAAAAGCTAAGATAGAAGAAAATATCCAGCAGCTTGAACAGCAATTGGAACAATTGCCACCGCCACCTACCGCTACCTATTTTCGCTATAACTATCTCAACCTGACGGATACCGAGGGAGTCTTGATCGGTCGTCAGGCGGCGTTGGAAGAATTGGCGGAGTTATTGGCGAAGGGTGGTTGTGTGGCGATTTGTGCTGTGGGTGGTCAGGGTAAGACTGCATTGGCTTATAACTATCTGAAACTGCACCTAAAGGGGCCACCTCGGTTTGAGGCGTTGCTCTGGCTGACCATTGTAGGTGATGGCTCCGATTTGACCGGGCTGTTAGCTTTGCTGGGCCTGAATCCGGCAGGCCAAAGACCAGAGGAGATGGCCGAGGCGGTGCGGTTCTACCTTGCGGATCATCTGGTTCTGGTGGTGCTGGACAATTTCGAGGCGGCTATCCGGCAGGATGGTACTTTGCCCTTGGACATCGAGGCTCTGCTCCGGCGTATCGCCGAATTTCGGGGCCAGAGCCACATCCTAATCACTACTCGCGAAATGCCTCCGCCCTATCGCCCCCAAATTTTGCCCTTAACGGGCCTCACTCCCGAGGCGGGTGCTGATTTGTTAGCCGAACGCGGTTTACGTAAAGAACCCCGTTCGCGCCTGTTGAAAGTAGCCACCAAAGCTGAAGGCAATCCCTTTGCCCTGAAAATTTTGGCCGACCTTGTGACCGACCCCTTTATGCGCGATACGCTGGAAAATCTCTTACGCCAAGGTCAACTTTGGGATCAAGAGCTATCTGAAAGGCTCTTACGCAAGGTTTGGGAGACCCGCCTGAGCCAAGAGGAACACCGCTTGCTTCAGCTATTGGCTCTCTTGCGCCCTCCAGTGCGCCGGGCTACCCTGTTGGCTCTCTTGACGCTTGCGTCGGAAGCGTCGGAACGCCAATTGGAACAAGGTCTACGCAACCTAGCCCACAAATCGCTGGTAACACTGGAGCGAGACTCGCCCCAGATGCCGATAGGCTACGATTTACATCCGCTTCTGCGTCGCTTTGTCCTCAATGAAAAGCTATCCGCTACCGAGTGCAAAGCCCTAAACCAACAAGCCGCCGCTTATTTCCAAACACTCCTCTCCAGCCTGCCACCAAGCGAGAATTATGGGCGCAAATCGGTTCACGACGTTTGGCCGATCCTCGAAGCGATTTATCACCTCAACCAATTGGGCGATTACCAAGCCGCCACCGACCTCTTCTTTGAGGAAGGTTTATGGGAAGATTTAGATCGGTGGGGCGTAGCTACTACTTTGCTTGAACTCTATCGCGAGTGGGCTTTTCCCTTCACTTCTTATGCTTGGTGCAATAAGCGTACTTTGGAAAGGATTTTGGGCAATCTTGGTAATGCCTACGCTGATTTAGGAAGAGTGGAAGAAGCGATAGGCTACTACGAACAAGCCCTTGCCATCTCAAGAGAGATTAAGG
>JACAUC010000375.1 GCA_013390945.1 Candidatus Chloroheliaceae bacterium
AGTGATGGGGCTGTTTATTTTTATTCCCGGCGGCGACCTACTTTCCCACACAGCTACCCGTGCAGTATCATCGGCCCTGAGGGACTTAACTTCCGTGTTCGAGATGGGAACGGGTGTGACCCCCTCGGCATAGCCACCGAGAAATCTTTTGGGGACTGGGGATTGGGGATCAGGGACCAGCAAAAGCTTTCGCTTTCCTGATCTCCGGTTCCCGGTTCCCGGTTCCCAGACTGTTATCAATTGCATGTGGTTTGTTTAGGTTTTGTATGTATTGATTAGATTTATATCCAGGCCCTGGGGCCAGGTTCGGTTTTACCCGTTCCTGGTCCCCAGTTCCCGGTTTTTTATTTTTATGGTCAAGCCTCACGGCCGATTAGTACTGGTAAGCTAAACACATTACTGTGATTACACACCCAGCCTATCAACGTTGTGGTCTACAACGGGCCTTCAGGGGATTTCTCCCAGGGATACCTAATCTTGAAGGGGGCTTCCCGCTTAGATGCTTTCAGCGGTTATCCTTTCCGTACGTGGCTACCCAGCGACTGCGCCTGGCGGCACAACTGGAACACTAGCGGTACGTCCATCCCGGTCCTCTCGTACTAAGGACAGCTCTTCTCAAGTATCCTGCGCCCACGGTAGATAGGGACCAAACTGTCTCACGACGTTTTAAACCCAGCTCGCGTACCGCTTTAATTGGCGAACAGCCAAACCCTTGGGACCTACTTCAGCCCCAGGATGCGATGAGCCGACATCGAGGTGCCAAACCTCCCCGTCGATGTGAACTCTTGGGGGAGATCAGCCTGTTATCCCCGGAGTACCTTTTATCCGTTGAGCGACGGCCCTTCCATACAGAACCGCCGGATCACTATGACCTACTTTCGTACCTGCTCGACTTGTTGGTCTCGCAGTCAAGCTCCCTTATGCCATTGCACTCTACGGCCGGTTTCCAATCGGCCTGAGGGAACCTTCGCGCGCCTCCGTTACTCTTTGGGAGGCGACCGCCCCAGTCAAACTACCCACCAGACAGTGTCCCCGACCCGGATTACGGGCCCAGGTTAGACATCCAAAACAACCAGGGTGGTATTTCAAGGACGACTCCACCGATACTAGCGTACCGGCTTCAAAGTCTCCCACCTATCCTACACAAGCTATTCCGAATGTCACTGTCAAGCTATAGTAAAGGTTCACGGGGTCTTTCCGTCTTACCGCGGGTACTCGGCATCTTCACCGAGAATTCAATTTCGCTGAGCCACTGGTTGAGACAGCGCGGAAATCGTTACGCCATTCGTGCAGGTCGGAACTTACCCGACAAGGAATTTCGCTACCTTAGGACCGTTATAGTTACGGCCGCCGTTTACTGGGGCTTCGGTTCAAAGCTTCGCTTGCGCTAACAAGTCCCCTTAACCTTCCAGCACCGGGCAGGCGTCAGACCCTATACATCGTCTTACGACTTAGCAGAGTCCTGTGTTTTTAGTAAACAGTCGCTACCGCCATTTCTCTGCGACCCACTTCGGCTTCACGTGCAAATCGCTACACCTGATGTGGGCACACCTTATCCCGAAGTTACGGTGTCATTTTGCCGAGTTCCTTAACCAGTGTTCTCTCAATCACCTTAGGATTTTCTCCTCACCCACCTGAGTTGGTTTACGGTACGGTCACCTGTTGTCTGAAGCTTAGAGGCTTTTCTTGGAAGCATGGGATCAACGACTTTGTGAGCATACGCTCTCGTCATCACGTCTCAGAGTTAACGGGAAAGTGGATTTGCCTGCTCTCCCCCCCTACACGCTTGAACCGGGACAACCAGCGCCCGGATCGCCTGCCCTTCTCCGTCCCCCCATCGCAACAACAGGTGGTACAGGAATATTAACCTGTTTCCCATCAACTACGCCTTTCGACCTCGCCTTAGGGACCGACTAACCCTCCGCAGATTACCTTGACGGAGGAAACCTTGGGTTTACGGTGTGCGGGTTTCTCACCCGCATTTTCGCTACTCATGTCAGCATAATCTCTTGTGATACCTCCAGCCGTTCTCGCGATCGACCTTCACAGGCTTACACAATGTTCCTCTACCGCTGGCGTCTTAAGACGCCAACCCGTAGCTTCGGTACCATGCTTAGCCCCGTTACATTTTCCGCGCAGACCCACTCGACCAGTGAGCTATTACGCTTTCTTTAAAGGGTGGCTGCTTCTAAGCCAACCTCCTGGTTGTCTGGGCATTTCCACATCGTTTTCCACTTAGCATGAATTTGGGGACCTTAGCTGACGGTCTGGGCTCTTTCCCTTTTGACGACGGATCTTATCACCCGCCGTCTGACTCCTGCGCTTACAGTTAACGGTATTCGGAGTTTGATTGGGTTTGGTAATCTGGTGAGACCCCTAGCCCATCCAGTGCTCTACCCCCGTTACTTATACGCAAGGCTATACCTAAATATATTTCGAGGAAAACCAGCTATCTCCGAGTTTGATTAGCCTTTCACTCCTATCCACAGCTCATCCCCTGGCTTTTCAACGCCAGTGGGTTCGGGCCTCCACGAAGTGTTACCTTCCTTTCACCCTGGCCATGGATAGATCACCCGGTTTCGGGTCTACTCCTACTAACTAAACGCCCAGTTAAGACTCGCTTTCGCTGCGGCTCCGTTCCATGAACTTAACCTTGCTAGTAAGAGTAACTCGCTGACTCATTATGCAAAAGGCACGCGGTCACACCTGATATACATGGTGCTCCCACTGCTTGTAGGCATACGGTTTCAGGATCTATTTCACCCTCCTCATCGGAGTACTTTTCACCTTTCCCTCACGGTACTGGTTCACTATCGGTCAGAGAGGAGTATTTAGCCTTGGGAGATGGTCCTCCCGGATTCCCACGGAATTTCTCGTGTTCCGCGGTACTTGGGGTTCCTCTAAGGTGAATCAGGGTTTCGCATACGGGGCTATCACCCACTATGGCCAGCCTTTCCAGACTGTTCTACTACCCTTCATCAATCCCATGTTGAGGCCCCGCAACCCCAGAAATACCGAAGTATGTCTGGTTTGGGCTACTCCGCGTTCGCTCGCCGCTACTGACGGAATCACTATTGTTTTCTTCTCCTGCGGGTACTTAGATGTTTCAGTTCCCCGCGTTCGCTTCATGCAGCTATGTATTCACTGCACGATGACAGAGCATTACCTCTGCCGGGTTTCCCCATTCGGACACCCCCGGATCAAAGCCTGTTTAACGGCTCCCCGAGGCTTTTCGCAGTTTACCGCGTCCTTCATCGCCTCTCTCTGCCTAGGCATCCACCGTACGCCCTTAGTAGCTTGACCATAAAAAATCAAAATCAAATCTACTGAAACATACAATCTAAAATGATCGCGTAAGCACTATACGCTCTCATTACCTAAACGTTTCTACCACTATGCAATTGTCAAAGAACAAATATCAGGAACTGGGAATCGGCGACTGGGGATCAGTAAAATCTTTTGATTTTACCAGTCCCAGGTCACTAGTTCCTGGTTCCAGAACTTTTGGTGGAGGTGAACGGGTTCGAACCGATGACCCCCTGCGTGCAAGGCAGGTGCTCTCCCAGCTGAGCTACACCCCCAAACTGATACGCGCGGGAATGGTGGGCCTGGCTGGACTCGAACCAGCGACCTCACGATTATCAGTCGTGTGCTCTAGCCAGCTGAGCTACAAGCCCATTCGTCATCGCTAACCACGCTACTTAACTGTAAAGAACAAAAAACCAGAGAAGACTCTGGTCTCTCAAAACCGAATAGCACATGCATCAATTGTGTCTGACCTAGGTTAGCTTGGAGGCCTAAAGCCTCTAGCTCCTTAGAAAGGAGGTGATCCAGCCGCAGGTTCCCCTACGGCTACCTTGTTACGACTTCACCCCAGTCACCGACCATTCCTTAGGACGCTGCCTCCCTTGCGGGTTAGCTCACGCACTTCGGGACCAATCGACTCCCGTGGTGTGACGGGCGGTGTGTACAAGGCCCGGGAACGTATTCACCGCGGCATGCT
>JACAUC010000376.1 GCA_013390945.1 Candidatus Chloroheliaceae bacterium
CGACCAGTCTACGACCAGTCTACGACCAGTCTACGACCAGTCTACGACCAGTCTGCGACCAACCTACGACGGATGTAAGCGATAAAAACCCCTACCGCACAACCTTACTTCTTCTTTTCGGCTTCAGCTGGTGCGGGTGGTTTCTTCTTATCTTTGGTTGAATCTTTTTGGGCCTTCTTTTTGGCGGCATCCTTTGGACTCTTGTCACCCATAGCGCGTATTATTCTCCCTTCTAAATATTAACTAAACTAATTGTATTCGCTTAGGCTGAATAATTCCCCGGTTTCGGTCAGTCTCCGGTCTTAGCAGTCCCAGCAGAATTTCTGCAAAGCGTAATTAGATTTTACACACCTGCTTGAACTTGTCAAGCTTAAACGCTCTTTGGCCCTTTCTATCAGACTCAACCACTTGCTTTGTTATTATATAAAGGTATAATAAAGTAGACATAATATTAGCTCGTGGCAAGTTTTCAAGCGAGCCAGCTTAAAGTGCTAGATTAAACTAAGGAGATTGCATGAGGTTTTGCCATAATCAGAATAGCCCTAACCGTTGGTTCAAACGTAGATTAGCTTCACTGTTGCTATTCTGGCTTTACTCTAGTAGCATTTTAGTAAGTACCTTGTTACTCGATAGTGGAACAGGCTTGACCGCTCCAACAGCGGAGGATAGTGCAGGAACGGCTACCTCTGAGCTTGGACAATTGGATTATAAAGCGATGGCTCCCGGCATTGCTCCTCCCGATTTCTTTGGCATCGTCGGTCGCGATCCTTGGTACGAATGGAACACCGATCCGGTCAATTTCAAGAATCAGCCCAATCTGGCCTTCCTAGAAAATATGGCACGTGAACTCCGCACTTTGGGAGCCCGCTGGATACGAATCGAATTTCATGCTGAATATCGCCCCGGCTATCGGGGCGGCTATCTTGATTACGCCAAATATGATGCGTTTATCAAAGATATTGCCCCACGCTATGGCCTGAAGATTTTAGCCCTAATCGGCGCAGATGCGATTAATTCCAAAAATCCCGGCGATAAAGATTTAGACTATCCCAATATTAATATCTCCCCCGACCGGGCCGATGGCTCTAATTCTTACACCCGCTTCTTTGCTGTACGTACCCGTGAGATTATGAACTATTATGGAGACCGCATTGCCGCTTACGAACTACTCAATGAGCAAAATTTGTGGTGGGGCTTTACGGCCAGCCCTGCCAGCGTGGGAGCCATGATGGTTTATACCTACACTTTGGCAAAAGCGGATCAGCCTAGAGCTAAAATCCTCATCGGTGGCATCTTTGCTTCGCCCTCTGTACCAATAAACTCGGTAGAGTACTTGGGCCAGATCTATGCTTCACGTCCGGTTCAGGAATTTTTTAAGAACGGTACGCATTACGATTCCAATCCATTCCCGTTTGATGGCGTAAGCTGGCATCCCTATTACCCAAAGGCCAGCCTCGCTATCGAGAGTGTGCGTGACGCGATTAAGAAGATGCGAAGCTGGGGCGATCAGTTTAACAAACTCTGGGTGACGGAGACCAGTGTTAGCGGACGACCTAATTTGCCGGGGGTCTGCGGTATTAGCCCAGACGAGCAAAATCAGGCCGATTTTTTGCTAGAATTGTATGCACAATTGATTTACTATAACCTCTCCGATGTCGCGGCGGTTTTCTGGTTTAAGTATGAGGATTTTTATGATTCAAGTGGCTATCAGCCTTGGGGCTTAGTACGACTAGAAGCCGATGGGCAAAACCGCTATTTATCTGGTGGCCGAGTAAACTATTATAAATTGGCCTATCGGTTCTATCAGTTTTTAGCTGGACCACCACTACCCGTAGACCGAGTCTCCTCTTCGGCAAATAGTAATCCGAATGATTACTATTTTCAGGAGACGGGACATACTTTGAGTGGGCCTTTTCTGCGCTACTGGCAGAATAATGGGGGCTTGCCGCTTTTTGGCTTTCCCCTGACAGAACCTTTTGATGAGGTAAACCCGGACGATGGGAAAATTTATAAGGTGCAATATTTTGAGCGGGAACGCTTTGAATATCACCCAGAACTGAAAAATTCTGACCAAGTACAACTTGGCTTGTTGGGCCGAAATTGGCTAACGGTTAATTGCCGGGGCTTCAACCGCTCTACTCCCGGCTATACCGATTCTTCTCGTACCTACTTTTCTCAGACCGGCCATTATCTGAGCGGTAGCTTCAAAGGTTATTGGGAACAAAATGGAGGCTTAGCCATCTTTGGCTACCCACTTAGCGAAGAATTTACGGAGCAAAATCCTTCTGATGGCAAGTTTTATATAGTCCAGTGGTTTGAACGCGCCCGCTTTGAATACCATCCCGAGGCGGTTGGAACCAGATTTGAAGTACAATTAGGCTTGCTAGGCACTCAATGGCTCAAATGGAGGGCTTGGCTCAGGTAACTCCGCCAGGTGAATTAGGTTTAAGGCGGTGCAAAGTTAGGGATTCTGCCGAGTCAGTTGGTTTCATCTGATATACTAAAATTGGTCTAATCTCTAATCTCAGAAAGAAGTTAAACTTATGGCATTGCGTAAAAATGAGTTGCTAGAACTTTACCCCGAAGAATATTTGGTGGAGGAAGATAATGATGCCAAGAGCTACGCCCAATTTCAACTGATTCACAATCTATGCAATGCTTTGGAACGGTATTATCGGGTTCCAAATTGGCTCGTTACAGGCAACGTTGAACTACACCATCCGGCTATTAGCGATTTGCCATATAAAATTACCGCCGATTTAGTCGTTTTTAAAGATATTGAGATCTCGGCGGAGGAGAGAGCCGTCTTAGATGGTTGGGATATTGATAAAAAACATCCCGCGCCACCAATTGTTTTTGAAAGTTGCTGCCCCTCTAATTGGCCCCATGAAAATGATATTGAGGATGAGCAACGCAAAATAGAAATTTATGGTCAAATTGGGGTGCGGGAATATTTTAGCTATGATCCCCACCCCACTGCGATTCGGCGCAATAAAGCCGAACGGCGGTTGTTGGGTTGGCGTTATGACCCGAATAATCCGGCGGTTCCCCAACCCATTCTACCGGATGAGCAGGGTCGTTTGTGGAGCGAGGTTCTGGAAAGTTGGCTAGTCGCGGATGGTTCGTATCTGCGCCTCTATGACCAAGAGGATCACCTACGTTTGACAGGTAGTGAGGCGGAAGGGATTGCACGTGAGATGGAACAAATCGAACGCATGGCCCTCGAATCTGCTCTTGAGGAGGAACAGGCTGCACGTGAAGCGGCGGAACGCCGTCTGGTCGAACTAGAACTTCTGCTTCGTAAGTTACAAGGTAAGGAGGACTCTTGAGCTACTGGCTTATAGCCGGAGGGGTTAGAAACTTAGATTGCGGCTAATCTCTTTGCTTCGGTTACGATTTGCGTGTGTCGTTCACGGGTGTAAGGCTTTCCTTTTCCAGCATCCAGCGAACGCACTCCTTTCATCACGGCTTCCACAAAAGGGTCAGCTTGAGCTTCCATAACCCGCATCCGATGCACGGCATCTTGAACGGCTTCCGTCACATTTACATAATAGCCTGCTTCCACTAGGCTTTTCAGGTACGCTTCGTCATTCGGCGCAAAATTAATCTGCATATTACGTCCTCTTTCTATATCTAAACCAACATGAAAATTATACATATTCCTGAGATGGTTGGCAATAGTTGCAAAGTCACCTGACAGAGCAGCTTCCTACAATTTCGGGTTTCCGCCGCCCTTTTTACAAGGGGCAATTCTGTGGGAGGCGGCTCCGTCCGCCGATTTTGCAACCCAGTACCTTTGTCTAGCTAAAAACAGTACTTTTTACCCCCCCCCCACTTGATTTTTAGTAATATTTATTGTAATATAAATTACAAGTTTTGATAAATTGATTGGGCTGCGGTCTGCCCTAAACCAATTTATTCAATTTTCAAAAAGTAGATTATATTACCCTTAAATCCTGTGTATTAGCTTTTTGTTATTTACT
>JACAUC010000377.1 GCA_013390945.1 Candidatus Chloroheliaceae bacterium
CTTAGGCCAAGATTGTAGGATGCTGCTCCGCCAGTTGATCTTGACCTACCTCTGCTTTTTCTTAGGCCAAGATTGTAGGATGCTGCTCCGTCAGTTGATCTTGACCTACCACCCAACTGACTTTGCAACAGCCCTAGCAAGCTTAGCAGATAGCTAGTGCTAATCAGCCGTCGCCAGCACCGACCTACACGCCTAAACCAACTAGCACTCAGTACCCATAAGCGTCAAGACCGGAAATAAATTTCCGGTCTTCTAATTTATTTCCGGCCTCTTCTTCTTGGGGGGCGGTCTCCTCTGGTTTAAGTGCATCAATCGCCCGGCGCAGGGTGTTCTGCCGACGGTTTAGGCTGTAGAGGTAGCCAAAGATAAAGAGCCAAACCACGCCATAGGCTAAGGCTAGATAGGTCAAGCCGCTATTTACATCGCCCGTTACTTTGGTGGGCAACTCTTCTTGAAAAAACTGTATTATAACAGCCAGAAGGCAAGCGAAGCAGCCTTAGTTGAACCGGAAAAGCTTGATCCTAGTCCTCCTACCACGACTTAGACAATTGAAGGTCTATTTTTCATGATCTTCCTCGCGGTTGAAAATTTGTTCAAAATTTGTTATTATTAGGTATTGAGAAATTTCGGCAACGTTTAGATAAGAGAGGCAGGGGCTACAGCATGATAAAAACCGGACAAAAGCTTCAAGGACGCTATATTATCAGGGAGAAGGTGGGTCGAGGTAGCTTTGGCGTAGTTTATCGGGCCGATGATATTCTGCACGATCATGCTGTAGCCATCAAAGTTATTCCTCAGTCCGAGGTGGAGGGCAATCAGGTACTAAGCCTGCTGGATGAAGCCCGGAAACTTGCTAAAAATAACCACCCGAATATTGTCAAAGTTGAAAATTTCGGTGAAACCGAAGATGAGGCTTATCTGGTAATGCCTTTTGCTGATGGTGGCACACTTCACCACAAATTACAGCAATGGAACCAACTACCTTTTGAAGTGGTAGGCCACTTCTTGCAGCAAATTGCGGCAGGGCTAGATTATGCCCATAGTAATGGTATCTTGCACCGTGACCTCAAACCCCTCAATGTTTTGCTATTTAACCCACCTCAAAATGATCCTCGCTTAGACGAAATTTACTGGAAGTGGCAAGCTCAAATCAGCGATTTTGGTCTAGCCAAGGCACTTTCTGAAAAGAGCCTCTATGCCAGTACCCGGATCAATGGTACACCTGCATATATGGCCCCGGAACAATTCAGAGGACATGTAGGCCGTAGAAGCGATATTTATGCCCTCGGCATTACTCTTTACCAGATGTTAGCTGGAATTTTGCCGTTTACAGGGACACAATACGAATTGATGTGGTCGCACGAAAATGCCCCTTTGCCCAAATTAACCGAAAAGCGGAGGGGTGTGCCGCGTGGTTTACAAGAGCTATTAGAGCAGGCTACTGCCAAAAGGCCAGAGGAGCGTTTTGCCACGGGAGCCTTACTGACCGAACGCTATTGGCAACTTATCTCTGCCGGAATCAACGCCACCTACGCTGAGCTTGATTCTGGCCCTATAGTCCAGACCCTACTCGAAAGCGATTACCCTAATCCGCAAGCAGTCGCTCAAGCCAGTTTGGAGCAGCAACGGATACGCGAGGCAGAAGTGGAACGGGAGAAACGGGCCGCAGAAATGGCTCGCCAACAAGCTTTAATGGAGCAGCAGCGTCTTCGTCAAGCCGAGAAAGAGAAGCAGGATGTAATTAGTCTTGCTCAGGAAAAATATCAAGCGCAACAACGCCAAGCCAAGCCACCAGTCGGCAATATCACTAAACCCCCTGAATCTAACACCCGAAAAAAACCACCACTGGTTTTAATCCTTGGTGCTGTTTCCATTATAGTACTGTTGGCCTTTGGCTTGGTTATCATGGCCGCTATGCTAGTTAGTAGCAACGCAACCACCAATAGCAATAGCACTGGTACTGCCAATGCTGTGAACTTTAATAAGAATGTCACCGCATTAGTTGCTAGGGGTAATGCTACCGCTGCGGTTCTGGAATCTAATAACAAGGCTACGGCCACCGCCTATGCTGCCGAGATAGCTAAGATAAATGCCACCAAAAGCGCGGTAGATGACGCGAGAGCTACGGTAGATGTACAAAATCAACTTACCGCTGCTGCACTGGGTACTCCTCTACCAACGTTTACACCCAAACCTACACTTGCTCCTATCCCAACCGGAGGGGTGAAGCGTCCGGTTTGGCATAATGTAACCGTTGGTCAGAACATTCAAAGATTGGCTGCTATGTATGACACCACTGTTAAGGTGATTGTGGAAGCTAATCGTAATGCTACCACTCTGGGGTATCCACCGGACAAGGTTTTGATTGATGCTCCTGACTCGGCTGATCCCATAATTCATGTCGGGGATAAATTGGCTATTCCGGTAGGTCGTCAGGAATTTAAGGGTTTCGCTATTATCTGGAGTGAACGCAATAGTAAACCTGATGAGTTGCAAAAACTTGAGAAGGATTACGGCGTTACTATTGATTATTTATTGGCTTATAATGGTATTCCTAGTATGGTAGAGCTTAAAAAAGACGATCCACTATTGATACCTTACGAAAAAAAGTAGGTCAATCGGGCAACCCGTTGACTTGGGAAATCGGGATGGAACAATCGGGATGGAACAATCGGGATTGGAAATCGGGATTGGGAAATCGGGCAACCCGTTGACTTGGGAAATCGGGATGGAAATCGGGCAACCCGTTGACTTGGGAAATCGGGATGGAAATCGGGCAACCCGTTGACTTGGGAAATCGGGATTGGGAAATCGGGATTGGAAATTCGGGATGGAACAATCGGGATTGGAAATCGGGATGGAACAATCGGGATTGGAAATTCGGGATGGAACAATCGGGATTGGGAAATCGGGATTGGAAATCCCTCCTACAAGTGAGGGAATGGAAAGTCGGCTGGCCGCCCTAATACAGCAGTCAGTTTATAGTTATTAGCTAAAATATAACTAACAACTATAAACTAATAACTAATAACTAATAAGTGGTGATTTAGATGAATTATGCAGCACCAAACACGCCCTTGTGGTGTGATAGACCGGAAAATAAGACCCGCTTCTGGCAAGAGTTGACCAACTTGGAGCAGTTAGCGGGCGGTAAAGGGGTAGAGGTAAAGCGGTTGGCGGACAAGGCTATTTTTGTCCTAGAGACCTCTCAGCCAGAGGTCTACAAAATTCACCTTACGACCGAAGCGAACTATCCACAGGTTGCCCCTACGGTTTTGGCAGAACGCAACGGTAAGGCGGTGCGGGTCAAGAGTGCTACGCTAAACCATTGGCGACCAGAAGCGTATTTAGCCGAGATCGCCAAAGAGATCAGCGCGGCTCCTGCTGGACGGAACTTGGTAGTGATTGGTGGTGTGTTGGGGGGGTTGGTGCTGCTGGTCATTCTGGCATGTACTTTTCTGGTTTTAACCTCCATCTTCACTAGCGAAAATCAGTGGGAGGCGGCGGTGCTGTACTTGCAGGAAAAGCAGGCGGCTGATCTAAGATTGAGTGCTGTCGAAGCCCGCAAGAGTGAGATTGAGAGGCAACTCAAGAACGACCCCACCAACATCGCGCTACAGGATGAACTGAGGAAAGCGGAAGATGAGCTGGCGTATAGCTTAGAAGTAAAGGAAGAGGCTGATGCCAAAGCCGCCGCCGCTATAGTAGAGATGGACAAGGCAAAGCAGACAGAAGTGGCGGTGAACGCCGAATATACGGCTAAGGCTATTGTTACAGCAGCTAAGGCTAATGCTATTGCCGCAGCAGCTACGGCTAATGCCCCCACTCCTACGGTTAAGGTTAATGCAGCACCCGTAGCGGGTTATTCTACGCCTATCGTGCCAACAGCAGTGCCGACCTTCCTAAAGCTGTAGCAAGCTTAGTAAGGCTGTTGCAAAGTCTAAGAGCTACCCAATCTGGCAAGAGTAGTGGTATGTG
>JACAUC010000038.1 GCA_013390945.1 Candidatus Chloroheliaceae bacterium
GCTTCGGCCCGTTGTGCTTGTGCCTCGGCCTTAGCGCGTTCGATAGTAGCTTGTTGTGCTTGTGCCTCGGCCTTAGCGCGTTCGAGGTCGGCTTGTTGCGTTTGTGCCTCGGCCCTAGCGCGTTCGAGGTCGGCTTGTTGCGTTTGTGCCTCGAGGCCAGTCAGTCGCCGTTGACCATCGCGGGTATAGAGCCGTAAGTAGCGTCCTCCCATAATCAACCAGCTTTGCAACTGCTCGCTCCAGAGCCTACCAGCCCCATCTTTTTTGAGTTTGCGGTATTTACCGCTAATGGGATCAAGTTGCCAACCGATTAAGCGGTTCTCCTCCCGCCAATTACCCGTCCAGACACTAGGGTCATTCGGGTCAAAGGTAAAATACTCACGGATACCTATCTTCAAGTAAATATCCGGTTTGATCTCCAGATCATTTTGCCAAGTCTCTTTGCTGGCAACTTCAAAAGCCACGAAAGGGGGTGGCCCATCTTCCCCAATCCAATAGCTGGGATTATCCGCGCTAGTACGTTCTTCTATTACCAAACCTCTGATGACGGCTATATCAGGGCTTTTGGGTTTTTCCTTTTCATATTCGGTTTGGTAGACGTTGACATTGCTGACAATGCCGACGGTTTCTCCGTCAAAGAGCCATTCTAGCACGGCAATCAACTCCTGAATGGCCGCATAATGGGCGAAACTTTGGGTCAACTCTTCCCCCTCTATTTCATGACTATCGTAGTAACGTGCAATCCGATTGATTTTTAGAGTCATTTTCCCTCTCCTCTTATTGCTAGATTCGAGCCAATTATAACATTAAAGGCGAGGGTGTAAAATCGTCTGACGGAACAGCACTCCAACAGGAAGGGGGTTATTTCTCAAGAGAGACGCAGTATCACGGTATGTACTTGGTAGGAGCTAGTTATAATTTCTGTACACCCATGATGAGTTGAGGCTACGGATTAGTGAGAGCAGTGGCAAACGGAAACGGTTTTGGCTTTTTAATGCCTTCACCACTTTTGTTGTTAGCTTTAACTAAAAGACCGGAAATTAATTTCCGGTCTTTTCTCTTCTGGTGGGGGTTAGCGTCCGTCGCTGCTCATGCGGGGAACACCGCCGCGTCCGCCCTTTCGCCGTTGGGCGACATCAATGCGGGCCAATGCTCGGCGCAAAGAGGCTTCGGCCATTGCCAGTTCTTCAGGAGCGAGCGCACCTCTGCTATTGAGGGCTTGCTCTGCCCGGTTGCGGGCTTCTTCGGCCCTACTTAGGTCAATCTCTTCGGAACGTTCGGCGGAATCAGCCAGCACGATTACTTTGTTATTAACTATCTCGATAAAGCCGCCACCAATCGCCAATGAGACCTCATCGCCGCCTTTGCGGTAGTGCAGTTCACCTGATTTAAGGGTACTCAGCAAAGGAGCGTGGCGGGGCAAGATACCCAAAGAGCCATCTGACCCTGGTGCGGATACAAAATCCACTTCATCATTATAAACCACCCGTTCGGCGGTTACTATTTGAAGGTTGAGTGGCATATCTTCTCCCTAATAGTTTCGAGTCTGGTCTTGCTAACCTAGATTTAGCCTGAACTAGAAAGACCAGACTCCCACTTATTTTAAACTTTGCTCATTTTTTCAGCGTTGGCAACTACATCTTCAATTGGCCCGGCCATAAAGAAAGCCTGTTCCGGTATTGTGTCGTATTTACCTTCGAGGATCTCTTTCACGCTGCGGATGGTATCCCCCACTTTGACGAATTTACCCGGCTGTCCGGTAAATTGCTCGGCGGTGTGGAAGGGCTGGCTGAAGAAGCGCTCTACCTTGCGGGCGCGAGAGACGGTTAGTTTGTCGTCTTCGCTCAACTCGTCTACACCCAGAATGGCGATAATATCTTGCAAGTCGCGATACTTCTGGATCATACGCTGGGCGGCACGGGCTACGTTGTAGTGTTCGTTACCCACGATATTAGGATCGAGAATACGACTAGTGGAAGAGAGGGGGTCTACCGCCGGGTAAATGCCCTGCTCTGAAATACGTCGTTCTAGCGAAACCGTCGCATCAAGGAAGGCGAAGACCGTCGCCGGGGCCGGGTCAGTGTAATCATCGGCGGGTACATAGACGGCTTGCACCGAAGTGATCGAGCCTTTCTTAGTGGAGGTAATGCGCTCCTGAAGTTGGCCCATTTCGGAGGCTAGGGTAGGCTGATAACCTACCGCGCTCGGCATACGACCTAGCAGAGAGGATACTTCCGAACCAGCCTGCACAAAGCGGAAGATATTATCCACAAAGAGCAATACGTCGGCGTTCTTCTCATCCCGGAAATATTCGGCCATCGTCAGACCAGTCAGACCAACGCGCAGACGGGCACCTGGTGGCTCATTCATTTGACCAAAGACCATCACGGTCTTTTCCATTACACCAGCATCGGTCATTTCGTGATAGAGGTCATTGCCTTCGCGGGTGCGCTCACCCACGCCTGCAAAGACGGAGAAACCACCGTGTGCTTTGGCGACGTTATTGATTAGCTCGGTAATAACTACCGTTTTGCCTACTCCGGCTCCGCCAAAGATACCTACCTTACCACCTTTGGTGAAGGGGGCGACGAGGTCAATTACTTTAATGCCGGTTTCAAACATAACCGCTTCAGTAGATTGCTCAGCGAAAGAGGGAGCCGGGCGGTGAATTGGATAGGTTTTGGTGGTTTTAGGTGCGCCCTTATTATCTATGGTGCGGCCCAACACATCAAAGATCCGACCAAGAGTACCCTCACCCACAGGAACCGCAATCGGCTGACCGGTATCAACTGCCCGTGCGCCACGTGCTAAACCATCGGTGCTATTCATAGCGACGGTGCGTACCCAGTCATTACCTAGGTGCTGCTGCACTTCGGCGACTAGGGTCTCTTGTTGGCCTGCAATGGTAATTTCTACCGCATTATAAATATTGGGTAGTTGGTCAGGTGGAAATTCTACGTCTATTACCGGGCCGGTTACCTGAACTACTCGGCCTACCGCGCCTCCGGCTGGTCGTGCCGTCGTTTTGGTTGTCATCTATAAGAACTCCTCTTTATTTTTTAGCGGGGCTCTACAGGATCTGAGACTGCTTCTTAATTTAATCCTGTTGGCCCCGCTTATTCTTCGTTAGGTAAAGTAAGTCTGTTAGCCCTGTTTGGCAAGAGCGACTGCACCGCTGGCAATCTCCAGAATTTCACGTGTAATGTTAGACTGGCGAATCTTGTTATAGGTCAAGGTTAAGTCACCAATCAATTCTTTGGCTTTATCGCTGGCGTTACGCATTGCTACCATCCGGCTACTTTGCTCACTGGCGATATTTTCAAGAATGGCCTGATAAATCTGGACTTCCACGTAGCGAGGTAGCAGGGATTCTAGTACCTCTAGTGGCCCAGGCTCAAAAATAAAGTCGGTACTGGCAAAGGTTTGAGCATCTTGACTTTCGGGCGGTTCAATCGGCAGCAGTTTAATCAACTGAGGGCGCACCGTAACCGTATTGATAAATTGGGTATAGAGCAAGTAAACCGAATCGTATTTACCCTTAATGTAGTCTTCTATCACCAATTTTGAAATAGGCAAGGTGTCTAACAAGGTAGGCCGATCAATTATGCCCGTAAATTCGGCCACGATTTCACGTCCGGCTCGCGTCATAAAGTCGCGGCCTTTGCGTCCCACTGCCACGATGCGAACGGGCTTACCATTGGTTTCATCGGCTAGGAAGCGGACTGCTCGCCGAATACTATTGGTATTGAGGCTTCCAGCCAAACCGCGATCTGCCGTTACCATTACTAGCCCAATATGTTCCACCGGGCGTTGTTGTAAGAGTGGGCTGATGCTGCGATAACTTTGGTCGGTTTGCATTTCGGCCAGATCTGCAATAATTTCTTGCACCTTTTGCGAGAAGGGTCGCGCCGCTAAGACATTTTGCTGCGCCCGACGCATCCGGCTGGCCGCCACTAGTTCCATTGCTTTTGTAATTTGAGCAGTGTTCTTTACGCTGCGAATACGGCGGCGTAACGTTCGAGTACTCGCCATCTCTTCTCCTTTAAGCGGCGGAGGCCATTAGCCAGTTGGCTAACACTAGCTAATGGCTTACTCCTAGGCGCTTAGAACTTGTTGCCTTGCTTAAATTCGCTGATATACCGCTTGAGTTGGTCGAGTTGTTCGCCGCTCAGCTTCTTGCGCGGATTCTCTTTAATGCCTTTACCGAACTCAGGGTGGGCACTATCTAAGAATTTGTAGAAGCCCTTTTCCCAATCGAGTGCCTTATCCACTGGTACATCGTCGAGGAAGCCGTTGGTGACAGCGTAAACGATGATGACCTGTTTTTCAAAGGAGAGTGGGCTATATTGCGGCTGCTTTAGAATTTCGGCGGTACGCTGACCACGATCCAACTGCTGTTTGGTGGCTTTGTCCAAGTCGGAGCCGAATTGGGCAAAGGCCGCTAATTCGCGGAATTGGGCGAGGGCCAAACGAAGTGTACCAGCTACCTGCTTCATTGGAGCGGTTTGAGCCGCACCACCTACGCGGGAGACTGAGAGACCCACGTTTACCGCAGGACGCTGACCAGCATTGAAGAGGTCACTTTCCAAGTAAATTTGACCATCGGTGATCGAGATAACGTTGGTTGGGATGTAGGCTGATACGTCGTTGGCTTGGGTCTCAATGACGGGTAATGCGGTTAGCGAGCCCCCACCGTAATCTTCGCTTAGGCGAGCCGCTCGTTCTAGTAGACGACTATGCAGATAAAAAACATCACCGGGATAGGCTTCGCGACCAGCGGGCCGCTTCAGAAGCAAGGAGACCTGACGGTAAGCGTTAGCGTGTTTGGAGAGATCATCATAGATAATTAGAGCATCTTTGATGAGCTTGCCATTAAGCTGAACCCCATTTTCCATAACTTCTTCGCCCATAGCTGCGCCAGAGTAAGGGGCAATGTATTGGAGCGGAGCCGGATCGGAGGCACTAGCCGATACCACAATGGTATGGGCCATTGCGCCGTTGCGCTCTAGTGTGGCTACTACTTGGGCTACCTGCGATTGCTTTTGACCGATAGCGACATAAATACAAACTAAGTCGCCACCCTTTTGATTGATGATGGTGTCAATGGCAACGGCGGTCTTACCAGTTTGGCGGTCGCCGATGATAAGTTCGCGCTGACCACGACCTACCGGGATCATAGCATCAATCGCTTTTAAGCCGGTCTGTACCGGAGTGTCTACGCCCTTACGGGAGATTACACCGGGAGCGACGCGCTCGACAAAGCGGTCGGGGCGGGAGGTGCGAATGTCGCCTTTGCCGTCAATGGGTTGACCGAGGGCGTTGACGACGCGCCCGATTAATTCGGGGCCAACGGGAACCGAGATAATGCGTCCGGTGCTGCGAACGGTATCACCCTCTTGGATATTGGTGTAGGGACCCATGATGATGACACCGACGGTGTCCTCTTCGAGGTTGAGGGCCATACCTAGCACATCACTACCGTTGGGGCCTTTGCCCGGAAACTCTACTAATTCGCTGGATTTTACGCCAGCTAGACCATAGACGCGAGCAATACCATCGCCGATTTCTACGACGGTGCCGATTTCTACCTGCTGGGCGGAAGTGTCCAGCCCCTCAAGTTGGCGTCTAATCAAAGAGCTAATTTCATCAGCGCGTACTGCCATAAGCTGAATTTTCTCCTCTATCTTATTAAGCTAATTGCTTTCTTAACGCTTGTAGGCGGGTTTTTACACTACCATCAATCTGCGTATCGCCAATACGGGCCACGATTCCACCGATAAGGTCAGGATCGACTTGGGTCTCAATTTCAATCTGTTTGCCAGTTAAGGCCGACAAACGACTCTTGATTTGTCTCTTTTCTGCCTCATCCACTGGAACCGCAGTGGTTACATATGCGATTTCGATACCTTTCAGTTGGTTAACCAAACGGATAAATTCTTTGCGAATGGCATCAATATATTCTTGGCGCTCACGCTGAATTAGTACCAGTGCCAAATTGAGGCTGACCGTGCTAACCTGAGTTCCTAGGACATTTTGAACAAAGGCTCGTTTTTTATCTTTGGCCGTTTTTGGATTCTCTAGGTAACGCTTTACCTCTGGTTGGTCAAAGGTTTGGGCGATGGAGTCAAGGTCTTTTGCCCATTCATCTACTTTATTCTGGTTGCGGGCTATCTCAAAAAATGCCTGAGCATAGCGCCGTCCGGCGGTTCCAGATGGCATTGCTTCCGTTTACTCCTTTAATTTAAAGTTTTGAGTTTTGAGTTTTGCTTAAAAGAGACTCTAGCGAGTGAACTTTAAGAAGAAGAACTCAAAACTCTCAGCATTCAAATTGGTTCTTAACGACCACCAGCCTTTTTAGGTTGGCTCTGAGCGCCTAGAACTTCATTAATCAATTCACTTTGAAGCTTGGGGTTCGTAGTCAGTTCACGACGTACAATCCGGGAAGCGGCTAGAACAGCCAGATCGGAAAATTCACGGCGCAACTGCTGAATGGCTTGATCCCGCTCGGCCGCAATTTGGGCACGTGCTTTAGCGATTTCTTGCTCTTCGACTTGGCGTTTTTTAGCCGCCGTCTCTTCCAGAATTTGCTGCTGCCGGGTGTTGGCAGTGGCAATGATACTCTGGGCTTCACGTTGAGCATTACTGATAATCTCGCGGGTACGCTGTTCGGAATCAAGAGCTTCTTTTTTAATTTGGTCGCTTTTGTCAACGATTTCTTGGGCTCTGGCTCGCCGCTCATCAATCGCTTTTAGAAACGGCTTGTAGGCATACTTGCTTAGGATAAAGAGTAGGATTAAAAAGCCAGCGATCTGCCAAAGCAGACTTGACCAGCTTACACCTAATTCACTTATACCCCCACTTGCCTCGGCTGCCAGTGTTGGTCCTGAAACTATCGCAAAAGCTACGCCCATTAGTTCCATTTGCAAATCCTTCAGCAAATTTAATTTCTTGTTCAAGTGCTTTTGGGGAGGGTATTAGCCCCCCAAAGCACTTGATTTTAATATTAGACAAAGATGAGCAACAGCGCGATCAACAGGGCGTAAATTGCCACCGCTTCGGACAACGCTGCGCCGAGGATCATCGTGTTACGAACGGCACCTTCGGTTTCCGGGTTGCGTCCAATTGCTTCCAACGCACCGCGTACTGCGATACCGATACCGATGCCGGGGCCGATGGCTCCTAGACCGATAGCTAAGCCAGCACCCAACTGCTTTAATTGCCCTGTAATACCGGCACTAGCAGTTGTCTGAGCCAATACATCAGCCACCACCGAGGCTGCTAAATCGTGCATTCTGTTTCTTCCTCCTTAAATTAAGAGCTTGTTTCTTCTCAATTTTCTTGCAAAATTAATCTGGACATCCGATAGCTAAACGCTTTACTACTTACTTTAATATCGTCAGAACGTGGAGTGGCACTATTGTGCCGCTCCTACGGCTTCCTTCTAACTAGTGTGCGTGTGCGGTATTTTCTTCGCTGCCGTGCGAATGAGAACCGTGTTCCTCCTCATGTCCACCTTCCATCCCGAATACAGCGAGGGTCATATAGACGGTGGTAAGTGAGAAGAAGACCAGTGCCTGAATCAGACCGAAGAATAATTCCAGCCCGATAAAAACGAACAGGATTGGGGACGCAATTTTGATAATAATCGCTAGTAAGGCTTCACCCGCGAATACGTTACCAAAAAGACGAACGGTGAGCGAAATCAGGCGCGAAATCTGGCTCACAATTTCAATGGGAGTCAAGAGTGGGTCTAACCAGTAGGGTTTTGGGAAAAACTCTTTGAGATAACCCAACAAACCATGTGATCGAACGGCCACTATTTGTACTAAGATGATCGTAATCAAGGCCATTGCCAGCGTCATATTGAGGTCGGCATTGGGGGCGCGTAGGTAGGGTACTAATGTCCGGTATTCTTTGGCCCCGACAAGCTGGTCGAGTGCTACATAACCCTCATACACCCCTTCGCCTTCAATCGGTTTAGCTTCGCCTTCGCCTTTGGCAACTACTTCTTGCACGTGTGCTAAGTTGCCTCCTGTTGTTAGGATTTTGACGGCTGTGCCTGCCTCGAAAAATTCATCTTCACCGAGGGGCTTGCCGGATTTGTCTTTTATCTCTACGCGATTCTCGATTATCGCGAACTGGGCTTCGGCTATAGGAATGGGCTTGTTGTCTATTGGAACCTCAATATCTTTTTCATAGATACCGATAGTACCCACACCCGGTAAGAGACTGAACCAGTTGGCAATGAGGATGTAGACAAAAAAAGTAGCCAAGAGCGGAAAGAAGACCCGGCCTGCCTTCTTTTTTAGCGAGCCTTCGACGAGGTTAAGCAGAAATTCGATGATTAATTCCCACAGGGCTTGCCAGCGACCCGGTACCAGTTTGGCCTTGCTAAAAGCAGCCAAAAGCATGATTGACAGTAAAATTATTACAACTACGGTGGTTACCATGCTATTCGTGATACTAAAGCCACCTACTGCAAAAACCTGTTCGGCTTTCATACTGACTGTAAACTTATCTTCCACCTAAGATTTTCTCCGTTTGTTTCTGGCTAACTTTCTAAATTATCCTATGTTGTACTTTCAGGCTTTACGCCCAGACGTAGCGATCTTCCACAGGAAGACCACGATACTACCTAGGGCAAAGAAAACTCCAACTAACATAAAAACCGGAGTGGTGTGGAAGAGGTTATCCAGCAACACGCCCCCTGCCACAAAAATCAGAAGGCTGAAACCAAGTCCAGTTGCTAGGCCCACCAGTGTCAAGTTTGAACTGCTGTCGTCGTCTTTTCCTCGGTTAGTCGGCAATATCTTACAAATTTCCCGCCACCAGGCGCATTATTCAATTTACTTACTTAGATAACGGTGTGTTTTTGGCTTTTGAATCGAGACCCCGAAGACTTATAACTAAATAAAACTTTTAAGCCTTTTGGGGAAAAACTACTATAGCTACGTTAGGCAAGAGTTACCGAAAACGCGCTTTCGAGCAGTAGTTTTTATCTAACGCTATTCAACATTGAAAAGTATAACATAACGTACTCATTGGTGCAAGCCTTAATTGCCTCGAAAGTGTGAAATTTCACACAATCTTTATGACAATTGCGTAGATCTTTCGTTAGAAAGATCGTTATCGCGATTTCCAAGGTGGTCAATCGGGATTGGAAATCCCTCCTACAGCTAAACTGGAACTGGTTCGGGAAGTGACCGTGGCCGCGTTTGGGACGGTTGAAGCTCTTCCAAGGGTAGGGTGTGCTGTTCGCCCTCCCTGATTATCTGATCGGCGGCGCGGATAAATTCGCGGAAGAGGGGATGTGGGCGGTTGGGCCTTGATTTGAACTCAGGATGAAATTGTGTGCCTATAAACCAAGGGTGGTTACTCAACTCAATCACTTCGACGAGGCGACCATCGGGCGAGAGACCACTAAAAGTTAAACCCGCTCGCTCCAGCCGTTCGCGGTAAAAATTGTTAAATTCAAAGCGGTGGCGATGTCGTTCTTGGATTTCTTCCTGATTGCCATAAGCTTCGGCTGTTTTAGTGCCTGGGGTGAGGCGACAAGGATAAAGGCCCAGTCGCATCGTACCACCTAAGTCGGCGATGTCACGTTGATCGGCCATAACATCAATCACCGGGTGGGGCGAGAGCGTTTCGGCTTCGGTGGTATTGGCCCCGGTCAATCCGGCGACGTGTCGGGCAAATTCAATGACCGCCATTTGCATCCCATAGCATAATCCCAAATAGGGGATGTTATTTTCACGGGCATAACGGGCCGCTTGGATTTTACCTTCAATGCCCCGGTCTCCAAAACCGCCCGGTACTACAATCCCATGAACGCCTTTGAGCCGTTCGCGAGCATACTTAAAGCCTTGTTCGTGTTCAAACTCTTCTGAATTGATCCAATCAATTTCGATACTTAGATTATGAAATAGCCCGGCATGGTTGAGCGATTCGGCGACACTGAGGTAAGCATCGTGCAAGGCCACATACTTACCTACCAACGCGATCTTGATGTTGCGGTGGGGTTGTTGGATACGCTGCACTAACTTTCGCCAATCTTCTAGGTCGGGGGCATGTCCATTCAGGTGTAGTCGTTCGGTAATATAATTACCCAAGCCATATTCTTCCAGTATCAAAGGGACTTCATAAATACTACTGGCGGTAGGTAGTGGTATACAGCCCGGCATATCTACATCGCAGAAGAGTGCAATTTTGGCACGTACATCATCCGGGATAGCATGATCGCTACGTAGGACAATCACATCGGGCGTGATGCCGATAGCTCGTAATTCTTTGACGCTGTGTTGAGTGGGTTTGGTTTTTAATTCGTTAGTGGGTGAGATAACCGGCAGGAGCGTGACATGGATGTATAGCACATTGTTGCGGCCTGCATCTTTACGCATTTGGCGAATGGCCTCTAAGAAGGGTTGCCCTTCAATATCGCCTACTGTACCACCTACCTCGACGATTACCACTTCTGGGTTGCCCTGTCGGGCTACCGCTGCAATCCGGGCTTTGATCTCGTTGGTAATATGTGGGATGACTTGGATGGTGCCACCTAGAAAATCGCCGCGCCGTTCTTTCTGAATAACGGCACTGTAGACTTGACCGGTAGTTACGTTGGATGCACGGCTCAGGTTTTCGTCAATAAAGCGTTCGTAGTGGCCTAGGTCTAAGTCGGTTTCGGCTCCATCGTCGGTCACAAAGACCTCGCCATGCTGGTAAGGCGACATTGTGCCGGGGTCTACATTTAGGTAGGGATCTAGCTTTTGAATCCGCACCGAAATTCCCCGGCTCTTTAGCAAACGTCCGATACTGGCAACGGTAATACCCTTTCCCACCGAGGATACTACGCCGCCGGTCACAAAAATATATTTAGGCATAAAGACCTCCCCTAATTCCACCCTTTATGTATACTGCTTTCGCACTCTTTCTGAATAAGACCTTCCGCGTATGCGCGTATGTTGGGCGTATGCGCGTGTGTTGGGCGTATGCGCGTGTGTTGGGCGTATGCGCGTGTGTTGGGCGTATGCAATACGCCCCTACCTAAAAAAGGGGATGCGGGTCGAAAATCCCACATCCCCTTTTTTATTTTCATTTGAAACTGTTTTTATAGTCGAGTATCACCACTTTTGTGCCTTCTGGTAGGTCACTAGGTTTAAGGTTGAGTTTGTCTTGTGGTGTTAGGTCACTCAAACCCATCTCTTTGGCGAAAGCCTCGACCGTCTCTAGGTCAGGATCAATGGTACCGACTTTGTAGTGCATTGGGATTACGATATGTGGTTCAATGGTACTGATTACCTCAGTGGCCTCGGTGACGTTAATGGTGTTGCCACCGCCCACTGGTATCAATAAGACATCAATATTGCTGAGTTGTTCGAGTTGTTCCGCCGTCGGGATATGGCCCAGCGTACCTAGGTGACAGATTACCATTCCTTCTAGTTCAAGGACGTAAACGGTATTCTTGAGGCGTTTTTTGTCATAGGTGCCAACACCTGTGATAAAGACATCATTAACCTCGTATTCACCTGGCCCACTTAAAATTTTTGGTTCACCCCTGACCGCTTCGGCGAAGCTATACAGATCCCCCGGACGGCTGGCCGTCACTATATCAGCGCGTGGTTTACCAAAGTCGTGTCCCAGTCGTTTGTTATAAGGATCGGTCACGATAGTTGCTTCACGGCCCCGTAACCGAAAGCAAGAATGACCGAGCCAGGTTATTTCTGCCATAACGGCTTGCTGCCTCCAAAAAACTAACTTAGTTTATCAACATTAACTTTGCCACTAAACGGCTTTTTAACAATTTTACAAAGTCGCCGCCTATTAACTTTCCGTCAAATTATTGTAGAACATCTTACCATATTTGAGGCTTTTATGGAAGTGGCTGCGTGTTAAATTTAACGAAATTATTGTGGAGTGGCGCAAGTTGGTTAAGAGGCTGCGCTTCTAGCTAGTGTGGTTGACAGAGGGGGTATAATTTAGGTAAATCAAGTGTAACCAAAATGTACCTCCTTCGTTAGTTATATTAGGGAAACCGACTTGATTTGTTTTCTACCAGTTTAAAGGCGTATCTAAATGCGAAGGATGGCAATTAAAATATTATGAATACTCCAGAGCGTTCTACTTTTTATGCGGATAATCTAAATATTAGTCTGCCGCCTCATCCACCAATAGAGCGCGGCAATGCGCCCCGCTTAAATGCTTGGGCGGATGAGCGGCTGGCAATTTATGCTTCACTCGATGCCTCGCTGACTCATCATATGGTGGAAGCGATTAGGTCGCTCCATGAATTAAAACATGCGGTGGAAGAGGATGCTCACCAGACTATTTTGAATTTAACTTCTGAGCGTGAGACTTTGCTGCGCGAGGTAAGAGAGTTACGTCTGGAGCAGGTGCAGCTCTTGGATGAATTAAAGCAAGCCCAGCGTGAATTAGAAGAGGCCCGTGCCACTAAATTAGCGGTAGAACATGAGACTCATTATTTGTTGCGCGAGTCGGAGGTTGAGCGGGAACGCATCCAGCACGAAATTACTCACTTAACCAGTCAGATGGATGTTATGGGTCAGCAGATGCAAACTTTTCTTCAGCAGAGGTTTACTCAGATTTGGGAAAGTTTTGTGGAATCGGTTGTGACCCAAAATCCATCCAACCCTCGTTTATCGGAGGCGGTTTGGGGGCCAGCGATGAAGCAAATTCTGGACAACCCGGCGATAGTTGCTTCAATCTTTAAATCCGATCCAACTAGAATAGAACCCACACCCTTGTCTACATCAACACTTGAGCTAGAAGGTTTGGAACCGGCTCTCTTTGAGCCTGATCCAACTTCAGCACTAGGCTTACCTGCGAAAGAGGCTAAGTCTTCTGACCGTGCTGAAAATAAATTGCTCGATGAAGAACTTAGACCGGCGGAATCTGGCACTTCTCCTACCCCATGGGTGACAGCTGTTGAACCAGTTGACCCCTCAAGTAACTTAGCTGAGTCGCGTCCGAGGGAGTGGCATAATAATAAAATGACTCCCCATATTCTGGATAATTTGTTGGATGTTATGCCACCAAACTTTATTAGCCCTCGTTCTACCAACGCTACTCCACCCGTTACTTATAATCGGCGACGTAGTGATCGGAGTCAAGAGGTGGAGCAACGCATCCAGCGTTTGCGGAGTCTGCGTGGTATTTCGTCGGCTCAAGCGTCGGAGGTTCAGCCCAAAGAGGAGGGTTCTCTGGTGGAAAGTAAATCCGAGGTTATCTCCGAAGAATTGGATCTTCCCTTTGAAGACCGACCGACTGTTATTCCAGAACGTCTCCAGCCGAATACGCGCTACTACGACAAGGCCCGTGACAAGGCCGAGTTAGAGGAAATTGGGGCGAAACTTGGGTTTGAAGTAGCAACTCCCCCTTCGCTAAGCGCGGTTCGCTTTGCACCTGGTTTTAAACCGCGTGGCCCTCGATTGCCTACCCGTTCTTCGGCAGATTTATCCAAGTCTCATTCGGGCGATATATCCCCAACGGTGGATTATGTGCCGGGATTTTTGGCGGAACCTACCGTGGAGCAAGCGGTGGATCTTGCCTCGTCAAGCAACTTGTCCTATACCGAAGCTTCTAAGTCAAGGCCAAATTTAAATACAGAGGAAACCGAACTGACTACCCCGGCCCCTCGCATTGGAGACCTCGGTGATGATATGGCTCATCAGTTTAGTATGGCAAATCTTCCACCGATGCCCCTTATGCCTTTGCCGGATATACAGCCCGGCACGATGGGACAATTTGCTAGAGTACCGCTACCTTTGCCGCAGGGTGGTTCCAGCAATGACCATAACAGCGATGATGACATCGAGACTAAGTTGACCATCTCCAATCTTCAGGGTCTTTCGCTGCTGATGATGGAAAAGGTGGTGCGTGGCCTAGACGGTATTCATCATGTAACCGTTACCGATTTTCGCAAAGGGGTACTAGAGATGGACGTGCGGCACTCTTCTGATGTAAAATTAGAAGAGGTGTTGCCCGCCATGACCGATTTGAAATTAATGTTAGTCGAGCGCGGCCCCAACTCCCTTGAATTTTTACAGGAAAAATAATAAGCCGCCTGCTCTCAGTAACCAGTCCTCACTTATCAAGCTGGTAGCTACAAAGCTGGCTGGCTTGATAGTTGAGGATATTGCATGAGCCGAATAGCGGCATTGTACGCCTTGCAACAGACTGATAGTGAGATTGATAGTCGCCTCATCTCTATCAGCCAGATTGAGGTGGCCTTAGCGGATAACTCGGCAGTCGAGGTAGCCCGACAAGTTACTCAGGAGGCTGACACTGCTTTTGTGGCGGCTCGTTTAGCCTTACGTGATCTTGAGATTGCTTCGGAAGATACGGAACGCCACGCCGCCGAACTGGAAAAGAAGTTGTATGCTGGTCAAATTAAAGGGATCAAGGAGATGGGCCTTGCTCAACATGAAATTGCCACCTTCCGCCAGCGACGTAAAGACCTTGACGATCAGGGCGTGGAAGCGATGATTGCGCTGGAAGAAGCCGAAACCACCAAAAAAGCAGCTAAGGCCATACTGACCGAGGCGGAAGCCGAGCGGGAAAAGGTGATTATTACCCTTCAGGAAGACCGCGTTCGGCTAGAGGGTGAGTTGCTAGAACTACGCACCGAGCGTGAGAAGCGAGCCAAAGCGGTAGTGCCGCCCGATTTGATTATCTACGAAAAGTTGCGCGGTCAGAAGCAGGGTATCGCGGTGGCCTTATTGCAGCAAGGCAAACTCTGTGGGCGTTGTCGGGTAGAATTGCCTTTGACTAAACAGCGCGAGGCTAAGAACAATGCCGTTATTGTCTACTGTTCAAGCTGTGGTCGGATACTTCATTTCAAGCCATAAGGAGCAAAGTTGAAGCAGACGTTTGCAATCGCGACGGGTAAGGCACTCTTAATACTCTTGCAACGCACTGGTCGGGGTGGAACCGCTCTCCCTGGTCTAATCGCGCAACGCCTTGACCCACATATTCTGACTGGTCTTACCGCCCGTCTTCCCTCTGGTAGTGCGGTTGTTACTGGCACTAATGGCAAAACTACTACTACCCGCCTCTTTTCAACTATTTTGCAGCAGGCTGGATTAAAGGTGGTGAACAATCGGAGCGGTTCAAACCTTATTCGGGGCTTGACTTCTACGCTGCTGGATCAGGCTACTTTTTCCGGGAAACTGGTGGCTGATGTGGGGCTTTTTGAAGTGGATGAAGCGGCCTTTCCCCAAGCTATCGCTGAAATTGGCCCCCGGCTTATTCTGGTCAATAACCTCTTCCGTGACCAGTTGGATCGCTATGGTGAAATAGATACTATTCGCAAACGCTGGGTAGCCTCGGTGCAAAAACTGGGGGTGGGTACTACCTTGGTCTTAAATGCCGACGACCCCTCGGTGGCGTATCTGGCCCGTTTTGCTCCGACTGGAGTACGTACCGTCTTCTTTGGCCTAGATGATCCGGCCCAAACTTTGTCAGAGTTGCCCCATGCGGTAGACGCGACCAAGTGTGTTGTCTGTGGCTCGCCTTTGCGCTATAGTGCGGTCTACATCTCCCATATGGGTCACTACCAATGTACTAATTGTGATTTCAAGCGGCCTGAACCCGATTATCTGGCCCAAAATATTTTATTGCAGGGTACTTCCACTACTCAGTTTACCCTAACTACTCCAGCTGAGCCTTTGCCCTTGAGTTTAGGCGTTCCCGGTCTCTATAATGTTTATAATGCCACTGGAGCAGCAGCGGCAGCCCTAACTTTGGGTTTGGCCCCTGAAAATGTCCGGCTAGGTTTAGCTGAGTTTAAAGCCGCTTTTGGACGGATTGAGCGGGTAGCCCTAGCCGAGGATAAGGCACTCTTGTTGGCACTGGTGAAAAATCCGGTGGGTTTCAACGAAGTTTTGCGAATGTTAACCACTTCCGCCGAGCCAAAGCTCAAGCTACTGATTATCATCAACGATTTAATCGCCGATGGGCGAGATGTTAGTTGGCTCTGGGATGTGGATTTTGAAGTGCTGGCCGGGAAAGTGGAGCAGGTCTTTACTGGCGGGCTACGGGCGGCAGATATGGCGGTGCGGTTGAAATATGCCGGGGTTGCCTCCAGTTTAATCCGTGTAGAAGAGGATATCGCTACGGTTCTCAAAGAGGCTACCGAACACCTTCTTCCCGGTGAAACGCTCTACGTTACGCCCACTTATACGGCGATGCTTCAGACCCGTCAAATTTTACAAAAGATGGGCATGGTGTTGCCCTTCTGGGAGGAATAGTTTTTCGGTGAAAATAGAAATTGCCTTTTTGTACAACGACTTGATGAACATTTATGGTGACCGGGGAAATGTCATTACCCTGACGCGGCGCTGCGAGTGGCGCGGTATAGAGGCCAAGGTTACTCCTCTCACGGTAGGCGATAAATTAGACCCTGATAAATACGACCTCTATTTCTTTGGTGGAGGGCAAGACCGCGAACAATATACCGTCGCCGACGATTTGAAAGGTGAAAAGGGCCGTTTGCTCAAGCAGGCGGCGACCGAGGGAGCGGTTATTTTGGGGATTTGTGGTGGCTATCAGTTGTTAGGTCACTACTATCGCCCGTTCGAGGGGCCAGATTTGCCCGGTATCGGGGCTTTGGATATTCATACCATAGCGGGACACCAGCGCTACATTGGCAATGTTGTGGTGGAAACCGCGTTCGGGACGCTGGTGGCCTTTGAAAACCATTCTGGCAAGACTTATTTAGGTTCACAGGCTCATCCTCTAGGCAAAAGCGTGATTGGTGGTGGCAACAATGGGGAGGACAGCACCGAAGGGGCTATCCAACAAAACGTCTTTGGTTGCTACCTACACGGTTCCCTACTCCCCAAAAATCCCCATTTTGCTGACCATCTGCTAAAATTAGCCCTCCAGCGCCGCTATGGTGCGGTTGAACTCTCCCCCCTCGATAACAAACTAGAAGAAGCGGCTCACCATTCGGCCATGCAACGGGCGCGTGAGACTCGCTGATTGGGAAAGTAACGCCGATCTAGTATAATACTTGGTAGAAGGGAGTAGAAAATATTCTAACTTTAAACATTTTGGAAGAACTTCAGAAATATTTGGTCAAGCGTTTCTAACCATTGATAGCAGGGTTCGTCAATCGGTGCAATTGTGGGCCGAAGCTGAGCTAATGACTCGGTGTAGGCAGTTATCCAGGCTACAGCTAACGTTGTTTCAGCTATGCCTTCTTGGGCTGCTCTATTAAATTGGTTATCTATCCACTTGTCTAAAGTGAGAATTTGAACAGATAGATCATAATAAGCCTCGATCTCAAGTACTCTGGCTTGGATCTCTTCAAGGCGTTCAGGAACTACATTTGTAATAAAACCAACTACTTTGATATTGGGATGGCCTTCCAACTTATCGTTGAGTTCTTCAAGCTCGTCCCTTAAATATGATTTCCCAAATTTAGCATCCCAAGATTCAACGATGCGGGAGTCTTCGGTTAGTTCAATATCACCAATATTGCCGTGTTTTTTATTGGCGGATCTCATTTGCGATAAAGGTACAATCCTCAAACTACCGAGGGCATTAGTATCTTGTAAACCTTGCATAAGAGTGTGCATGGCTATCTCCATAATGCGAGCAGCATAGTTAGAGTTAAAAGCATGGTCTTTTATTATTCTATAAATATCTTGTTTTTCATTCAATTTATTTAGAGAAATTAAGCTCTTCAAATGATTAATTGTTCTCTCCCTTAGAGATAGAAACGCATTTGCTTGATTTAGCAGTTGGGATAAAAGGTATTGCAAAGCAGGCACAGGATCCATAATTTTGTTCTCAACCGCTTCAACGATTTCAGTCCACTGTACTCTTGCACCTCTGATATGAGCTTTGTAGACCGTTGAGTAAGGATAGTTTTCGGCAAGAGAACGGGTCATCATAAATCCGTCTTTATTGAGTTTAAGCAAATCGTACTTTCTAAGAACAGGAGTAATAAAGGTATTATCAAGAGTACGCATAGAAATTCCTTCACTCCAAGAAAAATCTTTGGCAGAAGATCCGCCTTTATGAAGCCTAATACTCTGTTCAGGTTCGATAACTTTAACGCACAATTGGAGTATTGTCAGACCGATGATGGCTCTACCTACTTCGCTGGTTAAAGATGAGACTAATATTTCAAGTAACTGAATATGTTCTTCTTTGATTTGAGTAATATTGAGTCTTTCTGGATTTTCTTTACACAGCAAAATTTGATTTTCTAAATAACCATTTTTTAGGGCATCACTAATCTTTTTATAGCGAGCTTTGGTTTGTGGGTTATTTGGCCCCTCCGTAAAAATTTCAGTAGTGCCGTCAGATTTTACTAACTCACTTCTGTTGCTGAAGACTTTGAGATGAAGTTCGGGCATTTTAGGCTTCCAATCGTTTTCTAAATTGAACACTTTTAGAGGTGAAAGTGGGGAAGATATAGGGAATGAGATATTTATCAATCGGTATTTGTGGATTAGTGTTACAATTTCTTACTTCATAGCCTAGATTTCGCAAAAATTGAAGGTGAGGAAGTACCTGATTTGGCTCAATCTTCCATAAGGAAGAGAGTTGTAAGGTGGACAATTCTAAGCATTTACCCCTTCTTTGGACTAAAGAATGCAAGATGCGCCACTGAGACTCATTTTTCATTTCACCAGAAAGTTTTAATTCGGCTCTAAATTTTGGTATATAATGATAATAGCCAGAAAGCTGAACCAAATCAGCTATACCGAATAATGTGGTTACTTTTTCTTCAAACGCCTTCCACAAAGCTGTAAAGGTCAAGTAATTTAAATCCCTTGATTGTAATTCAATGGTACGACTACCTAAAACCCATTCAGAAACAGGTAATATATTGATGGTGTAGACAACAGGTGCTTCAAAAATTGGACTAACTCCGGCTGAAATCTTCCAAAATGTATCAGAAAATTCGGTGCTAAGATAAATCTTTATTCCGGTTGACTCTTTTTCACTCCAATCAAACTCATTGGAGAGACTTCTACAATAAGTTTGTTTAATATTGGAGTCCCCCGCAATAGAAGCTTCTCCCAAGTCCGCATCTTTTTCTTGAAGAGCTATTCTAGCTTTCTCGGCATAAATCTCAGTTAAAAGACGCTTGCGTTTTCTAAAATTAAGTTCCTTATGCTCAGGAAGATAGTGCATAGGAAAAGGTAGCTCAACTTCAAATAATTGATTAAGTATGCTAAGAGCCAACATTCGCCCCATTTGAGGAGGTACCGAATTACCAATTTGTTCAATAGAAATTTGCCGTTTTCCCACTATTTTATATTCATCAGGAAAGGTTTGTAGTCGCTTAAATTCAGGTATTGAAAATTTCCTATTCTCCCAGCTAAAGGGTCCCGTATATTGACCACCTTGGGCTTTTATAGTACGAACTGGAGTGTTTGGATCAGCTTTGTATAGAAAATCAGAAAATTTAGATCTCCAACTAAAAATCGGTTTGGGATGGCCCATCTCCTTAGTGAAGAAGCTGTAATTTAAACCAGGCGGAATCTCATAAAGAAGCTGCCCAAAGCGGCCATTAATCCCAATATCTATACCTGAATTATCTGCGCCATCTACCGCTTCTTTGGCTGTATAGTAAGGATGTTGACCAATTGAATCTGGCCCGTGAGTTGGATAGGGAAAAAGGAATTTTTCAAGTCCCTCCCTTATACCAATGATGAAGAGGCGTTCGCGGTGTTGAGGTACACCGTAATCAGCCGTATCTAGTAACCGATAGTAAATATTATAACCCGCCTCTTTAAATGCCGTCTGAATATCTTTCCACGCTTGCCCATTTTGAGCACCAGTAATACCGTAGACGTTTTCAAACAAAAACCCTTTGGGTAGTAGCGTTTTTAGAAGGCGAACGTAATCTTCAAAAAGAACTCCTCTTGGGTCAGTTGTACCAGCTACACCTGAAGCGCGGCGTGCTGCTGCTGAAAAGGTCTGACAAGGAGGGCCACCTATAATAAAATCTACCTTCAATTTTGGATCAGGATGATAATTCCGAATATCGAGACATAATACTCGCGAATGTTCCAAGAGACTAGAAGAGTTAGTATTAGCTTCCAAAGTTGCAACATACTTTGGCTCAATCTCTACCATCTCAATAAGATCGAAACCAGCCTCATGAAAGGCAATATCAAGACCGCCGCCGCCAGAGAAAATACTTAGAGTTTTAATGGGGAAAGGCTTATGTTCTTTAATCCAAGTATGTATCGCTTTTCCAAAAAGGTCAGGCCAAGCTGGTTTATATTCTATCTCTAAAGAATGGAGAATTTCTAGGAACCAAGAAGGGTTTGGGGGTATGAGATCCTCTAAATCAAATAAAGTAGTTTTCATCAAATTGCTTCTCTCCTAACCTAAAGTTCGTCATCCTCTAAAGCTTGGTGTTTGAGATAAGCCTCATAATTAGCTCCGCCGACCTTCCTCAAAACTTTTTGTACTCGCGGTAAAGGCTTGCGCCACAACCACTTGCCTCTACCCTAAATCCAAGCCAAAACTACCAATCAGTTGATCGGATAGTGGTCTTATGCTATCACGGCTTGGTATTTGAGTCAAAAGATAGATCAACCGCTCAAGCGACGGAGTGCCATCCGGTAAAATAGAACCGTTCTTGAAAGAATGGTGTTATAGGAAAATCAACCGATGGAGCAGTTTCCTCATATTTGAGGGAGTTGGTTTTTCGTTCTCTATTATGGGTTATTAGTGTTGATTAAAGTATGGAGTAAGTCTATAATCACCGTACTAAAGACCCACTTAGGAAGCCCTAACTGGAGCGAGAATAGAGAAACAGACGAGTAGCGGCTTAGAGCCGATAGAGGCTTTCGGTATAAAAACCAGAAATAACAAGCCAAAACCAACCAGCCCTAACAGCAAGACTCCCCACACGCGAAGGCGAAAAGTTACCGGGATTGACATAGAAGGTCTCCTTTAACCAAACGAGAATTGATTATAGTTATCTGCACCATCCCGTAAATTGAGAGGAGGAAATTTTAAGGAAAACGGAAAGATAATTGTATGAGGAATCCCAGATTCGGGATTATACGCAGTTTCGGCCTAAGTTACTTACTACAGACCTACCCTTATTATTATAATACACCTATTATCAAATTCATGCAACAAATGGAAAGAGAGTATAGCGTATACATCTCTAAGGGTTAGAGGTTTAGAACCAAATTTTGAGTTCAAACCTGGGCTTCCAGAAGCCAACCCTTAGAAAGAGATACGCTACCAAAGAGAGATATAGGAAGTCCGTATTGCCCGTAGCAGATTGAGATCGCAGGGGTTTGCCAAGATAGACCGCTGCGGCTTTTTGTAAACTGGTTTCTTTTTAAATCTTTTCTCACCTTTGTTCGCTTGTGCAGCTTGCCTAAATACCCCTTAGCTTTTTTCGTTTCAACTGTACATTTACTTAAACCTCTCTAACCCTTATCATACTCTTTGTTAATATAAACAAAACCTGATCTGACAAATGACCTTTGCACCACATCTGTCAGGTAGCTCAAAATAGATTAATAATACCTTTATAAAATATTAGAATGTTTTCGTACTTAAAAATAAAGTGGCATAGAGTGTAGTTTAGCATGATTCTATGCGTTCCTACTGGATTATAAGCACGAGGTTCCTTTCTTTGCTGATACAACGAACGGCCAGATAACCTGAGAGGTTGTCTGGCTGTACTATTTTAAACCACTTCTTTCAAGTCTAGCCCATTCCAACTTTGATTTACTGGTATAATACATCAGAATAGTGGATACCAAATAGGCAATCTTTTGGCGTATGCGAAAGGGAAGAGTTAGTAATGACGGAATATGTCTGGCAACCCGAATGGGAACTATTAGAAAGCGAAGAAGATGCAATGCCTACCGTTGAACATGGAATTATTTGCACCAATATAATTACCGCCCTAAATATTTTTCTCAAAGGTAAGAACTTGGGACGAGTGCTAGATAGTTCAGTGGAATACCGATTTTTAGATCAGGGGAAAACCAATTCGCAGAAAAACCCGCGCTTTCCAGATGTGACATTTCTTCCACAAGAACGGTTGCCTCAAAATGTAAGGAGTTACCCGGAAATTGCCCCAAGTTTGGCAGTCGAAGTTGCTTCACCCACCGATAGAGACTATGCCATTGAAGCGCGGGTAGAAGAATACCAAAAGGCCCAAGTGAAGTTAGTCTGGATAATACATCCTTACAGCCGAACTGTAAGCATCTACCGCCTTGCAAATGGCCTTGTAGCCCAAGCAATAGGTTTAAGCGGTGAGCTAGAGGGCGAGGATGTAATACCCGGTTTTACGCTTAAAATAAGTGATATTTTTGATTACCCACCACCACCAAAAGACGAGCGTTTAAACTAACCGACGGCCACCCTACTTCGTACTTTTAATTCGAGAGACTCTGGAAGAGGGGGTGCTTTTCGCTCAGAGCCGATTTTTTCGATTAGCACGGGCGCGGTAGCTTCAAGAAAAAGGGCAATACAGGCCAACTTCTCGTGCTGCTCTGGTGATTCACCGCCAGCTTTAACATTTTCAGAACCAAGCTCAACTAACGGATCGAGTATTAGAGGTTTACCAAGCTGAGTCAAATAGGAACGCCGCACCGGGGGATGCCCAAACTGGCAATAAGCGATGGTGACACCGCAACCAGTTTTGCTAGGATGGAGTATCGAAAGACGATCCTGATTATCCGCTCGCAGATCCCACATTGGAAAGAACCAGTTTTCCGCAGCGGTTTTTAGTTTGCTATCGGCTAAGCTTTCCGGCCATCTTTGTACGGCAATGTCAGTCTCCGCCTCAAGCGTAAAACCTTGGTTTAGATTGCCCTCCAGCCGGAGTACCGCTGGGGTAAGTGAAGATAGATTATAGCTCAAGGTTTCGGTGGCGGTATGTAATTGCACCCGGCAGGGTTTTTCCGAAGGATTGAGCAAGGCCAATTGGTTTTCCTCTTGGCGAGGACTGGCTCCAAAACGCCAGAAGCGCGAAATAAAGTTAGTACCAGCCTCAATCAATTGTCCGTTATTGTCAGGAAGAGGCGGGCTAACTGGCGCAGTAGTAGGACTGGGCAAAGGTTCAATTTTTTGTGGGGCGGCCACCGACAGCGGAGCAGAGGCTTGAAAATAGCTGGGATTCATAGTCACCATCATATATTCGTCCAGTACCTCCGAAGGAGTACCACGTGCTACCGCTTTACCATTGCTCAAATAGATTACGTCATCGCAAAAGCGGGCTATTTCTCCAGGAGCGTGTGAGACAAAGAGTAAAGTCTTACCTGCTCGCTTCATATCGCCTAGGGCATTATGACACTTGCGCGAAAACGCAGCATCTCCAACGGCCAATACCTCATCAATAATCATAATATCCGGGTCTACGGTAATAGCCGTCGCAAAGCCCAAACGCATATACATACCACTGCTATAGTGCTTGACCGGAGTATCAATAAAGCGGCCCAATTCGGAAAATTCTACAATCCGCTCGTAACGTTCCTTCATCTCCTTGCGGTTAAAACCATAAATCGCCCCATTCAGGAAGATGTTATCTCGCCCACTTAAATCAGGGTGAAAACCTGTACCCAACTCTAGCATAGCCGAAACGCGCCCATTTACCCGAATACGTCCGCTGGTAGGCTCGATAATGCGGGTTACTAATTTGAGAATGGTACTTTTACCTGCTCCATTCTGACCGATCAGGCCCAGTGTTTTGCCTTTTTCTAGGGTAAAGCTAACCTCTTTTAAAGCCCAAAATTCCTCAGAGGTTCCCCGATTACGGAAAAGATTTATGACCACATCTTGCAAGGTGGTCTTACGTTCGTGTTGAATCCGAAAAAGCTTGGAGACGTTGGAAAATTCAATGGCATACTCAGGTTCGGCAGCTAATTCTCCCTCAACCATTTTGCTTGCTTGCCTCGCTTGAAGCTGCTTTTCAGTGGTCATAGCTTTCGCTCTTACAATCTTTCTCCGATGGAACGGGTGGTTTTTATAAAAAAGATATAGCCCAAAATAAAGGTCACCAATCCAGTTAAACAGGTACGAAGCGTAAAGAAAAATTCGGGGTTAACCCCATAGAAGAGAATTTGCCGATAAGTTTGGATAAAAGAGGCCATTGGATTGATCCAATACATTACCGCAGCGGTTGAAATACCATTCCACTCCTTGTAAACATCTTCCATCGTATAGAGTATGGGGGTCAAGAAAAACCAAGCCGTTATCAGCACCTCCATAATTACCGCCAAATCGCGAAAGTAGATTACTAGGGCCGACAGAAAAAGTGCGACCCCCAGCATAAAAAGCAAATGGAAGAGCAAAAGCAGGGGTAGCAAAAGAGCAAAGGGTGTCAATTGGACATTGTTAAGGAAAATGACCGCAAAAAGTATAATTAGAGCCAGCAGAAAATTGATAAAAAGCCCTAGCACGTTTGAAATCGCCAGCACCTCACGTGGAAAATAGACCTTTTTAATAATGGAGGCATTACCCAAGACCGCCATCAATCCTTCCACTACCGAAGAGGCGGTAAAGTTCCAAGGCAAAATACCAATTAAAATATAAGCCGTATAATGGTTATATATTTTACAGTGTAAGGCCGCGCGGGTATCATCCGGTCCTATCGAAACTTCACTACAATTAGGGGATACCGGGGTTGCTAACAAAACATTGAAAACCAGATAATAGACCAACATCATCAGTAGCGGGTTAATCAGTGACCAGAGAAACCCCAAGAAGGAGCTTTTGTATCGCAACTTCAAATTTTTGGCGGTGAGCCGATAAACCAGTTCCCGATAACGCCACAAGTCTAAAAAACGCTGTACAATTGAACTGCGGTCACTGTCAAACTCACCTACGTGCAACCCGCTCTTTGGTAATTCAGTCTGATTTGTTTCCATCCTAAGCCTGGCGATGATTATATACCTCCCGACGCAACCAACCCTGAGTCGATTCCCTTATGCTCGTCTATCTAAAGATATAAGGGTAAAGAAGCAACTCTAAGCATTTATACTAGTTGACTCCGGCAGCGGAGCAAGTAGTTAGATAAACAATTAAGCAATTTCATTGTTTTGAGTATAGCACAAGCCATCCCTCTCAGCAATTAGACCCTACCCAACTCCAAAACACTTGCCAAGACGTTAACAGAGATCTCCTTTCAAGGGGTAATGGTTTACTGAGATCCGTCTACATAAACCTGAGTAACAAATTGGACTAATTGGCAGTAGGGTGTATAATAGCGACGTGCAATTAAGAGTTAGGACAATTTCATTGAGTCCTAGCTCCTTTAACATCAGTCTCAAAGCTATAAATCTGTTTTTTGTGTATAGTTTTGAAAAATTGAAAGTAAGAAATAAATGTCTCAAACTTTTAAGCTACAATTGACCTGCCCTCGCTGCGGAACAGAGTTTGAAACTACCGGGCATACCCTGGTGGATAGTATAAATGAAGCCGACAGCGAGGTACTCTGGGAACTCCAGAATGGCACACTTAATGTTGCCACGTGTCCTAAATGCGAAACTAAAGGTTTGGTTCCCGTTCCAGTAGTCTTCCATGATGCGGAACGGGAACTGTTGCTGGCCTTTGTACCCAATGCCCAAGAGATGAATGAGGAAAGTCTCAATCAAGTCATTGGTCCAGTACTTCAAGCTTTCATTACCTCTGTGCCAGAAGAAGAGCAGGTTGAATATCTTTTTCATCCCATCATTACTGATGATCCCGCCGCTTTACAGGCCGCCGCTAGAGGTGAGTTACTGGCTGAAGATGATGACGACGACGACGATGATGACGATGACGATGATGACGCGGAACTAAGCCCAGAGGAGCAACGCCAAATGGCTCAGCGGGTTGAATTGCTCCAAGCCCTTTTTGAGTCACCCGACAGTTTGCAACGCATCAGCATTTTGCGCCAATACAAATTTCTGGTAGACGATTTTTTTCAGCAAATGATTGGCATACTTTTGCAGCAGGCGCAGCACAATCAGCCAGAAATAATGACGGCCCTTCAGAAAATTATGAATGAAATAGAAGTTTTCAGAGCTTCCAACCCTAATTAGAAGTTAGCACGACCTTATTAAAAAGGGCCGTTAGTAAAGAGCCCTTTTTAAGTATCATTTCAAAAATTTGGGGTAGGGTCAGATGGCATACGCCCGTCTTAGACCACTCGACGATGGATTTTAGCACCTAAACCCTATCGCTAAGGATAATCCTCACCTCTAATGAGAAAGACCATCTTCTCCACTAGGTAGTATCAACTATCTGTCAAAACTATGTCAGAAAAATGGCGGAAACAGGTCAAGCTTTTAGCAGACTATAACCCTACAATAATTGTAGACCAAATTAGATTAGATACTCGGTCAGTTAGAATTAATAAGGTCTTTGGGACTAGCAAGGGATATACATGGGATCAGGGGACGCTTCAAGTTACGTCGAATCAAATTACCAAATTCTCCACCTTATTTGGAAATTAAATAGAGTTGAAGAGCGGTTATATCAGCTCAATTTGCGCTATGGTCTTTTTTCATCGCGGCTAGTTTATGTGCATTTATTCTCTGGCCTTCCGAATAGACTAGAAATTCTTTGGCAATTGTTAAAAAATACTTGCCAAGTGGATTGTAATAGAAGACTATATAATTTAGGGGAAATAACCGTTATGCTCAAAGACTTAGAAGACGATTTGAATCTGCGGGAATTATTACAAGCACAACGTAGTATTATCAACTATCTCAACCGCCAAGAAGAAGTTTATGCTTCACTCAGTGGACGTTGGAAAGAGTTGACTAATGCTATGATCAGCATTGATACTCTAATATTTAGCAATCCAACTCTAGCTACTAGGAAGCGCGAAGAAGTGGAAAAAGATTTAAAAGAGTTGGAGGGGTGCTTACAAAAAAGTTCGAACCTCAAGGTAACGCCACCACAAACCCGGTTACTTGCCCTATCGCAGACCAGTGGCTCTTTTTAAGAAAGGAAACCGGCACCCTTGTTCACTTTAAGAAATAGTCGGATAGTATCCAGTCGAACTTTAGTGGGGTCAACCTCGGCCCAACATTTTCAATGCGATTGTGCTTGCGAGGGTGGGTTAAGTCACACCGTAAACTCTACGACTGATCTACTTGCGATACTTGACGCTCAAACTCAACCAAAACCTTTCCCACAAGTCTATTCTAACCGACTAAACGAAAATCTCTACCTCTATAACCCAGAATCAGAGGCTGGTGTAACTCTACTTAATGCAGTCGCGGCAAAGGTCTTTTTAGAATTTGATGGGCAACGTACACTGGCCGAAATTTTCGAGCGGCTGGTGGCTGAAGATTCTACCGCTAATTTTCAAGACCTGCTTAACCTAACTTCAGAATTAGTCCACAATGACTTGCTTTATCTAACGGCTGAAGTACCTCTACCCAAAATAGAGCCGTCGCGTAAGCTAGGAATTTGGCTGCATATCACTAACCAGTGCAACCTGCGCTGCACCTACTGTTACGTAGGAAAAACCAGCGAGGCAATGTCGGCTGAAACAGGCCGTAAGATTCTAGACTCGTTGCTAGATTCAGCCCTGCAACAAGGAATGAACGAGGTAGCCCTAAAATTCGCGGGTGGTGAAGCTCTTTTGGAATGGCCTCTGGTAGAAGAACTCTATTATTACGCCCTAGAGAAAGCCCAAGGTACGGGCTTAACCATCCAGCCCATCATCTTGAGCAATGGTACTCCCCTAACCCCTAAGATAGCTCAACTGCTCAAGCAGCACAACTTCCAAGTAGCCCTTTCCCTCGATGGAGTAGGGGAAGCCCATAATAAACAGCGACCTTTTGTTAATGGTCGGCCCAGCTTTGAAAGGGTAGAAGAGGGATTAAGACTTCTACAAGAATATGAGATACCTTTTAGTATTTCGGTAGTAGTTACCAAACAAAACTTAGCGCAACTACCCCACCTCGTGGAATATCTCCTAGACCACCAAGCACCTTTTACCCTTAACTTTTTCCGCGATAACCCCTTCGCTAACGATGGGCTAACCGTAGGTAACCCGGAGATGATCGAAGGGCTACGGCAAGCCTATGCCACTCTTGAGGCCAATCTGCCGGAGTATAGCCTGCTCGGTGCTATCTTGGACAGAGTGCAACTTGAAATACCTCATCGTCACGCTTGCGGCGCAGGAATCAATTATGTGGTAGTTAAGCACACGGGCGAAGTTGCCAGTTGCCAAATGCTAATGCACCGTCCGGCAGGAAAGGTAACGCAAAGCGACCCACTTACCCTCATTCGGCAAGCCGAACTACGCAACCTGCCACCCGCCCAAAAAGAGGGCTGCGCCAGTTGCCGCTGGCGTTACGTTTGTGCTGGAGGTTGTCCTATTGTCACTCAGCGTACTTTCGGTCGCTACGATCTGCGCTCACCCTATTGCAACACCTATACCGCTCTCATCCCAGAAGTAATACGCCTAGAAGCCCTGCGGCTTCTCAAATACGCTACTATCGCTTAACTTTACCACCATCATTTTTATCACTGCGTGTTGTATAAATAATCCAAACATTCAAAGTTTCTTAACCTTAACCTAACACCCTTTAGGAGGGCGGTCAACCGACTTCCTAATCCCGCTTTGGGTCTGACCTCTTACGCCTTTTCTTGGAATTTTAAACCAATTAATGTTATACTAGTACCTATATAGTACCAGTACTAGTACTGGTACTATATAGGTACTGATAGGCTAAGCAGTAAGCTGAAAAGTTAATAAAGTCCTTGCCAAAAAGCTCTAGTACGATGGTTACATTTTAATACAATATTAATGCCATTTTCAGGTTTTTTGTATTAGAATAGAGTTAAGGCGTTTTTAGGTTAAACGGTACATGGAACTAGAAATAGGTTTAGAGAATCGGAGTAGTCTTATGGAGCTATTAGGGAATGGTATATACCAAAGTAAAAACCTCAATGCTCTGCTAGTTGACTGCCATAATATGCAGTTATCTGATATGGCGCAGTTAGACCAGCTATTTGGTCGCATTAAGCTTTATAGCTTTAAAAGTGACCGTCGCCCTTATGTTTTGTTTGATATTCATAACGCACGATTAGAGCGCACCGTTTCCGATTACTATAGCCGCCATATTCTGAATCTGTTGTTGGAATATGTAGCAGGTATCTCTTTCTATAACGGAAACGAAGCGAATAGCTTGGTAGGTTTAGCTCGCCGGGTCGCTCCTTCACGCTATCGAGATAAAGTAACTATCTTCCCCTCCTTAGAGGAGGCCATTGAAGACCTTTGCGACTTACAAGGGCTACCAGAGGTCTTTGTACCCTCCAACTCCTCCATAATAGAACACATAAATCTGGCAGCACTGGCAATTTAATCTGAAGCGACCGATCTAACTTCAAAAAGATGCTGAGAAAATAGCGTAACCAAGAGGTTGCGCTATTTTGATTCCAGTGAAAAACGTCTGAAAAGTGACTTGCATCACTACCAAAAAGCTCTCCTATCCTATACAATAGCTATATGACAAGGTGTTAGTGAATACAAGGAGTCAGGCCAAAATATACTCCTTGTCGCAGTAGAGTTAACAACCAAGAAGATGAGCAAGGAGAGACATTCAATATGTACAATTTTTGGTTTGCTGTAGAAGATCAAGCTTCGCTTCAATCTTTAAAACGAGGAATTGAACGTAGTGAAATAAATCCAACTTGGTTTCCAGTAGTAGCAAGACAACCACATCCCTTTAACAATCTAGCGTCGGCTTTATCCAAGGCAATTCTGCGAGGTGGCGTAGACGCGCTCTTTTATGAATCACTTCGCCAACCCTTGCCCCCCTCTAGTCTAACACGCCGTATTCCAACCCTAGTCTCGCTACAAAATGTTCCGACTGTTTCCGACGAAATTGCTAAAGCTAAACCTGCGGGCTTTGTGGTCTGGTCAGAATGGGCGCGAACAGAATTGATTAAAAATTTTAAAGTTGCACCCAACCGTGTACTGGTAGTGCGAAGTGGAGTTGACCTTGTAAATTGGGATGAAGCTTTAGGTACTTTTGAACGGGCAAGGGCGCAAAAAACCGGCTTACCAGAGCGGGTACGCCTGCTCTTTATTGCCGATGATTTTGCCGGACTTGGTGGTGAGTTTTTATTGGATTTCTTTAAGAATAATCCTCGTCTAGCCGAAAGTTGTGAATTACACCTTGTGGTGAACCGTAATGCTGCCGCTACCTACCTCAACTCCGCTACACGCCCTCCCCATATGCACGTCCATACTTACGTTCAACCCCGCTACGAGCCTACTGAGCTTTTTCTCAATGCCGACATCTGCGTCTTACCCAGCCACAAACCCACTTGCCCCTCGCTAGTAGCTAAAGCGATGGCCGCCTGCTTGCCAATAGTAGCTACCAGAGTAGGCGGTCTACCCGAATTAGTACGGGATGGACAGAGTGGTCTGCTAATCGAGCCGGGTGACCAAGCGGGACTCGCCCAAGCACTCCAATGTCTGATAGAAGACCCGGCCCGCCGTTATGCCTTGGGAGAAGGAGCCCGTCGGATCGCCGAAGCGGAATTTGATGCTTCAATCAATACCCGCAAAATTTTGACCTTCCTAAAACAAATTACCGCCGAAGCCCGCACCAACCTTGCCACTGCCCCAAGCTTCAACCGTTTTGCTACTCTTCCCGCCCCTGTACATTATGTCTATCCAAGCTTACGTGAATAGGCCAATTCCGTAACCGTTCAGGGAGATTTAACATCGGGATTAGAAATCCCTCCTACAAATTTAGACTGTAGAAATAACATTGGGATTAGA
>JACAUC010000378.1 GCA_013390945.1 Candidatus Chloroheliaceae bacterium
GGGCGTATGCCATACGCCCCTACCGATTGCGGAAGCGCGGGCGTATGCCATACGCATCAAGCTAAGGATTTTTAGCTACGGTCTAAAGCATCGCTCAAAACAAGCCAACCGGAAATAAATGTCAACTGGTTGTCCGGTCGTTCACCAATTTTCTACAGGGACTGGAAGGGATAATTTATGGCTTACAAAAAATTGCTAACTATAATGGAGACTAACAAAGACAACATCGCTAACCAAGCCGCCCAGATTATCATCCAGCGTCATGTAGGTCGTTACTCCGAATTGACTACTGCGGAACTGGTCAAACGTAACCTCGCCTTGGTTGAAATAGTGATTCAATATCTGCGTGACGGTGATATTGCCGTATATCGGAACAGTATTAAGGAGCATGTCGAGCTACGTCGTCAGCAAGGTTTTTCGGGCAGTGATGTGAGTAGTCGCACCACCATTATGATTGAAAAGGTTATAGAAATAATCGAGCTAGAAATGGCCGCGCCGGAACTGGAGCAGACCAAGAACGATTACATCAACCGAATCATGAGTATTGCCGCGCTAGGCAAGGCCAGTACCTCCAGTGCCTTCCTTAAAAAAGGGAATGATGCCTAACTTGTCCTAAAATTCATGCGGAGTAAAAAACATGAACCTACCACTCAACGAATTACGTAGGCAACAATTGGAAGAGACGTTAAGAGTTAATTTCCTGAAGAAGCAGGAGCTAATCACGCTATTGCTGGCGTGTCCGAATATGGCAGACCGGGCCAGTCGCGATAACCTGCTTAGCGGAGTACGGAAAGGGAAGCTTAGAGCAAACTTTAACCGAAATGACGTTGCTCTAATTGATGTAGAAAATATCGTTAATAAGCTGCTGGATTTTTCCGGTGCTTTAGAAGAGCTTATCTCTTTTATTCGGTTGAAGGATTCCGGCACTAACGCCTTGCAAGCTTTAGAAACCTTTTTGAATAGCCTACAAATTCGCACCCTCAGAGTCTATCTAGCCTCCCCCGGTGATGTAAACGCCGAGTGTCAGGTGGTACGGGAAGCGTTGGAACGTCTCTCCAATAGTGGGACTTTTCGGGGAAGTGTGGCTTTTCGTCTGGAGCAGTGGGAGGAGGCTAAAGCCAACGCTTCACCAGCGACCACCACTCACGAGCCACCAAAACTCTCGGCCTATGATCTGGTTATCGCGCTCTTTTGGGGGCAATTGGGCGAACCAAGGGCAGGTAAAGGCAATCTTTCTGGTACACATTTTGCCCTGCAAGAGGCGTTAAATAGCCCCCACCCAGAGACCTTGATCTATCGCCGCACAGAGGAAAAACTCTTTCGGCCCAGCGACAAAGCCGGAATCGCCCAATGGGAGCAGATGGAGAAATTCTTCCAGAGTACTCTCTTTGGCGAGGCTACCGGAAATCCTAGTCGCGAGGTCTGCCAATATAATAACCCAACCGATTTCCGGGAGCAGTTTGAACCTACCCTAGAAAAAGTGGTGCAGAAATTGCTCGCCCGTCCGCTCCCCTCCTCCGCTCCTACTTCTTCCAATAATGCCTCCGGCCAGACCATTAGCCATGAGCGGTGGGAGGGTTCACCTTTTCCCGGTTTGCGCTCTTTCGCCAAAAAGGATGCGCCCATCTTCTTTGGGCGCGAGGCTGAGACCGATGCCTTGGTCAAGCGGGTGAGTGAGAGTCGCTTTGTGGCGGTAGTGGGGGCTTCCGGTAGTGGCAAATCTTCCTTGGTGGGGGCGGGTTTACTACCCCGTTTGGAGGCCAACGTTATAAGCGGCAGCCAAGATTGGTATGTGGTGCAGTTCAAACCGGGCGAAGCCGATAGTCCTTTTGCCGCCCTCTATGAGGCTCTGGTCAAGACCTTCAAAAACCTACAACCGCCCCATTTAGAGCGGCGGAAGAGGAAGCAAGAATTTGTCACCAATATGAGGAGTGACCCGGCCACCTTGTGTGAGGCACTTGCGCCCACGCTAGAGGAGCTTTCCGCCCCAGAATGGGCCGAGATTCTGCTATTTATAGATCAGTTTGAAGAGTTGTTTACCCAAGCACCCAAAGAGGATTTTGAGCCCTTTGTAAAGATGCTTCATCTGCTGGTGGACCAGCCTCGTCTGCGGGTAGTTATCACTATTCGTCACGATTTTGTTCACCGCGCCATTGCCAATCCGACCTTGGCGGAATTGCTAAACCAAGGCTTCTTTAGCTTGGCGGCTCCGACTACCCGCGTTTTGGCCCGTATGATAAAAGGTCCGGCGGAGTATGCCGACCTGAAGTTTGAAGAGGGCTTGCCCGAAGAGATTTTGCAGGATGCTGGAAGCGAAGCCGGTTCTTTGGCATTAATGGCCTACACCCTCGATGAACTCTATAATCTGGCGGTTAAGGGAGCAACTAAGCAGCTAAACTTTGCCGATTATACTAAATTGGGGCGGGTAGAGGGTGCGATAGGTCAACGGGCCGAGGCTACTTTCAACGTCCTCAAGGGCGAGGAAGAGGCCAAAAAGGAGCTTTTAGGGCAGGTCTTCCGCGAATTGGTCAATGTTAGCAATGAAGGCACTATTGCCACCGCCACTCGCAAACGGGCCGCTTTGGAATCTTTTGTGGGAGCGGAGCAGGCGTTGGTAGACGCTTTTACTAAGGCCCGCTTACTAGTCTCCGATAGCGATTCAAAAATCGGTTATGTGGAGGTAGCCCACGAGTCGCTCTTTCAAAGCTGGAAATGGCTTCAACAATGGATTGGGGAGGCGCAGGAAGACCTGATTTTGCGGCGGCAGGTGCAAAACGCCGCCGCCGAATGGCAGCGCAAGGGACGACCCGAATATTTGCATTGGAACCACGAGCGGCTAACGCTGGTAAAGGCGATGTGCGAAAGGCTGACACCTCAATGGAGCAAAATCGAACAAGACTTCCTTGAACCAGAAGAGGCTCGCCTAATACGCGAGCTACACCAACTAACTACTTCCCACCCGCGCCGCCGCGAAATTGGGGACCGCTTGAGCCAGAGCGAAGATACCCGACCGGGCGTGGGCTTACGCGAGGATGGCCTACCGGATATAGCATGGCTACCCGTTGCGCCGGGCGGTGAGGTTGAAATTGAAGGAGCGACTTTCAGGGTAGCACCCTTCTACATTGCCCGTTACCCCATCACCAATTGCCAATACGATGCCTTTGTAAAGGCCGAAGATGGTTTCAATAACCTAGAGTGGTGGGCCGATATGCCAAAAGAATATCAGAGGCAAGCGTTGGATAGCCCGTATATCAAAGCGTGGAATAATCCGCGCGATACTATCTCTTGGTATCAAAGTGTAGCTTTTACGCGCTGGTTAAATTACCGACTGAGTGGCCTAGAACTACCTTTGCCGGGCAATCCTTCTGGGCCTTCCTTTGTGGTAGGTTCAAATGTGGAGCTAAGGTTGCCGACTGAATGGGAGTGGCAATGGGCCGCACAGGGCGGATCTGAACAACGCAAATATCCTTGGGGCGAGTGGCAAGAGGGCTATGCCAACACCTCTGAAGCGGGACAAGGCCGACCTTTGGCGGTAGGAATGTATCCACAAGGTAGGGCAAGTTGTGGGGCCGATGATATGGGTGGGAATGTGTGGGAGTGGTGCTTGAATGAATATTCTAATTCTAAAGCATTAATAAACTTTAATAGCACAAATAGTCGTGTGCTGCGGCTCGTTCGACTACATTGCCCGCATTGTCGCCTCCGCTAACCGCTCCAACAACAGCCCGAGCGATGACCTCTACCGCTCCGGCTTTCGGTTGGTGGTTTGTTTTCCCTATCCTGCGTCTCTGATCTCTGAATCCTCTGGACTCTGAAATCTGTAGCTCTGTCCTCTCTGAATTGGGGGCGTGGGGGGATACCCCCCCACCAAATTTTTTTTTAGGCTTCTACTTAATAGATTATAGCAGAAACCAAATCAAAAGTCAAGCGACGGAACACCATACCACAGAATCAGGGTAGGGGAAGATCAAGCGACGG
>JACAUC010000379.1 GCA_013390945.1 Candidatus Chloroheliaceae bacterium
CCGGTATAAGAATATCTTTATTTCCCATCACACATTCCAGCAGATCCATATATCCTTGTCCAAAATGATAAGTTCGAGCAGTGGATGAGAGAATTTCTAGCATAATCGAGGCGATACGCCGTTCTTCTGGATCGGTCATCTCTTTCCAAACCAGCCAACCATTGTAGAGTTCAATTGGTTCCTCCTCAATTAAATCAAGGGCATTTTCAATCGTATATGGCCCCGGAGGGCGCAGAGAGGCTTCCTCTACGTCATACGGCCACTTCTCCGCTATTGAGCGGAGTTGAAGGTCTTCCGTCAGTTTTACCGCGTTAGAAATTACCATTGCTTATTACACTTACCTTAAAACTCGTTATTCTCACCTTTGTCTCAAGCCCTTTGAATTATATCTCACGCTGCTTTATTTTTCCAATAAAAATCGGCTGGCTGAGCAGCACTCCAACAAATCAGGGTATCATCTCAAAATTTCGGAGTAGGGGCGTATTGCATACGCCCGAAATGTGCCATACGCCCGAAATGTGCCATACGTCCGAAATGTGCCATACGTCCGAAATGTGCCATACGCCCGAAATGTGCCATACGTCCGAAATGTGCCATACGCCCGAAATGTGCCATACGCCCGAAATGTGCCATACGTCCGAAAAGAGGTGGGTTTATTCAGTAAACCCCTACATTTATAACGGGCGATGGGGATGGTTACTGCCGGGCAGGATAAAGGTAGTGGGTAAGCCGTTGGTGGGATGAGCGGCAATTAAGACCGAAGCCCCATAAGCCTGCCGGATATTTTCGGTGGTGATAACCTCATATGGACTACCCAAGGCCAAGATTCGGCCCCCGGCCAACAATGCTATTCGGCTACAATACTGGGCCGCTAGGTTCAAATCGTGAAAGACGGTCAACACGCCTCGCTCCGGCTCGGCCCGCAGCCAACGTGAGGCGATGTCCATTACCTCTACCTGATAATTTATATCGAGGTAGGTAGTTGGCTCATCCAGCAGTAGGAAGCGGGGTTGTTGGGCTAAGGCTAGGGCAAAGAGGATGCGTTGGCGCTCTCCGCCCGATAACTCGGCCACCGGACGGGAGGCCATTTTCCAGCAATCTGTTACCTCCATGGCCTCTTGGACGATGCGCCAATCTTCTGGTCCCTCCTGCTGAAAGGCTTTGAGATGGGGAGTGCGACCAAACATCACAATTTCGGCGGCGGTGTAGGCTGGTGGTAGGCTAGGGTTTTGGGCTACCACGCCGAGCAGCTTGGCCCGTTCCTCGGCCTTCATTTTCAATAAATTACGGCCCTCTAGTCGGACTTCACCGCTTTTGGGTTTTAAAGTACCACTGACGGTCTTAATCAAGGTAGATTTGCCACAGCCGTTTGGCCCGATCACCCCTAGCAATTCACCCGCTCCTACCTCTAGGCTGAGGCTGTGGAGGATGGTTCGGTTGCCATAGGCGGTGCTTAATTCGCTTATCTCTAAAAAGCCACTCATTAATCCAAACCCTGCACCTTCTTCTTGCGTCGCAAGATATAGATAAAGAAGGGGCTACCGCAGAAGGCCGTAATAATGCTGACGGGAAGTTCGGCGGGGGCTATCACGGTACGGGCCAGCGAGTCGCTTAGGGCCATAAAGATGCCGCCCCAGATAATTGAGAGTGGCAACAACTTGCGGTAATCTTGCCCGGTAATCATACGAACCAGATGTGGCACTACCAGTCCCACAAACCCGATTAGTCCACTGACCGAAACGGCAGCCGCTGCCAGTAAGGTGGCCGCGATTACCAAGAGCGGTTTCAGTAGAGTTACATTCAAACCTAGTTGGTGAGCCTGTTCTTCACCCATCTGTAAAACGTTGAGGCTCCGCCCGGAGAGAACCGCAATAATAATTCCCACCGCCAGATAGGGTAGGATGGCGGTGACATTGTTCCAACCTCCGGTGGTATTAAAGCCACCGAGTAGCCAGCCATAAATCGAGGTCAACTTGTCGTTATGGAGGTAAGTCAGCAGCGTGGTAATGGCTGCCCCAAGTGAGCCAATGGCTACCCCAGCCAACAGCAGAGAGGTGGTGCGAATCTCGCCGCCTATCCGCGCTAGGTTGTAAACTATGGCTACCGCCGTAGTTGCGCCTAGAAAGGCTCCCCACTGAATCGCCCCAGCGTTATAGATAAAAGCAGGCAAGGGTATTGCAATCGCCGCCACTGCTCCAACTGCCGCTCCCTGCGCCACTCCCACTAGGTAGGGGTCGGCGAGGGGATTGCGGAATAAGCCTTGATAGATGGCCCCTGACCCGGCTAACCCGGCTCCGACACAGACGGTCAGGGCCAAACGTGGCAACCGAATTTCCCAGATAATCGTATCGCTACCGGAGGTATAGTCGGCAGGCAGGGCATAGATTAGGCCGAGGGTATGGTTCCAGATAATTTTGAAGGTACTATCCAGAGATACCGAGACCGTTCCAAACGTAACACAGCCAATAATAGTTACCGCTAGTACCACTAAACTGAAGATAATCAGTCCGATGCGCCATTTGTAGCCGCCCAACAAAAGCGAGGCTTGAGGACGGAGGGTTGGGCGTTCCGTCCTCTTTTTGGCTATGGCTGATAGGCGGTTAAATTCTTCCAGTTGTTCAAGTTGCTTACTCAAGGCTCAGTCCTTTGGTCTCATCTCCGTCGGTAGGGGCGTATTGAGTACGCCCGCAATACGCCCTTGTACATTTTGGGCGTATGCAATACGCCCTTGTACATTTTGGGCGTATGCAATACGCCCCTACCCGGCTAATTCTTATTTAAAGAGGTCAGGATAAAGCGTTTTGGCGATATTCTCTACTCCTAGTGCCGCTCTGGGGCCGGGCCTACTTACTAGACTAGCTTCTAGGACGTAGACGCGCTTGTTCTTTATCGCCGAAATGTTAGACCAGCCCGGCCGGGCCATAATTTTTTCTGGTGTATCGGTTCCAGCACTATCGTCCCCTAGCAGAATTACCTCTGGGTCTTTGGCGATAACCGCTTCTTGGTTCAACTGCGGATAAGGATTAGTGGCATCGGTGACAATGTTTTGGCCTCCGGCCTTCTGAAGCATATCGTCCACGAACGAGCCGGGAGCAATGGTGAATAGGGTTGGGTCAAGTTCGTAGAAGACGCGGGGTTGGGCTTTGGCTCCTTTAATTTTAGCGGCCACATCATCCAATTTCTTCTGGAAATCCGCCGCAACCACGTTGCCTTTGTCGGGAACGTTAGTAACTTGGGCCAGCAGTTTTATGTTGGCTAATACCCCGGCCAAATTGGAGGGATTTAGTATCAGTACCGTTAGACCTCGGGCTTCTAAGCTGCTAATCAACTGTTTGGAGGTGATACCTGCCGCCAAGACTAGATCGGTCGAAAGCGAGACTACCCGCTCAATATTAGTCTCCTTGTACCCTCCGACTTTCTCCTTCTGCTTGGCCTCTGCCGGATAATCCGAGTACTCATCTACCCCCACTACCCGGTCGCCTAGATCTAGGGCATAAAGCAATTCAGTCGTGCCGGGCGATAACGAGGCGATTTTGCTCGGCATTTTCTCAAACTTGACGCTCCGTTTGGCATCGTCGGTCACGGTCAAGGGGTAAACCGTTGCGCCAGCCTTGCTGCCGCTTGGGGCGGTGGTAGCCGCACTTGAAGTTTTTGCCGTAGTAGCCGCAGTGGTGGTGGCGGCAGTAGTAGCCGCACTAGCTGCAACGGTAGTTGGTGCGGTAGTGTTGGTGGTATCGCCACAAGCACCTAGCATCAGGGTCATTATCAAGAGCGCGGCTATACTCCACGCACCTAGTTTTGGTTGAAACCTCAACAAAATTTTCTCTCTTTCTCCTCTTAACTCAAATAACTCTGTAGGAGGGATTTCTAATCCCGATTTCTAATCCTGATTTCTAATCCTGATTTCTAATCCTGATTTCTAATCCTGATTTCTAATCCTGAT
>JACAUC010000380.1 GCA_013390945.1 Candidatus Chloroheliaceae bacterium
TACAGGGTCTTAGGAAAACTCAAAATCAGGATTAGAAATCCCGACTACAGGGTCTTAGGAAAACTCAAAATCAGGATTAGAAATCCCGACTACAGGTTTTTTAACAGGGTTTTTATGAGAGGATTCTTTTGCAGAAGGTAGAGACTTCGATAACTGAAGAGGGCGAACTACCCCCGAAACGTCCCGGCAAGGGGCAAAAGTTGGTGCGGGATCATTTTGGGCCACTGGTACTTTATCTGGTAGGTGCGGTGGTCTTCACATGGCCGCTAGTGCTAAACCTAAGTAACCGGGTGATTAATCCGCGCCAAAATAGTGCCGATGTCTGGCAACACCTCTGGAATAGTTGGTGGATGCGTTTTTCGCTGCTGGATTTACACCGCCAGCCCTATTTCAGTCCTGTAATTTTCTGGCCTGATGGAGCCAACCTCTATTTTCACGCCCTCGATCCATTGGACGGCTCTATCTCGGTACCCTTACAACTACTCTTTGGGCTAGTAGCAGCCTTTAACCTGATCTTCTTCATCCAGTTAACTCTGGCGGGTTACGCCACCTACCGATTAGCCTACCACTTAACAGGCCATTATGCGGCGGCATTGGTAGCCGGGATAATTTACGCCTTTTCGCCCTTAGAATCGGCTTTGCTCAACCTTGGGCAAGTGGAACTGACCTCAATCGCTTGGTTGCCCTTCTTTATGCTCTACTTTATAAAAACCCTAGAGCGTGAGCCGCAAGCTTGGCTAAACCGACTGCTCAGCCTTCTTTTTCTCTTAGCCCTAGCCCTAGATAGTTGGTACTACGTGCTGTATGCGTTGCTCTTCGCGGGGCTTTACCTTCTATACCGTCTCTGGCGCGAGCGCAAAGAATGGCGGCAGGCATGGCCGCGTACTGTGGCTTTGTTCGGGGGGATTTTAGTGGTTTGGGCCGTCCTAATTTCGCCCGTGTTGCTGCCCACCTTGCGGGAGGCCAGCAGTGGCAGCACTCGTCAAAGTCTCTGGGTAGTGGCCTACAACAGTGCCGATTTGTTGGGCTTTCTCCAACCCGGCTCCTCGGCGATTTGGAGCCTCTTTGGTGCTAGTCCAAGCAGCGAAGATCGGGGCAATTTCCTCGGCCTTTTTGTACTGCTGCTGGCAATAATTGGGGTAATCTCCGGCTGGCGTAAAAACTGGTTCTGGATAGCCTTCGGCCTCATTTTTGGCCTGTTGGCACTTGGCCCGGTGCTACACCTCCGATTTAACCCGGATTGGGACAGAAATACCGCCACGCAGGGGCTTTGGTTGCCCGGTCAACTGCTCTACAGCCTGCCATTTGGCAATATTGCCCGGGTGCCCTTGCGCTTTGGGTTAGGTCTAATTTTGGCTTTAGCGATCTGTGCCGCCTACGGTCTCACTTGGCTTACTAGTTTAAAGCACGTGCCGATGCGCCGGGTAGTGCCTTTGATAGCGGGTGGCCTGATCTTCCTTGAATTTTTGCCCTTGCCGCGTATTCTGGTGGAGACTCAGATTCCGGCTTTTTACAACCAACTTCGTACCGAGGGACAATGGGAGGATTTTGCGGTGCTAGAACTACCCGATAGCGTGACCACCCTCGCGATGTACTACCAAACCACTCACCAACACCCTATCCTAAACGCCTATCTCTCGCGCCGCCCGGATTATCCGTTTGAGCAGACCCCCGGTATTCGGGAACTGCGCTTCCTAAAGCCTGATCCGGCCCAAGCAAAACTTGAGATGCTGCGGCGGGACATTCTGGATCGCAATAGCCTGAGCAATATTCCGGCGGTGCTATCCTACTACCACATTCGTTATGTAATCCTACACCCGAACCTGCTCCAAGGGGAGGAAGCGGCCCAAGCTCAGGAGATGTTAACTAATGCTTTTGGTGAGGCTCCGCCCTATTATCAGGATAGTGAGCTTAAAGTCTGGCGGGTGAGTGAATTTGACCAGAGCCAACCTTCAGCCAAACAAATCTTGCCGGGGTTTGGTGCAGGCTGGGGAAACCGGGAAAGTGGACTGAATAATGAGCCGCAACGGGCCATTGGAGCCAAAGCCGAATTGCTCTTGGTCAATCCTTTTCCGAAGCCACTTGAGCTAGAAGTTACTAGCAACGTGCAAAGTTTAGGCGCGGAGCAGTCACTTCAGGTTTTGCTAGAAGAAAGAGCTATAACCACCCAGCAAATTAGCTCTAACCCTACTAGGCTTAAATTCCGCGTAACCCTTAAACCGGGCTTGAACCGGGTAAATTTCAAAACCGGAAACCAAACCGAAGCAGAGCGAAATCTACTCTTTGGATCTTTTAGTTTTACTTGACGCTAACCTACCTAAAGAGTACAATTTTTAGAGTCATATCTGGCTCTAGATCACGTTACCCTCGTCAAATTTTCGAGGATAGGAACATCATGAGGAGAACCTTTTGAACCCGTTATTCAAGGAAGTTAAGCAGCCTCACCATCTGCTATCGGTCATCTTTCTGGCCTTGTTAAGTATGAGTCTGCTGGCAGCTTGTGGTGAAACTACCACCACTGCCCCTTCCCCTAGCAAAATTTCCCCAACCCCAATGTCCAATGAAGAGTTGGCAAAGCAATCAGGAGCCGGGGTTACTACCGTCGCCGGAACAATCACTAACAGTGCGGCTACCACCGTCGCCGGAACAATCACTAACAGTGCGGCTACCACCGTCACCAGAACAACCACTAACAACGCGGCTACCACCGTCGCCGGATCACCCGCTGCTGGGGATTTGCTACCCACGTCGGTGCCGCCAAAAGCCACTCCTACCGGAACGGCTCAAACTGATGCGCCCAACTTAGCTTATCCCGACTCACGTGAAGTAAAGCTGACCGATAATACCACTTCGCAACTTCTCGATAATTTCGGTAATACCGAGGAAGACATGGTAGTTGGTAAATTTACTCCCAACAAAATGATGATTTATCTTTCCCAAGATGGTATAGACAAACTGGAAGAGTTCTTCAAAAAAACCCTAGAAGGGGCTGGTTGGCAGCAATTTAGTCGTATTGCCGATAGCACTAATACGAGAGCTTTGATGGTCTACCAGAAGAATGGCACCAAACTAGCCCTTCAGTTTGGCGACTTGCCCACCGTCGAAGGCTTACCGGCTGAATTTAGCCCGGTCTACAAACCAGGCGACCGTCTGATTATCATCGCCCAAGGAACCGCTTTCTTATCTGGAACCACTTACTTGCCAACACCCACCCCATTTGCTATTCCGGGTACGCCAACCTTAGCCATAGGAGCCGGGCAAAAGAAGATCGCCACAATTGAGATGGAGAAGGGCGGAACAATTGTAATGGAACTTTACCCCGATATTGCGCCCAAAACGGTCGAAAATTTCGAGAAGTTGGCGAATAGCGGCTTTTACAATGGTCTGACCTTCCACCGGGTAGAAAAAGATCCCCAACCTTTTGTAGTACAGGGTGGTGACCCCAAAGGAGATGGTACGGGAGGCCCCGGTTATGCCATCCCCGATGAGTTTACCACCCAGAAAAAACATATCGTTGGTACGTTAGCTATGGCTCACTCCGCCGCACCTAATAGCGCGGGTAGCCAATTTTATATCACCCTTGCCCCGGCTCCAGAACTCGATGGCAAATACGCTATCTTTGGACAGGTAACCGAAGGTATGGAGGTGGTCAACAATATCCAAAAGGGCGACAAAATGAAGAGTGTCAAAGTCGAAGTCAAATAAGCCTCTGTAGGAGGGATTTCTAATCCCGATTTATTTGAGGGTCTGTAGGAGGGATTTCTAATCCCGATTTACTTGAGGGCCTGTAGGAGGGATTTCTAATCCCGATTTACTTGAGGGTCTGTAGGAGGGATTTCTAATCCCGATTTATTTGAGGGTCTGTAGGAGGGATTTCTAATCCCGATTTATTTGAGGGTCTGTAGGAG
>JACAUC010000381.1 GCA_013390945.1 Candidatus Chloroheliaceae bacterium
CCCACAAGACCCGACGAAAGGGAAAATCAACGGGCAGAGCCGCATCCCACAAGACCCGACGAAAGGGAAAATCAACGGGCAGAGCCGCATCCCACAAGACTTGACGACGACCAGCCACTGGTGGATCCCAACCAGCCCTACGCTGATAGTATCCTCCCAGATTACCCGACTCGGCTGGCCGAAATGTACGAAACCCTTCGGCTGGACGTTCGGCTGGCTGTGACGGCCTCGGCTAACCGACAAGAACAACGACTGGAAGAAGTGGAGCAGCTCGTTGCGTCGTTACCCGACACCGTAACTAGTAGTTTGAACCAGTTCGCCGAAACTTTGGCTGGTCTTACGACCAGCCAAACGGCGGAGCTAACTGCTAGTTACGCAGCCTCCGCAACTAGCAGTTCTGACTTGATTTCGCGGCTAACCGCCCTAGAAAAACAGCTAGTTACGCAGATTAATCGGGCAGGTAGGGAACAACTCAAAACCAACACTTTGATAGAAGCGCAACAGGCCCAGTTTGGTGAGGCACTGGACTTGCTAAAAACAAATGAAAAGGCACTAAAAGCTGAAATAGCCGATCTACGCGAGCGGAACCGTGCCGAACTACTCGCTACACAGAACTCGGCTGGACGCACCGCCCGTCTTGAAGTTGTGCAAGGTATTCTTCCGGCCCTCGACGGTTTGGACGAAGCTCTGCGCTCCGGTCAGCAACTATTGTCAATCTATGAGAAAGAGAAGGAACTGCAACTTCTCGTGATGCCGCACGACCAGCCGAAAGCTTTAGCACCCACACCACGCCCTCGCTTGCTTGCGCGATGGCTAACTCGTCGCCAAGAAAGCACGGCCAGCCGAAAAGCACCAGTGGCACAGCCTCCGGCAACCCAGCCAACCAACCAGACGGAGCGGTTAGCCGAGCGGCCAGCCGAAGAGAAATTGCGTCAAGGTATGTCCGCTTGGTTGGTTGGCCTAACCTTTGTCCGCCAACGGCTACTGGATCTGCTGGCGGACGAGGGTATTGAGCCTATCCTTGCCCAAGGCCAGCCCTACAATCCCCAACTCCAGTTAGTAGTAGATGTCGTTCCCGCTAGTGCTGACTTTCCACCCGGTACCGTTGTCTCTGAAGTCCGGCGTGGCTATCTGACAACAGGCAGCCGGGTCTTGCGCTATGCCGAAGTAACTGTTGCCCAATAGATATAGATTTTGGATTAGGGATTGTTGGATTTTGGACATTTTAGATTAAAACCATTTTATATCTTGGATTGTTGGAGACTGTTACCCCTAATCTAAAATCCAAAATGGTTTTCAACCAGTTTAGGAATTGGAGCTAATAAGAATGAGCGTCATTATAGGGATAGACCTAGGTACTACCTTCTCTGCCACCGCGCAGATACAAGATGGAGTACCCCAAATTTTGCCTCACGGCGATGAACGAATTATGCCCTCAATTGTAAGCGTAACACCTCAGAATACCGTTCTGGTTGGTACCCCTGCTCGCAACCAGTACGTCCTTTACCCTGAGCGCACCGTGCGCTCTATCAAGCGCAAAATGGGCCAGGACGTGCGTATAACGCTAGGCGAAATCAGTTACACCCCTCAAGAGATTTCCGCCATTATTCTGCGCGACCTAAAGCGAAGTGCCGAAATTCAACTTAACCAGACCGTTGACCGGGCTGTAATCACGGTTCCCGCTTACTTCTCCGATGCTGCTCGACAGGCCACGCGCGAAGCAGGTGAAATTGCGGGCTTCAAAGTAGAGCGCATCATTAACGAACCCACCGCTGCCGCCCTTGCTTATGGTCTCGACCGCAGCAGCGAACACCAAGTGATTGCCGTTTACGATTTGGGTGGCGGCACTTTCGATGTTTCAATCATCGAACTCGATAGCGGTGTAGTGGAGGTGCGCTCTAGCCATGGTAACACTGAACTTGGCGGCGACGATTTTGACCAACGCCTAGTTGATTTCTTAGCCGACTATTTTATCAAGGAACACTCCGGTTCCGACCCCCGCCTTGACCGTCGGGCATTGGCTCGGCTTACCCGTGCTGCCGAGCAAGCTAAAATCGCCCTCTCCAGCCAGCCTTTCGTCCGTCTGCGCGAAGAGTATTTAATTGCAGATGCGAATGGACAACCTTTGCATTTGGATCTTGAAATAACCCGAGTCGAATTTGAAGAGTTAATTGAGGACTTAATTGAAGGAACGCTTAATTCTCTGGATACCGCGCTCAAAGATGCCGGGATTAAGAAAGAAGATTTACAGCGGATCCTCTTTGTGGGAGGCAGTACCCGTATTCCGTTAGTCTGGAAAATGGTTACTGAACATATTGGCCTTGAACCAGAGATTGCCATTAATCCTGACGAAGCAGTTGCCCTAGGAGCCGCAGTACAGGCCGCCATTATTGCGGGTGAACCGCTTGACGCTATCTTGGTGGATGTCACCCCTCACTCGCTCGGTATCGAGGTGGCCGAAGTTGAATATGGACAAATCGTACCAGATCACTACAACATCATTATTCATCGGAACACTACTATTCCTACCTCGCGTTCGGAAGCTTACTCGGCTCTCTTTCCAGGGCAGAAGTCCATTGAGCTAAAAATTTACCAAGGTGAGAATCCGCGAGCCTCGCGCAACACTTTGCTGGGTGAGTTTCTTTTCGAGGGACTCCATTCTGAAAAACAGGGCGAGCCTCCCCGTATAACGGTAGAGTTCGATTTTGACATTGATGGTATTTTGCATGTTTCGGCGGTAGACCGAGGTAGCGGTAAGAAGGCTAACATGAGTGTTAAGGCCGCTCGCGCCCATCTCAGTGCCGCCGATATAGCCAGTGCCCGCACTGACTTGGAAGCCCTAGAAATGGAAGATTGGGACAACGACCTGACAACCGATGATGAAGAGGAGGATGAGGAGGAGTATGAGTCACCTACGATCAACCTACACGGCCAGCCGCAACCAGTTGACCCGTCCAGTCCAAAGCGAACCCCTTTTCTTCCCAAGCTGGAAACCCTCGGTGCGCTGAGTCGCGCCCGTCGAATTGTAGCCGCCAGTGGACCGACCAGCCCGACCAGCCAACCCGAAACAGATACCACTGAGCTAGAAAATGCCATCGCTTTGTTGGAAGAAGCCATTCGCAGTGAAGATGAGACCGCTACTACAGATCGCACCGAAGAACTGCTCGATTTGCTTTATGATTTTGAACCGCCCACTGCGGAGTAAGACCAAAAACTAGAAGAAGGCTACTTGACAAAGCTTACCTATTATGATAAGCTTACTTTGTAAAAGTAAGTAGCCGCTTCTCTTTTAGCACCGCAAAACAGTTGTAGGAAGCGGCTATTTGGAAAATATTCAAACAGCTTATATATCATGTAAAGGAAAGAGAGCTAATCTATTATGTCATGGACAATTGATAATTCGCATACTAGTGCCGAGTTTTCGGTTAGACATTTGATGGTCACAACCGTCAAGGGGCGCTTTACTAAGGTAAGCGGAACGGGTGAGTTCGACGAGGCAGACCCCTCTAATTCTTGGGTGCAGGCTACACTAGAGTCCGAAAGCATTAACACAGGCGATGAGAAGCGCGACGGTCATTTACGAACCGCCGATTTCTTTGAGGTGGAAAAATATCCGCTCATTACCTTCAAAAGCAGCAGGGTGGAGAAGATCAGCAATGAAGAATATAAGATCATCGGTGATCTGACCATCCGTGACGTAACCAAAGAAGTAACCCTTGCCGCCGAGTATGCGGGTCAAGTCAAAAGTCCTTTTGGCGACATCCGGGCAGGATTTAGTGCCCACACCTCCATTAGCCGTAAAGACTTTGGGCTAAGCTGGAACGTTGCCCTTGAGACCGGCGGGGTAATGG
>JACAUC010000382.1 GCA_013390945.1 Candidatus Chloroheliaceae bacterium
TCCTACAAGGCCGGAGAAACATCAACTGGCGGAGCAATATCCTACAAGACCGGAGTCGCTCTTCAAGTGAGGCCAAGTAAATTGACGCTGGAAGAAGTCTTTTATATCAAGACCGAACGCCTACCTACGCTGTTGGCCCGACTAGACGCGCCCAATGGCTTCCGGTGGCACTATCAAGATTACGACGAACTTCCCCGCCTCTTTGATTTTTTCAGTGCCGATTATACCGCCGAAAAATTGCGCCACTTCAGCCAAGCTTTCCTAGAAGACGGAGCCGGAGAAGCGATTTTAAGCCGGTTGGACTACCTTACCCCCGAACAGAAAGCCTCTAGCCTAACCACCATTCGAGGGCCAGTGCATTGGCCTACCACTATCCAGCATTGGCTCAATTGGCCTGCCGAAACCGGACTACGGCACGAATGGAGCCACGCCCCCAAAGATTTTGCTACCCTCCCCAATCTGCTCTTTAGCCGCTTTCAGCTTGAACTAGCCCGTGAACTAGCCCAATTGGTACGTTTTGTAGAATTGGGTGGCCCGGCTTCGGTTCGCTTGCAAACCACCTTACCCAATCTCAAAGAACGCGCCGCCCGTCATTTGGCTCTGTGCCAAGCACCGCTCTTGCCGTCGGTTCAACTTGCCCTAGCCTGGAACCGACACGACCCCGCAACCTTACCTCTTCTGGCAACCGAATGTAAACGGGCCGCCAATTTTAACCCGGCCTATGCTCGGCTGAACGAACTATGGCACGATTTTACCAGCCGCTATGTCTCGTTACCCCAAGATGAAACCGACCTAGCCCGAAGTGGTCTACCACCGATGAGCAAGATTTACGAATTGTGGGCCGCTTGTGAGGTAGCCAATGCCTTGAACCTAAACTTCCGATCAACCGAAATCTTTGAGGCAAAGACCGTACTAACCGCCGAGGGCGCGGTTTTTTGCAGCCCTGACGAACAAATTAAGCTCTACTATAACAAAGGCTTGCCGGGTGGCTGGTATAGTACCACTCGCCCTGGTTTACCGCGCCCCGATTTGCGCCTGGAAGTGGGCGGCAGGCAAATTTTCCTCGATGTTAAATACCGCACAGGCTCCGACGAACGCGCCCGGCCTGACGATATTTACAAGATGCTGGCCTATATGCACGATTTCGAGGTAAAGACCGGAGTCATAATCTTTCCCGGCCAACAAGCGGGAACTAAAGCACTGGCAATCGAAAATGAGCAGGGGCAACGTTTAGTGGAATTAGCTTTGCGCCCGCCGCAGAGCGAGGAGAACGACCAATTTGGGGTAAGACTAGGGCAACTGTTGGCAAAAAATCTCTTCTCTTAACTTATCTCTAGCATCCGATCAATTTTGCGTAACAGATTTAACGGACTAAAAGGTTTTACCAGATAAGCATCGGCCCCGGCTTGTTCACCCCGCTCTATATCCGCAGGTTGGCTCAACGCCGTGAGCATAATCACCTTTACTTGGCTATAGGACGGGTCAGCTTTAAGGGAACGGCACAACTCCAAGCCACCAAGTAGCGGTAAGTCCAGATCCAAGAGTATAATAGAGGGGTGTTCGGTTTGAGCCAGTTGCAACCCACTCTGGCCTTCACGAGCTTGCAACAATTGATAGCGTAAGTCGCCCGCTAAGGTGGCATAAACCAAATCTTGAATAATCGGATCATCTTCGACGATCAATATTTTTTGCATGAAAGTCATCCTTTGTCTTAGCCTGAACTAACTTTAGGTTAAAGGAACTCAGACAGAGTGCAAAAACGTTTCTAAGTAGAGTTAGTCTAATATTAAGGCTGAACGGTTTAGATGTCAATTAATAAAGGAGTTTAAAATTGAAAGGTCATACTTTTCATATGGTTCCGCGTGACTACTATGAGGCACAGCCCATCGAGCAGAACTATCAACCTGAACCAATGGTGCTAGGTCAAGAAGATTTTATCCACTGCACCAACCATCCTGAAGATGTAGTAGCCGTTGGAGCGCGTTACTATCTCTCTGACCCACGCCCCTTCTACCTGCTGATAATTGACCTAGAAAAAGTAGCAGTACCTGTGCGTTACGATGCTCCCGGCGAACGCTACCCCCATATTTACGGTCCACTCAATCGTGACGCTATTATCGAACAACGCCACCTTGAGCGCACCCCCGACGGTCACTTTTTGGCCCCCAATCCAGCCTAGCCTTCACCCCCATAAGACCCTGTAGCCTTCACCCCCATAAGACCCTGTAGGAGGGATTTCCAATCCCGATTTACCCATCCTAATTAACCTCTGCCACCACCCGGCGTTTACGAGAGGAGCGGGTGGGCAGGACAGAGGGTAGGTCAAAAAGAACTCTTGTACCTTGACCTAGGGTACTCTCAATTTTGACATCCCCACCCAAAGTATGTACCGTATCGCGCACAATCGCCAATCCCAAGCCGCTACCACCAGTTGCCCGGTCGCGGCTACGGTCTACCCGGTAGAAACGCTCGAAGATAAAGGGCAGATGTTCAGGGGCAATTCCGCAGCCAGTATCACACACCTCAAAATTTGCTTTGGAAATTTTACCGTGAAATTCCTGACCAATTTTAAGGGTAATACTACCACCTTCAGGCGTGTAACGCAGCGCATTATCCACCAAATTACTCAAAACTCGGCTCAGCGCATCGGCATCTGCTCGCACCTGTAGTTCGGGCTGAGCCAACTCCAGTTTAAGTTCGACACCTTTGGAGGCTGATACCGGACGAAAACGCTCTACCACTAGATCAGTTATATATTGGACAGGCATTACTTCCAGATCAAGGTGTTCCAACATCTGCTCACTATTGACCCATTCTCGCATTGAGTTTACCATTCCGGTTAGATGCTTTACTTCCTTTAGAATATGATCCAGAATCTCCTCCTGACGTTCGCGGGAGGGAACCAGACCATCCCGTAACACTTCGGTATAGCCCTGAATCGAGGCCAGCGGAGTACGCAACTCATGCGAAACATCGGCTACCAAGTCTTTGCGCTTCTGTTCCGTGAGGTGCAAAGCTTGGGCCATGCGGTTGAAACTATGAGCCAATTGGCTGATCTCGTTACTACCGCCAAGTTTAATTTCATTTTCATAATTACCATCGGCAATCCTTTCGCTGGCCTGCTCCAACGCCCGCAAAGGGCCAGTAATACGACGAGAAAGCAGGAAACCCAGCGCAACCGCACAAACCGCAGAAAAGAGACAACCCAAAGCAATGGATTGACCCACTGGATAGCTATAGAAGCCATCGGCAGTTGTACTGCATTTGTCAGGTGGAGGGGAACCATTTGGCGAGGGAGGAGGAGAGGTCGCTCGTCCCGAGTCAAGGTCGGCTATCGAAGACGAACGCAAAAAACAGGAGGGATCTGAAGTTGGGAAACCCGACTCTCTGGTTAGACGCAAAAAAGCCCGGCTGTTAAGCCCATCACTATTACTCAAGGCATGGCGAACTTCAAGTAGTGTGTTTTCAGGGGTATTTACACTATCACCCACAATTTGCCGGATTTGTTCCACGGTTACAGAAGCAGGTTGAGCATTCTGCTTTTTTACTTCTTGCATTTGAGTAGAAATCCGCTGAAGGCTCTCCTCAAGCTGGCGAGTTTGGTTATGGATAATAATATTAGAAATAAGCAAGGAGAAGACGGCACTTAAAAGCACTAACCCTGCCATACTCAAAATCAATTTGGTACTCAGCGTAAGTTGCCTCATTCTTAACTTTTTCAAAACTCCCATGGAACTTCCCTCAGATGGTTCTTGCTAACACGAAAGACTCTCCAATCGGGATTAGAAATCCCTCCTACATTTACATTTTTCGGGATTAGAAATCCCTC
>JACAUC010000383.1 GCA_013390945.1 Candidatus Chloroheliaceae bacterium
CTACTGTTGATTAGATCAACGGACGGAGCCGTTTCCTACTGTTGATTAGATCAACTAATAACTAATAACTAATAACTAATAACTAATCATGAGAAAAAAAACTTTTTTAGATAAATTGAAACTGGACGAAGGCTGGTTTAGTCTAATAGCCCTAAGCTTGGCCTTTATGACGGTGGTTTGGTCAATTGAGGGGGCGCACTGGACGAAGGGGTTGGAAATCTTACCCCAAGCCGGAATAGTAGCCCTCCTGCTTGGCTTTGTGTTAGCCGAGGTGCGCTTTGTACCGGGCCTCTTGGCTCATTCCTTTATGCTTAGTGTTGGTATGGTCTTCATTGGGGTACTGGCTTTTCCATTTGTGGACTCGCTTTCTCAAGATGCAGATTGGTCTAAAAGATTAGGCAGTGTAGTGCTACGAACGGTCAAGTGGAGTCAAGGTGGTTTTAGTCGCTATGACCCCTTGGTCTTCTTGGTAAGTTTGGGAATGTTAATTTGGATTAGTGGTTACGCTATAACTTGGTTAGTCTTTCGACGCAGACAGGTTTGGATGGCAATTGCGGTGATGGGCTCGATCCTGATTGGTAATCTTTCCTATAACCCTCCTAACCCGCTGAACTCCTTCTTCGTTTTTCTGGTCAGTTCGCTTTTATTGGTAGTACGTTTCAATGCCTTCCTTAATGAGGCCCGTTGGCGCAGATTGCGTATTCCTTATAAGCACGAATTATGGCAAGGCGCAATGCTGGTCGGTGGGTTGCTGGTACTGTTGATAACGGCGGTGGCTTTTGTCGCACCGAGTTCTTCCCAAGTGGAACCCTTGGGTAAAGTCTTTTCAAACATTAATGGCCCTTGGCAGCAGCTTCAAAATGGCTTGCCCGGTTTTGGTTCAGCCTCCTCTGGACAAGGTCGGGAGGGTCGTCAACCAACTAACTACAATAACCTAAGCAAATCTTTTACGATTGGTGGCCCAATTACCCTCAGTAATGATCCAGTTCTGAGGGTGACTGGGAATGACACCAACTATTTGCAGGTAGCCGCAATGGACAAGTACGATGGCAAAGGTTGGATTGCTACCTATCAGGATGTCGCCGCAGGCAACTGGAGCGATAAAGTTTTTAATCAACTCTCTTTGGCTCCCGGTCAAAGCCTGCCTACTAGTACCGATCAGGGACGTGGTCTCTATAAGTTGACTGTCACCCCGCTTATTCCCGGCTTTAATCCAGTGCTGACTAGCGGAGAACTGGTAACTGTAAACCGGGCCGCACTATTAGCTTACCATTGGGAACATATCATCATCAAAAGTCCCCTTGATAGAATCAATCCCAAGCCAATCTCAGACGGTATTACTAACACTCGAATTGTCATTATAGATGAGAGTAGCGGTCAGACTATTCCGCCCGATTTATTACCCCTAGTCAAAATGCTAAAAGAGGCTCAAGCAGGTACTAATGCCACCGGATCAGTTTCAGCCCTCACTTTTAACTACAGTGGTTCCGCTTACCTTCTGCAACGTAAAAATAATGCGGCGAATCAAGCGGTGAAAGTAGATAATTTTACATGGGAGCTGAACGGCTGGTCTTACAAACTACCCTCGGAAAACCAGTTGAAGGCACTGAACCTGTCGCCGGGGGGCGCGTCGGACGAATCGGGTCGTCTTAAAGTGCAGCTAATTGAAAAACGTCAGCCCGACAAGGTTATCACTCTTCCCGCTAGTAGGGTCTCTTTAGGACGCGATGGTACTACCTATAGCTTCACGGTCAATACCACTGACATAAATAGTGACGCAGCGGTACAGAGTCGTTTTGAGGTCACCAGTGCGGGACAAAAGATTAAGGCTGAAATAGAGCGGCTAAACAAAGATGTACCCGGTAACAAGATTTCCTATATTATCCGTAATGGTCTACCTTACTCCCTAGACTTTGATGGCTACGAACCCAATTATGACGACCTGATTGCTTCTACCACGCAACAGCCACCCGCACCGGGCGAAAGTTATACCACTCAGGCTTTGCGTTATCGGTCTGACGAAGCGAGTTTGCGCGGAGCAGGTCAAAGTTACCCAACTTGGGTTAAGAACCGTTACTTGGACTTACCGGAAGTTTCACAGAGGGTCAAAGATTTGGCCCGAAACCTGACGGCCCATTTGAATAATCCCTACGATAAAGCCAAGGCGATTGAAGAGTACCTGCGAAAGATTCCCTACAGTCTTAATGCACCTTTTACCCCCGATGGGCGCGACCCAGTAGATTTTTTCCTTTTCGATTCAAAGCTAGGTTACTGTGTCCATTACTCCACCGCGTTTAATGTGATGTTGCGAAGCCTCGGTATACCCACCCGTGAAATGACTGGCTTTAACGGTGGTGAGTTTGACCCCGCGACTGGTACAACTCTCGTTCGCTCTAGTGCCGCACATGCTTGGAGCCAAGTCTATTTCCCCGGCTATGGTTGGATCGACTTTGAGCCTACGCCGGGCCGGTCAGTAATTACTCGTCCTTCTGACCCCTCGGCGGTACTGCCCCTACCTACTCCAACTCCGGTAGCCGTCTTGGTGACACCCACAACCGTAGAAGGTAGCACTCCAATCGAAGGCCAAAATCCTGCTGATGAAACGGCTACTTCTGGCGAGGTCTTAACGACGAGTACCCCAGAATCGAATAATCTGGCACTACTAATTTGGTTGGGAGGGTTAGTAGGCTTAGTAGGTCTCTCTCTAGTGGTCTATCAGGCTAACCAGTGGTGGTTACGTACCCAGTTGCGTCTGCCTGATGTAAGCCCTATGACGCTCTATGAGCGGATGTTACGCACGGCCCGGCGCAGTGGGTTAAAACCAGTCGAGACGATGACTCCCTACGAATTTGCCGCTTTTCTTGGGCGGAAACTGCCCTCGGTACGAGGAGAAGTGCGAGCCTTTACCGATGGCTATGTGCGGCAACGCTATGGCCCTCAAGCGGTCGAAGATGAATTAAGGCGTGAACTGCTTGAACTTGAAACCGCTCGTGTAAGGGTCGCGCAGGTGGAAGCAGCAGGTGGAGAACCATCCACTCAAGAATTGTGGGTCGCTTTCAAGAGCCAGACCATGTTGCTACATTCGGCTCCTCAAATTCGCCAGATGTGGGAGAGCTACCAACTTGGCTTGATTGCCTATAGTCGTCGTCAGCGGCTCATCCGCCTAACCCCCGGTTTCTTTTATACCCTCTATAGTCGCTTAGGAGGTCTTCGCCGTTGGGTGCAAAGCATCAAAAGTAAAGGGTAGTGTCCATTGGCAGAGTAATCTCCCACAGTAGGGGAAAGGAGTAAGTCTTGGAAAGAACTGAATTAGCTGATATTCTGGCGGAAGATTTAGACCTGCTGATTGTGGGTTTTAATCCTTCGCTAGTCTCTTGGGACAAAGGCCACCACTACGCCAACCCGGTCAATAATTTTTACCGTCTGCTCTATCAGGCGGGTCTAACGCCGCGCCTGCTAAAGCCAGAAGAAGATGTCCACCTGCCCCAATATGGAATTGGCCTCACCAATTTAGTCTTAAATATCCCCTCGGCCAATGAAACTACCGTTCCTGCGGCCATTTATCGGGCCGGTGGTGTGGCACTCGAAGCAAAGATTGTGCGCTATCGGCCCCGTTACGTCTGCTTCAATGGCCTCAAACTCTACTCCTACTATTTCAAGCGCAAACTACCTAACTTTGGCCTGCAAACCGAGACAATTGCAGAACGCCCCCTTTTTGTGACACCCTCCAGCAGCGGAGCCGCCAACATGTACTTTACCCTGCGCCAACAACTTTATCGTGATCTCAAAGAACTAATAAACTGTAGGAGGGATTTCTAATCCCGAT
>JACAUC010000384.1 GCA_013390945.1 Candidatus Chloroheliaceae bacterium
GGTCAATATTGTAAGGGTCTGTGGTGCGTATTGGTGGGTCAATATTGTAAGGGTCGGTAGTGCGTGGTGTGTCACTATTGTAAGGATCGTTAGTGCGTATTGGTGTGTCACTATTGTAAGGGTCTGCGGTGCGTAGAGGAGGATCAATATTGTAAGGGTCGGTAGTGCGTGGTGGATCACTATTGTAAGGGTCTGTGGTGCGTAGTGGGTCACTATTGTAAGGATCGTTAGTGCGTATTGGTGTGTCACTATTGTATGGATTGGAGAATAGTGGCTGGGGGCTATTACCATAGGGGTACGGATTGGTGGTTGGGGGAGGCGGTTGCACCGTTAACTCGGCCTCGGCCCGGCTTTTAAAATCCTCACCGCCGCAAAAAGCCTTGCCTGCTCCGGTGATAATTATCGCCCGCACTTCCGGGTCGCGCTCCATCCCCTTAAAGACATCTAACAGTTCTTGTAGCATCTGGAGCGTAAAAGCGTTCAATTGGTCAGGACGGTTAAGAGTTACCGTTCCTACTCCCTCACTCCGCTCAAAAAGTATTGTCTGGTAGGCCATAATCCTTCCTTGTTCCGTCTACTAATTTAGGGTAGGGCGCATTGAATGTGCCCTACCCATTTTGGGCGCATTCAATGCGCCCCTACCGATGGGGATAAAACCTAATTCTTTTTCAATGATGCTGGTTTGTGACCAAGCGGTGATGGTGAAATTTAGTGGGCCGTTCCGCCATACATTGCTCACACTCACAAAGCTCCCGCAGGTGTTCATGGGTGTAGAATCCGGTCTCGTGACCATCCTTCCAAATCGGACGCAAGGCGTAAAGACCTACCGCCTCTAGGCTCTCCATTTCAATTTCGTCCGGCCCTAGCTTTTTGACAAAATCAAGGCGACCAGGTACACCCATTTCACCCCGACAACTAGCACAGGGACAATTCCAACGCAAAGTGACAAAGGTACTATGGCCTTCATGCCCATCGCTCCATTTCACTTGCATTTGGCCCAAATCGCGCTTTAGCTCAATTTCAAGCGGCTCGATATATCCTAGATCGTGGCTCATCGCCCAAGCTCCTTTATAATGAAAGATTTTTCAGTTAGCCCAAGCAACCAAAAGAGCTATTGCCCGTAATTCTTGGCAAAACCTATCTGGTTATTTGGTAAGAAACCCGAACCGATTCGAGAACCACCTTAAGATTCGCTCTTTTGGCTATTGGCACTGGTACTGGCGCTGACACTGGTGCTGGCGCTGACACTGGTACTGGAACTAATCGTCTTGGTTAACTTTTCCCCACTTACAAAAGCTGCCTCTACCTGATCGGATAACCTATTGAAGCCCCGGCTAAGCACCCTCAGAGCATCTCTTATTCTAATACTAGTTCGTTTAAGCTCTTGTAGAGAGGCGGTCGCAACCCCCACCGAAACAACTCTCCCGCTCGGTAACTTAAAAGAGGCAATCGTGGTTAGCACATCACCTTCTACGGCTTTCTTAGCCTGAGTTATTTCGTCACTCATATCCTATTTCTCCTGATAAATAAATCTTGAAATCCGCCAGATCATACTACCCTATTATACCCCGAAAGAGCCAAAGAAGAAAAGTAGCAAGATCAATTGGTCAGGTGACTTTTTGTTTACTAGTCTTGGTTAGGGCGGTAATGAGCGGAGCGGTCAACTGCTGATATAACCCGAAGAGAAATTCAACCCGGCTGCGTTCCGTCTCAAAAGGCTGTTTCCGATAGGTCGCGTCCACCACCTTATCCAGAGCCTGATGTGCTTTTGATAAGGCTGGTGGCATCGAGAGCGGATCATATAGATCAGCCAAAGTACTCTTGGGAAACTGAGCGCGAGCCTCCAATACCGCTTGGGCTTTAGTCTCAATCGCTTGCACCTGTTGAGGGGTAGGGTTTTGCGGCCATGGAAAGTTGTTGTAAACAATGGTATTGGAATAGCGAAAATCACTTTTTAGTCTGCCACAAGTATAGCGCATCCATTCCATGTGCATATAAGAGGTCAAAATCCCGAAGTGGTAGAGCGTTGCATTGGGTAGAATCAGACAGGCGTTACTTGCCACAGTCTCCGGTTCCATAAAACCGATGGGGATGTATTTGCGGCGTTCGGAAGAGGTTGAAGGAACAAGGATATAAGAGGTCTTGGGCTGCCTTATTTCGGTGAATAGAGTAGGACGCTCAGCAAATTTTCGGGTAGCTTCTTTGCGGCTGGATAATCGAAACTGCCTAACGGCCTCGATCCGTTTCATTACCTCTGGTAATCTCTTTATCTCGGCTGGTTCAGCCTCCTGCAACCACAGACACCAGCGCGGTATCCGGTTTATAAATTCTTCGGCCCCCAGAAAGGGTCGCACAAACTTGGTGGCTTCTGGCTCTATCTTCAGGAAAGCTATTTTTTCCTGCTCCGAAAATAAATAATGGCCTCCGTCAGTCGGTTGGCTCCCTTTCATCATTTCTGGAACGGTGCAAAGGGGCGTACTACGCTTGGGTATGACAATATCCTCTGCCTCAACCAGATACGGACTAATGTTTTTTACCCTAAATTCATGAGCTTCGGATTTTAAGGTATCGTAATCATGTAATAGTTTGTTGGTAGTGTCAAAGGAAGCAAAGCCAATAATCACACAATGAACCGCCGCCTTACCACGTGCCTCACTACTCCAAGCAAAAGTGCGGTGTGCGAAATGGATTTTGAGTTGATAATGTGCGATAAGTTCTTGCCATAAAATTGCTACTTGCTCACCTTGACTAATGGAATTGGTGGAAACAAACGCACAGACAATGGGGGTATGGTGAATGTACCGCGCTGCCTTTAGGTACCACGCTGCTACATAATCCATTACGCCTGCACCCGGAATGCCCACAAAAACTTTATCCATCTCCTTGTGTTGTTCCTCAGTCAGAAAATTCTTGCCTATAAATGGCGGATTGCCCAAAATATAAGAGAGCCGCTCTTTCGGCACAACCGTTTCCCAATCGAGTTGCAGGGCGTTGGCATGGTGAATGTGGGCGGAGGCTTGCAGCGGAATACGAGTATAGTATTGCCCAAAAGTCTCCGAGAGCCGTATATTCATCTGGTGATCCATCAACCAAAGAGCTACTTCAGCAATTCGGGCCGGAAATTCCTCTATTTCAATGCCATAGAAGGCATCTACGTTAATGCGGGAGAGTTCTGCCACATCAAAAGCCTGTTGCCCGGTCGGATAGAGTGCCTTTAGCACTTCAATCTCCAATAAGCGGAGTTCGCGGTAAGCTAAAATCAAGAAATTGCCGCAACCACAAGCGGGGTCTAGGAAGGTGAGGGTTTGCAGCTTTTTGTGGAAATTTTGTAGCTTGCGTGGTTCATACCGCAAGCTCTGAAACTCCTCATAGAGTCCATCCAGAAAGAGCGGCTTCAAAATTTTGAGGATATTCTTTTCGGTGGTGTAATGCGCTCCAATACCGCGCCGCCGTTCTTGATCCATTACCGACTGAAAGCGCGAGCCGAAAATGGTTGGCGAGATTTGCCTCCAATCATCGCTACTGATTTCAGATGGGGTGTTTAACGTCTGGAAGAGTTCAGCCAGCCTTGAACCTAAAGTACTAGCGTTCTTGTTGGTATTTTCATCAGCACAAATCTTATTCCAGTTAAGCGGCATAATCTTTTACCTCTCCGGTTGTGGCTACAAAAATGCAAGAATCTCTTCTTGCATATAATACCATTCTTGTGCTGTTGCAAAGTCGTGATTAGACAAGACTGGAGGTTGCGATCAATCAACTGACGGAGCAGTATCCTACAGAGTTGTGATCTGACAAGACCGGATGTAT
>JACAUC010000385.1 GCA_013390945.1 Candidatus Chloroheliaceae bacterium
CATTCCCACGCCGCCAAATCGGGATTGGAAATCCCTCCTACATTCCCACGCCGCCCAACACGTACCCAAATCGAGATAGACCAGTTTCAGTCTAAGGTTTTTGGAACACACTCTAGTAGTTATACCAGAAAAAAAGGTTTATGCAGGTTTTATGCAGAAAATCCAATATTAGACGGAGCTTTTTGAGTCTGGATATTTAGAAAATCTTTGATATAATGGATTGGATAGAATAGATTGCCTCGGATTCGGAGCGTTAGTGTTCAATTATTGGAAATTAGCCTATTATGAACCCATTATCGGATAAACCGTTTTCGGAATTTGTCTACGAATTACGTCGCAGCGTCTTTCCGACACAAAAGGATGCCTCGGACTATCTCCAAAAAAGGATCAATCAGGCTACGATAAGCCGCTGGGAGTCGCCCGAAAAGAGTACCCCACCGCCGTTAGGCTATTTGGCCCTCCTTGCGCTATTACAGGTGGAGCGACATAGTAATGAAAGACCCGAAAAAAACCAAGATAGCCTGTTGGCAAATCTTAACTACTATATTGGTCAAGATTATCCCCATCTAAAAACTTTTCGGAACTGGCGAACCTTAGAGCAGAGCGGGATTGCTTTTGCGGGCGAAAAAGGTATTCGCCTAATTCCTGAAGCGGAAAGAGCTTATTTGAAGCACCTCAAAGAGCGCATCTTGGAAGCATTGGAACGGCGGGAACATATTGTACCGCTCTATGGGGATTTGGAGACTCACCAGCCTTATGAAGAGACCCTCACTCTGTCGCGAGGATTGGCGGCTAATGGTCTGACGGATGAGAATGAGAATGACAATTTCCAAAATAATACCCTAGAAAAAGTGGTAAGTGGTAAAAATCAGGTGATTGTCTTGGGTGCGCCCGGTGCGGGAAAGACCACTAGCTTGCTGAAGTTAACCCTGCAAACGATTGAAGAGTATTTAAGCGGAAGTGTAGAGCATCCCCGGCTGCCTTTGTTCGCCAGCCTGAAAGCCTATTTTACCCGTTTTGAACAGATTGAAGATTTCTTAGAGTCGGTGCTAGGTGACTATCTGGATGAGAGCAGTTATATACTCAGGGAGAATTTTCAGAAGAGCCTGAAAGAGGCGGGACGCTGGTTAATTATTTTGGATGGTCTGAATGAACTACCGGGCCGAAAAGAGCTACTCCGAAACATGGATTTTCTACGCTCGGTACGGGAAAATGGCCTCTTTTCGACGCTCAAAGGCCAAGTAAATGACCCGCGAGAAGAAGAGTTGCTTAGATTGAGCAAAGATTATCCAAACTGTAAGTTGGTGGTCTCTTGCCGCGAACATGACTACACCATGACGCTACCTTGGTACAAGTTCCGCATTATACCCCTCTTTGCCACTCAAATTAAGGAATTTCTCTACTATTATAGAGGAGAAACCGAAGGTGAAGAGTTATACCAACAATTGCAAGCTAAGCCTGAATTACTCACGATTTTGAGCAATCCCTTCTATTTGCGAACTTTTTGCTGGGTCTGCGATCCGGGTGCGCTGGATTATCCCCAAACTACCACCGAGCTAATGGTAGCCTTAATCGTGCGTTTGTTTATACGCGAAGAGATCTATACCTCCCCCGAACTCTTCCGGCACGAAGAATTACTGAAGCAATTAGCCAAATTATCTTACGATTTGATGGAAAACGGCAGTTTTGACCCCGCGATTTTGCCCGAAATTCTGCATCAATACCTGAATGAGCTACAGCTTACCAAAGCTTTAGGTACAAGCTTGCTTTTGGAAGAACGCAGCGACCACAATTTGCATTTCGGCTATTATCATCAAATAATCCAAGAATTTTTGACAGCTTGCCATATTGCTAACCTTTTATCAGATCTATCAGAACTGAAAAATAAGCGGCACTATCAAAATATTCTGGCTGAGTTTGATACTGCTCAACTAAATTTTGGGGCTTATCGCTTGCAATTCAACTGGAAATTGGAAAAACTGAAAAAATCCGAATATGCCTTTTACCAAAAATTGGGTACAATGGAGTGGAATCCCGTAAGGCATTTCGTCTTTGATTTGGTGGAAGACCCCTTTACCTTTCTCTATCAGTTGCTCAAAACTGATAAAGGCTGGCTCTACAATATGCAGGTAGACCGCCCCCTCGCTGGCGAAGTACGGGGCTATCTGAATAAGGTGAAACGGTTGACTCCCTCGCAGCAGCAACTACTGTTGGAGATGGCCCAAAAGAAGATAGACCAACCTAATCTGCTAGAACGGGTTTCGCCAAAAATTCGGGAGTTAATGATAGAACACCAGATCGAAAGTAAAGTGGTGCAATATCCCCTGCTTCAGTTGTTGAAGGCCGCCTATCGAATAGAGCATGGTGCAGTACGAGCCACCGTAATAAACGCTTTCAATGTGCTACGTGGTTCAGAAGCAGCACTAGACGCACTCCTTAAAATGGCTGAAAATATGGATGCCAATACCCACTGGCCGATTGTGAAGTCGGTGGCTTGCATCGGTAGTAAACGGGCTTTGCCTTTTCTGATTCGGGAAGCTTTGGGTGAAAATAAGGATGTCTGTTGGCAAGCCTGTTCAGGTTTAGCCCTATTAAAGGACGTTAGAGCAGTAGCACCCTTGATGACCTTGTTGGAACATCCCGATAAGAGCCGACAATTTATTGCGATTTATGCTTTGGGTGAGATTGGCGACCCTCGTCCTTTGGAAAGATTAAGAAATCATCCCTACCGCGAGAGTTTTGAAGATCCATGGAATTGGTGGCAACAGGGAAACAAAAACGTTATTCAGGTCTCGATAGAACGGATCGAAGCGGCGATGTGTGGTGATAAGAATGATCCCTATCCACAGATGAAACTTTATCCTTGGCGATAAGATAGGAGCATAAAATGGAGCAGCAAGAAGAAGAGCAAGCATTGAGCGTCTCCTCTGATACGGAACTTTCCCAATCCCCTCACAGAGTGCGATTTAGCCTTTTCTGGAAAATTCCGCTTAGATTTGTCTCTGGCGGATTTATGATAAGGGGATTCAAAGCGGCGGCCTTATGGGTTATGAATGACCTGAAATTTCTCAGGAAAATAGTTACCCTGCGACCAACCTTAGCGGTGGAAGTAGTAGTGTTAGGCTTAGTGAGCTACATCCTTTTTTCTCTAGTATTGCTCCCCTTGATGGGAACATCCACCAAAGCAGTGCCTAATTCTGAGCAACCGGAGGCCACCTATAGTATCAGTAGCCTTAAAAATCAGAAAGCGTTAAGGGGTAGCGAGGATAAAAGCTATTTGGTAATAATGGAGGAGTTGCAACTTTCTCAGGTTTATGCCAAACCCGATGAAACCATAGAGGCGCGTTTTACTATCGCCAACATCGGCAACGCACCCATAGCGATTGATGCAATTCGAGCCGGAGGGCGGTTGGGTCAAACTTGGGAGGATGAACATGCCGATTTTCCCCCCACACGAAATTTTACACTCCAACCCGGCGAGCAGTGTAGCTACCTAGCCCAGCGTACTTTTGAGAAGAGTGGCAACTATTTTGCGGAAGTAGTAATCCAAATCAACGGCAAATGGGGCGGCTTAGCCAATTTAGAAGATAAATATCCCCGAATTTGGTTTGATGTTGCCTAAATCAGTGGGAGGGTTGCTCCGTGCAACCCTCCCACTAGAGCGAAAGTTCCGGCTCCTTGGATGAGCCGGAACTTTTTTATCTCTTGAATTACAGGGGGGGCAAAATCGGGAATGGGGCAGCATCGGGAATGGGGCAGCATCGGGAATGGGG
>JACAUC010000386.1 GCA_013390945.1 Candidatus Chloroheliaceae bacterium
CAAGATCAACTGTCGGAGCAGCATCCTACAGATTTGTGCCTTTCGACTAGTATGTAGTTATGGAAAACTATTTTAGCCTACCGATCAGCTTTTTCTTATGCCGCCAAGATTGTAGGATGCTGCGCCAACTGGGTCAACTGGTTGTGCCGCCAGTTGATTTTCACCTACCACTACTCTTGCCAGATTGGATAGCCCTCCGACTTTGCAACAGCCCTAGCACGGAGAACCACAGAGGCACACAGATGAGTTAAATCTGCTATAATTCCAAAAGTAACACCAATTTAAAAATTAGCTATAACCCTGAGAAGAGAAACTTAAAGAGTCATGCCACCTAAACCAGCCTCGGCTATCAAAAATTACTATGATAAATTGGAGAGTATCGAGCAACGCGGCGGTAAAAATGAAGGAGCTACCCGCGATGCCTTCCAATCCCTACTCAACGAGTGGGGCAAACCTCATAGCCTCGTTGTCATCGGCGAACAGACCATCGAAAGCCGCAAAAAGAGCCGAATCAGGCTGGACGGTATCCTCATTGATAATAATCGGTTTCACCGAGGGCTTTGGGAGGCCAAAGATAGCAGCGATACCCTTGAGGCCGAAATTACCAAGAAGATTAGCGTCGGCTACCCCCTCGACAATATCATTTTCGAGAATACCCGCCAAGCCGTACTCTTTCAGGGTGGGCAGCGGGTCTTGAGTTGCGATATGCGCGACCACCTGCGGTTAAAGCAACTCCTAGAGCAGTTTATAACTTTTGTCCCACCGGATATTGAAGAGTTTAACAAAGCCGTCGCCAAATTCCGCGAAGAAATTCCCACCCTAGCCGCTAACCTGACCGACTTGATCGAAGAGGCCAAAAAGAAGAACAAACGCTTCCGCGAAGCATTGCAGAGTTTTTTGACCCTCTGCCGCTCCTCCCTCAACCCTGATACCACCTCCGCCCAAGTGGAAGATATGCTCAAACAGCATCTCTTGACCGAGCGCATCTTTCGCAGCATCTTCCAAAACTCCGATTTTGTACGCCGCAACGCCGTCGCTTCTGAACTAGAAAAGATGGTGGACGCGCTTATCAGCCAATCTAATAACCGCAACGAATTCCTCCAAACAATCAACCATATTTACCGCCCCATCGAAGAAAAGGCTCTGAGTATCACCGACTACAACGATAAACAAGCCCTGCTCAATGGTCTCTATGAGCAATTCTTTCAAGCCTACTCCACCAAAACCGCCGATACTCACGGCATTGTCTACACCCCGGCGGAAATAGTGCGCTGGATGGTTACATCGGTCCAAAAAGCCCTTGAAAGCGAATTTGGGTTAGGTCTCGAAGCCGAAGGGGTTCACATTATTGACCCTTGCGTCGGTACTGGCACTTTTATGATGGAGATTCTCCAACAAATCCCGGCTAGTTGCCTTGAAGAAAAATATCGCCACGAACTCCACGCCAACGAAATCCAGTTGTTGCCCTACTACATCGCCTCCCAAAATATCGAACACGCCTATTCTGAGCGGATGGGTAGCTATCTCTCCTTTGAAGGGATCTGCTTTGCCGACACCCTCGAAATTATGGAAGTTCCCCAACTTACCATGTTTGCCCTCGAAAATAGCGAACGAGTCGCCAAACAAAAGCAAGCCCCTATTCGGGTTGTTATTGGCAATCCGCCTTACAACATCGGTCAAGAGAATCAGAATGATAACAATAAAAACCGTCCCCATGAAACCGTAGATAAACGTATCAAAGAGACTTACGCTAAAGCCTCACGGGCTACCAATGTTAACAAACTTTCAGATGTCTACGTCAAATTTTTCCGATGGGCGACCGACCGCTTGGGCGACCGCGATGGGATTGTCTGTTTTGTTTCCAATAATTCTTTCCTTGAACAGATCGCTTTTGATGGTATGCGTAAGCACTTGTTACAAGATTTTACTCGCATCTACACCTTTGACTTAGGCGGTAATGTTCGCAAAAACCCAAAATTGTCCGGCACGAGGCATAATGTTTTTGGTATTCAAGTTGGCGTAACAATGACGCTGCTGGTTCGTAACCAACAGCATAGCACACCTGAATTATATTATGCTCGTTTAGATGAAATCTGGACAAAGGAACAAAAACTTAACCACCTGACCAAATTAAAAGATTATACCGACGTTGAATGGCAACTTCTCATGCCTGATGACCGTAACACTTGGCTTAGAGAAGGTTTACAAGATGACTTTAAAGACCTTTTGCCTATAGGGTCAAAAGAAACTAAAGCGGTTTCTGGGTTAAATTCAGAAAGTATTTTTAAGACCTTTTGTATGGGTATTCTTACAAGCCGGGATTCTTGGGTGTATGATTTTAACCGTGAGACACTTGTAGAAAAGATAAAGCGATTTATCGAGACCTTTAACGGTGAAATTGATAGATACAAACGGGCCGGTGAACCGTCAGATATTGATAACTTTGTACTCTATGACGACAAGCAGATTAAATGGAGCCGTGACCTTAAAAGTGATTTGAAGCGAAAACGATACGCCCAATTTGACCAGAGTAAGATAAGGAGCGGTCTTTTTCGTCCCTTTACTAAAAAGGTTTACTTTTTTGATAGTATTCTAAATCAGGATATTGCCTTGCATCCTAAATTTCTTCCTACATCTGAAACCGAACAGGAGAATAGTGTTATCTGTCTAAGCGGTATTGGAAATAATAAGCCTTTTCACAGCCTAGTTACTAGTGCTATTCCATGCTTTGATTTACTCGAAAAGACACAATGTTTTCCCTTCTACACCTACGCTGAAGATGGCAGCAACCGTCAGGAGAATATCACCGATTTTGCTCTGCAAAAGTACCGCGACCATTACCAAGATGAGACTATCACCAAATGGGATATTTTTCATTATGTTTACGCGGTCTTACACGCCCCGGCTTATCGCCAAAAATATGCCGAAAATCTGAAGCGGGATTTGCCGCGTATTCCCTTTGTTTCGGCGGAGTCGTTTCGGGCTTATGTGGAGGCAGGCGCAAAGCTGGCAAAATTGCACCGCGATTACGAAGAGGTTACGCCCTACACCCTGAAGCGACTGGAAAATAGAGATGTTCCCCTTAATTGGGAAGTAGACGACAAGGGCATGAAACTCTCCCCCGATAAGATCAGCCTACGCTACAACGAATGGCTCACCCTCGCCAATATTCCGCCCAAAGCCTTTGAATATCGGTTGGGCAACCGCAGTGCCTTAGAATGGGTGGTTGACCAATACCGGGTGAGTACCGACTCGCGCAGTGGCCTCACCCACGACCCGAATGATTCCGAAAATCCTAAAGCCATCATAAAACTAGTGGAACAGGTGGTACGGGTCTCGCTGGAGACGGTTGCCACCATTGGGAACCTACCACCTTTGGAATAGGTGGTAACATCGGCGGACGGAGCCGCCTCCCACAAGGCCGGAAATAAGACCGGAAGGCCAGCCTGCATAAATTTCCAGTCGGTTCATCTTAGGGCCGCCTTACAACTAAGGCTGTTGCAAAGTCGTGATTTGACAAGACCGGAAGATCAACTGACGGAGCAGCATCCTACAGATTTGTGCCTTTCGATCAATGGATTAAGGCAATTGCAAAGTCGTGATTTGGCAAGACCGGATGTATGTCAAGATCAACTGTCGGAGCAGCATCCTACAGATTTGTGCCTTTCGACTAGTATGTGGTTATGGAAAACTATTTTAGCCTACCTATCAGGTTCTCTTATGCCAAGATTGTAGGATGCTGCGCCAACTGGGTCAACTGGTTGTGCC
>JACAUC010000039.1 GCA_013390945.1 Candidatus Chloroheliaceae bacterium
CTACAATGCCGCTGGAGTATCGGGATTAGAAATCCCTCCTACAATGCCGCTGGAGTATCGGGATTAGAAATCCCTCCTACAATGCCGCTGGAGAAGATAAACCGAAACATAACCCTAGTTGCAAGAGACTAGGGCTTTAGCTTTACCTGAGCCTATTAACCAAATTTAGGCCAACGTGCGAATAACGCCAACCAACTTGCCCATTACCCGCACATTGCTCAGTTCGGTGTAGATGGGATCCATTGTAATATTGGCGGGTTGCAGGCGCACTCGGTTTTGGCTTGGCTCTGGGTACCACTTCTTGAGCGTGGTTTGCTCTTCGCTTTCCAGCCACACCGCCACCGTTTCGCCTATTTCAGCGGTAGCTTGTTGTTTGATTAACACTATGTCGCCGTCGGCGATCAAAGCATCTATCATGGATTGACCTTTGACACGCAAGGCAAAGACATCCGGGCCGGGCCGACTACTTAGCATATAGGGTGGTACGTCCACCGTATCGTCAGTGGTGACATCGGCTCGGTCGGGGATAGGTTGACCAGCGGCAATTACACCTAAGAGCGGGATAGACTCGGAGCGGGTTGTTTTGGGCCGATTGAGCAATACTACTCCTCGCGATTGTTTTTTGTTACGACTAATTTGGCCTTTCTCCTCCAGAGCTTTCAGGTTATAATCTACCACCGAGGTTGAGGAAATATTGAGTTTTTCTTGTATCTCGCGTACAGTGGGTGGTAAGCCGTTGTGTTCCTCGATAAACCCTTCAATAAATTCTAAAATACTCTTTTGTAATTTGGAAAGTTGACTCATCTTGCGTTTTCCTCCCGTACGACCAGCACCAGTAGCTGGTGTTTCCGTTCGGCGGGGAAAACTACTACTGGAATCCTGTCCTGCTTCAAATTCTTCGCTCACTTGAGCGCTTGACTCCATTTGGTCTACCCCTGCGTCTTCAGCCTTTTTGACTGTAGTGCGTTGCCGTCTAGTCTTTACGGTAGTAAGTGCCGGGGTCGACTCAACACCTCCATTAATAACTAACAATTTTGTCATCTAGCATTAGGGCGTAAAGACCCCGGCGCTTACGCCTGGGGAGGAACGCCCTCCTCCCTTTCTGCTTGGTTAATTTTTCTTCTTACCGCTTATTGCAAGTGGCTACCCTTCAAAGATCATTCAAAGACGAAAAATCTCGCAGCCACTCTTCCATAGCACATTCCATGGCATAGGACAAATAAGCTACAGAACAATTATACGCAAAGAACCAAAGTTCGTCAAGTCCTTTTCGTATAAATATCGTATCAATTTTAAATTTCAGACTAAATTCCTAATGTAGAGTGACGTTTAGCACTAGAGGGTTGGGGAGGGGATTGTTATCTTCGGCGGTTAAGGGGAGGGTAGTGACTAAAATTATAGTAATTGAGTAATCCTTGGGTACTCAATGAAGCCGAAACTTAACTTCCCAGACTCGCCAAGCGGCTTCGATCATTATTTGGACACTCATTTTAGATTGGCCCAAGGTGCGATCTCGGAAGTAAATCGGGGTTTCGACAATTTTCAAACCATATTGTTGAGAGAGATAAGCCATTGCAATATGGAAGGCGTAGCCATTACAGTGGATTTGTTCCAGTGGTAGGAGACTCAAGGCTTCCGCTCGAAAGAGCTTAAAGCCTGCCGTAGTATCTTCTACCTTTAGGCCAAGTACTAGCCGTGTATAAACCGAAGCACCCCTGCTTAATAATTTACGAAAGAGACTCCAATGCCGATCTACTGAACCGCCTTTGGTATAGCGTGAGCCAACTACTACCTCGGCTTCCTTCACCAGTTCCAAGAACTGTTTTATTACGGCAGGATCATGCGAAAAGTCGGCATCCATATGAACCACATAAGCGGCTCCTTGCGCCAAAGCATGTCGGAAACCTTCAATATAAGCCGTACCAAGCCCTAGCTTTCCGGCTCGGTGTAATACTGCCACCCGCCCCTCATATTTCTCCCGGCCCAATTGCTCCGCTAGAGAACCAGTACCATCGGGTGAGTTGTCATCCACAATTAATACCTGTAGCTCATCTACTTCCAAGCCAAAAAGAGTTTCTAGGATTTTTGGCAGGTTCTCTTTTTCGTTATAGGTGGGAATTACCACCGTTAGAACCTTAGAGGAGGAGTGGCTCATTGGGAAGAGATTTAGTAGTGAGGATGGGGAAGCCTTGTTATCCATTAACTGGTTGACCTTTTTTGAGCTTGTTTTATCTTAGCTATTCCAACTAACTGCTACGTCTCGGTTAATTCGTTTTTGGACTATATCACTCTGCCTATAGAGTGTCAAGCTCTCTGCCACAGTTAGGAATTGCAATTGTTCCAAACATAGTATCTTATCAATAAGTAGGGGTTTATTGCATAAACCCGCCCATTTTGGGCGTATGCAATACACCCCTACCCCGAATTTTTGAGATGATACCGCCATAGTTTATTGCATAAACCCGCCCTAGGCTGGCCTCGCTTTGGGCTTATGTCATCACGAATTATTGGAAGGGTACTAAACAGACATGGCCGGATTTTAATTCGGGCAATTACGGTAGCCAAAAGCGAAATTGTTATATAATAGGCCATTGTATTCAGTAGCAAGAACCAAACTATAGCAAGATTGTCTGTAATGGTACACCGCAACAGAAAAAAATAAAAAATTAAATAGGATACTGCTTTACATGGGCTGCTATCTGCTATTATTTATAATAGGTGGCTCTGCTACCCAAGCCGCCGAAAAAGCCTTGGTGCCGGAACCTGAGGTTGAATTTTCGTTTCCGCTTTACTTGGGCCAATTGGCTAATGGGCGCGAGCTAATGCTCTTTATGCACTTTGACAAAAAAGGGTTAGCCGAAGCTCAATTTGTACCAACAAGGCTGAGCCAAGGTCAATTTGTAGCTTTACCACCCGAAGAACGAGCGTCAGGGTTAGCCGAAATAGTCGCCCGTTTTCCGCAACTGGAAAACTCTGCTTGGCGAGCAGAGGCACTCTTTTGGAATGGTACCAGTTGGCAAATTGCCCCGACTTTGGCCTATATTCGGGAGGCTACTCCAGAGGGTTCGGTGCATTTACCGGAGGCGCGTACCATTCAGGTACGCGACCTTTCGGGCGAAAGTGGCGGCTTTTCTACTGGCAAAGCTATAGCAGATTTTGCCAAAGAACCTCAAACCGACCAGCGTATCGAACTTAACGCGGGTAAGCTCAAAATTTGGCGGCCCAACTCTACAGGAGATTGGCAGGTGGTTTGGGAGAGTAAACCAAGTTGGCAGGTACTACAATTTGATTTTGGTGATGCAGATGAAGATGGACGACCCGAACTAATTTTTTCGCTCTGGAAAGACGACGGCCCCGACGATGAAGGCCAATTCCGTAGCCATCCCTTTGTCTATGGTTGGCGAAGAGGAACTATTCGTCCGGTCTGGGCTGGTTCCGCTTTGGTGGACCCTATTCGCGAGTTTGCCCTCGGTAATTTTGCCCAAAGTGGCCCCGCCAACAACCAATTAATCGTACTGGAAGGCCACTATAGCGATACCCGCACTAACCCGGCCCGTTTCGTGACGGTTTGGCAATGGAATGGTTGGGGCTATGAGTTGCTGTGGCGTAGTTTGCAAGGTTCCTATGCGGCTTTGCGTTCTATTCCGGGGCAACCTTTTGTTATCTACAAACACTGATAATCAAGGAGAATGGAAGATGATGAAATCCAAAAAGGGAGCCTACTTATTATTAGTCGTTCTTTTGTTTAATCTAGTGCTGGCGGCTTGCGGCGACTCTAGCCCTGCTGCTGGAACCCCGGTGGCGGCAGGTACGGGAGCGATTCTGCCGGGGGTAGGTTTAGCCTCTACTCCGAATACTGGCACTACCTCGGCAACTACTGGCGCAGAGGTTACGCCACCAGCGGCTGCTACCACGCTTGCCACGTCGTCTGTGACTGTTACCACGCTTGCTACCACTACCGCCGCCCGTCCTACCAATACGACCGGGGCAGTAGCTACCCCCACTGAATCCGGCCCACCACTAGAACGCTATGCCTCAAGCTTCGCCTCCTATAAAGAGGCGGCGGTGAAGGTTAAGCCTAGTCTCAAGCCCTATACTGTTGCCGCCAATTTATCCAATGTGGTAAATTTGGCTGACTTTAAGCTGAGCGACGCTCAGAAAAAGTTGTTGGTCCAAAATTATTTTGCGATTGAGCCAGCCGATTTCAAGCAGTTCTTTCAAGCTTACGAGAGCTTTCGTTATGACCAGATTCCCACTTTTGTCACCACCGATAGCGTAGCCCACGTTTACCACCTCCTCTTTGATAAGCTGTTGCGCGATACCGAAACCAAATTCCTGATTAGCGACCTAAATACTTTGAATCGGGCGTTATTCGAGGCGGCGATTAAGCAGTATGAACAGGTCAAAGGAACCACTTTGCAAGAGGCGGCTAAACGGGTAGTGGGCTTTGTGACCGTCGCCCGCAAGCTAGGCAACCCCAAAGAGACGTTTCAAATCCCAGCTTATGTGGCCGATACCGTAAACGCCGAACTCAAGTTAATCGAGGCTAAGCAAGGTTTTGCCCTTTCGCCTGTGATGGGTAGCGATTACCAAGAAGATTATAGCCAGTATGCGCCGCGTGGTCATTACACCAAAACCGAGGAGCAGCAAAACTACTTCCGGTCAATGATTTGGTACGGGCGGATGACTTTCCGGCTCCTCTCCGATAGTGAAACCCAATCGGCTCTACTCTTGATGCAAGCCCTGTTGAACGGTCAAGCCGATGGACGCAAAGCCTCCGATCTCTGGTTTTTGATTTATGAACCCACCGCGTTTTTCGTGGGGAGTGCCGACGACCTGACTTACCAAGATTATCTAAATGTGGCAAAGAAAATTTGGGGTGATGCGGTCAGCAGCGATCCCAAACTTTTTGCTGATACCACTAAACTAGCGGCTTTTAAGAAAGCTACCGATGCCTTGCCTCCCCCTAAAGTTAATTCGCAGTATACTTTGATTAACAGCCCCCTTACACGGGAGCAGCAGACCAAAGGGTTAAGGTTGATTGGGCAACGGTTTACTATTGATGCCTATATTTTCCAAAGTCTGATTTGGCGCGAAGTCGGTACAGATGCTAAGAAGCGCGATTTACCTAAAGGGCTGGATATTCTCGCGGCACTTGGATCGAGTGAAGCATTAAAGTTACTAGAGCAAGATGGCGAGACGCAATATCAGAACTATACCACTCAATTCCAAAAAGTTAAGTCCCTGCTTGCCACTACCACTGTGGATACTTGGACTCAAAATCTTTATTGGGCTTGGATTTATAGCCTAAAATCTTTCGCCGAAGTCAAAGGTGAAGGCTATCCAAAATTTATGCAAGGGCAAGCTTGGCAATATAAAAACCTGATTACCGGGTTGGCAAGTTGGACAGAGCTAAAGCACGATACTTTGCTCTACGCCAAGCAGGTCTATGCCGAACGGGGGGGTGGCCCTGAAGAGTTGCCTACTGGCTATGTCGAGCCAGAACCTGTCTATTATGCGCGGATGGCGGCACTGGTAAATATGACTCGCCAAGGTTTACAGCAACGTAACCTGATTGAGAAGGAGCAAATTGATCTGCTCACGCGCTTAGAAGAGAGCCTTCTCACGCTCAAAAGCATTTCGGAAAAAGAATTAGCTGGTCAGAGTATTAGTGATACCGAGAAAAATTTCATAGCCTATTGGGGAGCAACCATCGAGAGTTATACCCTTGCCGCCGCTGATGCTGACGGAGATGGGCGCAAATACATTGACAAGCAGGATGCCGCGGTTGTAGCCGACGTAGCCACCGGGCTGCAACAGGTGTTGGAAGAAGGTACCGGGCGGGTAAACCTAATTTATGTGGCGGTCGAAGTGAATGGTAAAGTCCAGTTGACCAAAGGGGCGGTCTATAGCCAGTATGAGTTCAAAGTGTCACCCTCACAGCGTATGACCGATGAGGCTTGGCAGCAACAACTCAATGCAGGTAAAGCACCACCCCTTGAAAATTGGAAAAAGAGTATTCAGGCCGAAGGTTTACCCAAACCGCAACCTTGATAACGCTCTGCCTTTCTGTAGGAGGGATTTCTAATCCCGATACCATACTGCAGTAGCCACTTACAGCATTAGTCGAAACTGACTAGTGCTGTATTTTTACCCTTTATGGGGTGTCAGGAAAGTACGGTTGATTTTGGTTCTGACCCACTTTTTGGCTTTCACGTAACTGTTCAGACTTAGGGTAAGGACGTGTAAAAAGTGGGGATTTTTATTCTTTTTACAGCCAATTTGGTGCTATGCGAACGGCTAAATGGTCAAAAAACCCCTCAAAGTGGGGAATTGTTTGCACTTTTTAGGGTAAGTCTGAACAGTTACGCTTTCACCTCTCTTTTTCTTCTTTTTACTCAGCTCCTTTATTAGAATTTATTTTCTGTACGGTAGCAAAACCATCCTCTGTAAATAGCCGCTCCTGACCGTCAAAAATCTAGGTAGAAACTTACTCCCACTGTTTTACGCGCTGTAGCCAATCCTTTGATACCCGTATGACGGCTTCGCGTTTGCGTTCCAAAAAGAGCGCGATAGTAATCAGCGTTAAGCCCGTCAAACCAAGAGTAACCCACTTATCGGAGGCGCGAGCCGGATCTATTAGCAGTGTAGCAAGACTTAACAACAAGGTTATAATACCGCCGAAAAAGTAGTAGCGTAGCCGATTAGCCGCTCCCCAACCAATTGCCAGCAAACTTTCGATTAGTAGCCAACCACCATACCAATTCTTATCCAAGCCCACTGACTGAAAACCAAACGCCTGCAAAAGGCTCGTGCCAAGCAGAACGGTCAGGCCCAACCCTTCTAGGAGGGTGGCACTTCGCCGATTCTCGTTGCGTCGTTCGAGCCAACCAAAGATTAGACAAGCCAGCCCAACCGGAAGGACATAGAGTTGTAGCTGATTTATACTATTTTGGGCCAACCGCAACACAAAAGCTACTTCCAATAAGATCACTGCTCCATAGCCGAGGTAACGTAAGGGGGCAGGGTTGGACGAAATACGCCGCCGCTCAAGGGCACTGACCAACAGATAATTTAGGCCCGTGAAGGCCATTAGCCAGCTAAGGCTCTCCCATAACATACTACTAGCGAATTGGTGCGTGGTCAGTTCGATGGCCCACAAACTAAAGGCGACAACTACTACCATATGAGCGGTGTAACGGGCCGGACGTTCCAAAACCTTGAACCGTTTCCATCCGCTAACGCCATAACCGATGATGGAGAGACCCAGTGCCAAGATGGAGAGATAGAGACCGGCGGTTGCCAAATCTAGCCTAAACCAACTGTAGCAGTACCCATATGCTAAAGCGGCAGGAGCCAGTGCTAACCAAGCCACCTGCTCATTCTCTTCCCAAGCGGCCAGAAAGATTAGCGTAAGGGTCACTAGCCCGGCTACCACCAATCCGGCCAGAGGATCGTTAGCCACCAGATAGAGGCTGGCGATAAGGTCAGCGGCGGCAGCTAAATAGAGCGGTAGACTACGGTAGTGTTGGAGGGAGAGCCAAAAATTCAATTCCACGAGGGACGGTTTCTCCGGCGCGAACCTGTTTGTAGGTCGAGTCGCCGTCATGATAATGGCCTGTAGATTATAGCCAGTGGTAAGGCCGAATCGAACCGCCAGCCCGGTCATTACCAAACCAACCGGGAGCAGGGCTAGTCCTGCTTGTAACGGAGTCAATCCAGTGCCGCCCGTAATGAGGGCCGAGAGCATAGCCAGATAGGTTAGATGACCTGTTACTAGGGCCGCATAGAGCCAGATTATCCAGCGCGTTACCACGAGGTTAAAGAGATAGAAAGCTGTCAGTACCCCTAAGTTCAAGGCCAAACGACCATCGCTGACCCAGCTAAAGCTAAGCCCGGTTAGGGCTAAACCCTGCGCGGTAGCCGCTAGTACCGCTACGCCTTGTGTTCGAGGAGCCTCCTCCAGCCAAACCGCCCACCGGGAGAGATAGAGCATTGCGACTAAGCATAAGCCTGAAACCACCAGTAAAGCCAGCCCATAATCCGACGGACCCACTCCTAGCAAGTGAATAGTTAGGGCGGCGGTATAGCAACCGGCCCCAACCGCTCCATAGAGCCATTCAATTCGCCTGCTCACCCGTAGTAAAACGGTAGACCCTAGCGCGATAATCAAGGTATGAGCCAGCATCAGAGAATCCTTTTGCCAAGAGAAGGGCAACCCCACGATTACCACTCCTACGGCAACCCACAATAGGGCTTGGCCTAACAAATTGAAGGACTTGCTACGCTGCACCAAGTAGCGAGCAGTTCCAAAACCTGCTCCACCAATCAAGGCCGCTGGTACTAAGAGAGCCAATCCAAACCAAAACCAGTCCACCTTTAGCACACTAAAACCGAAGGCATAAGAGGCCAAACCACTAGTCACCGCTATGCTGGCCCACGTAACGAGCAGTTCTTCCCGATGGGTAGCGGTCTGCCAAATACTCAGTAGCATCACCAGAGCTAATACCACCATACTATCTACGAGGCTCTGGTTGACGAGTGAAAGGAGTGCCGCCGAAAAGATTAGTATTTGCCCACTATATCTGAAAATCTGAGCGGCTAAGCGATAGTTAAACGCTGGCCTCTTTTGCAAAGCTTTAAAAATTTCTGCCAAAGCTAGATAGAGTGTCGCCAAACCGATCAAGGCCAAACCAAACTTATTAAAAGGCGCACTTACCAATCGCATAGTGTTTACTACCGCCAAGACCCCCAACATTCCAACTATTACTAGTAGTCCCGCCTGCCGCTCGTACCAACTTCGCCCTACGTAAAGCAAGAGGATTCCCAGCGGAACAAATGCCTGTAATGCCAGACTAGAATCCATCGTTAGGAGAGCCAGTGCCGCCCAACCGTGAGCCAAGTACGATAGAGGATGGTCGGTTTCAATTTTCACGTCCCAAGACCAGTCTACAAATTTCCTAGGGGATGGGGTCTCCCGTGCGTAGACTGGTCTAAGTTTTGATCTCGCCCTGTCCAGTGGTACTAGTGGATAAACGGCGGCGGTCAGAGCAGCCAGTACTATATAACCCCAACTAATCGCCGCGTTTTGAGGCTCTCCTAAAGGCCAACTTAAAGCCAACTTGAGCCAATAGCCTACAATTGGGACGGTCAGGGTAGCGATCAAACCCATAGTGTAGAAAAGATTGGGACGTTGTCGCACTATTGCCAGAGCAGCGTACATAGTTGCGCTAACCAACAAGGCCAGCACTTGCCAACTAGTAGTCGCCAATGCGTTAGGTCGCAGCGAACTAGAGCTTATTGCGCTATTGTTTAGGAGTGCAGTTAAAACGCTCCCAACTGCTAACAGATGTCCGTTTACCCGGAAAGGTGCGCCATAGTCGCGCCCAAGCCATTCTCCACCAGCGACGAAACCGACTGCTAAGACCGCCAACACCAGCGCAGCCCACTCATTATTCAAGCCAACCAATTGATAACCATTCCAAGCCCACCACAAACCAAGAATCGCTACCAACCAGTTAAAACGCCAAGTTTTGAGAGTTAGGGTAGCTGCCACACAGGTTGCCGCTAAAACTCCTCCAACCAGCAGGCTATTGACATGACTGTCACTGACCAATACGAGAGCGAATGTTCCCAAAATCAGCCAGCCCACCAAGGCCGGGTATTTATAGTAAACCGAAAGAGGCAAGAACGGTCTAGCCGAAGATAGTCTTATCGGCAAAACAGCCGCAGAGGGACTTATGGCACTCGTCAACCGACGTAACAAGAGCCCTAGACAGAAATAGACTACCGCGAGTTCGCCCAAGATTAGACCAAACTCCTGCTGGGAGAGAGCCAAAGCCTGCCATAACCAGAAGGGCAAGAGCAAAAGTGCTAGAGAAAGCCACAATACGGCCAGTTTAGGATTGGGCTGCGTCTGGTTTCTGGTTTCGGAGGCGGCGGACTGAAACTCTAAGAGAGCCAACCAACCAAGGTGGGCTAACCCGAAGGAAATTAGGGCAAAGATTATATAAATTCCACCGCCTAACAAGAAGTTGGACTCTTTACCCATACATGCCAGTAAGAGGCCCACCAGTGTGGTAAGATAACCCCACTGTTGCAAGGGTATACCGTAGATCTGACGATAGATATTTTTATTCAAATTGCGCGTTACGTGGTTAAGCACCTCTGCTACAAAAATTCCTACTCCAGCCAATCCAATCCCGACCAAGATCAGACTGGGGCCAAAACTCCCTCCGGGGCCAGAACTCCCTCCGAGATCAGAACCCCTTGGCAGCAGGGCTAGTGAAGTTAGAATAAAGGCAATATCTACCCACCAACGTACCCGATAGAAAATAGCCACTACCCCATAAATCAAGGCCAAAGTTAACAGATTGCGAACCAGTATCTCCCGTGTAGCCGCTTCATGCCAGACGCTAGTCAGGTTGCGGTAAAGCACTGGATAATGCAATAAAATTGCGGCAGCCGTTAGATGACCAAGCAGTTCAAGCGGGCGCACAAAATAACTCGCCCGAATATTATTGGCCCGGCGAGTGACCTGCCACAGGCTAAAACTGACTACTGCGACCCCGGCTAGGGCTAATCCTAACCCATCCAGTGCTAACTTAAAGTAGATGGCGACGAGGGCGTAACTAGCCGGGCCAGCCAACACCGCTGCATAAGCCAGCCACTTCCAGCTATAAGTTATTGTTGCTAGGGTCAGAGCTACCGTTAACAGTCCAAGTCCGGCGGCTAGAGTCATTGGGGTGCGAGCCATTACTAGGCTACCAACCATTAATAACCAGCCGAGGTTATTTAGCGGTTTATTCAATGCAAAGACATCGCTAAACTTCCACGCAGTAGTGTTGCTATCATCATTGAGATGGGAGACCAAATCAGGGAAATTATGGAAGGCTAGGTAAAGTGCGCCCAACAGCGCGAGACAGAAGCCATGCCATGTGCTAGGTATAGGCAACTTTTGTAGGGTAAGGTAGACCGCTACCATTCCAGTTATAGCTACACCATTGAGGTAAATGTCCCTGTGTATGTGGTCTCTGGCGGCACACCAGCCATAAAATCCGGTAGTCAGCCACCAGACTAGCCCCAAGGCCCAGACCAAAGACTCGTCGGGTGTCCCATTGAACCGGGCATAAAGATAGTAACTAAAGATTGCCAAAGCACTAACAATCACCGCCGCCTGACCTATCCAAAAGGGGGCGCTGGCTAACTCGACGCTAGTTGGTTTTTCCCTGAGCTTACCATCCACCCAAATTAAACCTACGGCAAATGGTAGGGCAGCCACAGCCAACCACTCTGGTGCAACCTGAAACTGGTAAAGAGTAGCCCACAGAGCATTGAGGGCGGCCAAACTGGTTAGGTAGCTAAAGAGGCGTTCTCTTAAAAAGTAGGTAAGAATGGGATAGCAGGGTAAGGCTAATAGTGAAACCCAAGTCCAAGTTCCCCTATTATTTAGGTTTACCAATTCAGGGCGACTATAGCCGTAAACTGCGAGGGGTAAAATGGCTGCACCTATCGCCACGAAAGTCATACCAGCGCGGGACAATTTTAGTTTGAGTAGGATTAAAAAACCCGCTCCAAAAAAGGCTAGATCCACGCCCAGCAGCATCGTGGCCTGAATAAGCGGCGGGAATTGGTTCCAATTGAGGGTAATAAACAAAGCGGCGGCTACTACCACAAAAAGAGCGCCCAAGTAGAGCAAAGCGCGTAGCGTGGCTTCCGATAAGAGCGCACTCCAAAGATTTTCCCACTTAAATTCGGTAGGTGGTTTCGGCGGCTTAGGTGGTTTTACGACTACTGCCGGAGGTGGTTCCGCTGTCACCAGTGCCGCTTGGCGTTTGACCGGCCATTCGGTGGGCCTCTTCTCTTGGTAAGGCACGGGTTGTTCAACGGGTTGCTCGGCAGACTGTTCGGTTTGCTGTGCCACATCCTCCTCAACTAAGCCCGCCCTAGTTTCCACCAAATAAGCCTGATAGCGTCTCTCCAACTTTTGCCGGGTCTCGTTATCAATTAGCTGTTTCTGGCTGATCTGCTCCAGAAAATCTAAGCTACTTTCCAAAACTGCTTGATGCTGTTTCAGGGAGTGGGATTTAAGCGGGTCAGGCGCGCGAGTACCTTCATAGTGATATTCTAGCAGCAAGAGATCGCGTTCGGCGGCGATATATTTCAACAAGCGAGCCTTCTGCTCCGCTCCAAGCGTTTCAGGCGGATCAGACTCAAGGTCACTTAACAGGTAAAAAGCGGTCAGACAACCATTCTGGCGCAAGGTTGGCGCAGTTAGGGGTACAAAGCCTAGTTTAAAACCTTGTACTCGTTGGGCTATGCGGTAAGGGTGTAAAGCCAATTCTCTAGCTTCGGGCCGGAGGGCAGTCTGCCACTGCGCCTTGTCCATTTCACTCAATAAATAAGTGACATGCTCATACTCTAAAATAGTGTTAGTATCAAACCAGTTGCCGCAGTGGTTACAATTAAACCCACCTACCAGATAACCTTGGTGGCAACTGGTACAAACCCGTTCCATTCTGTACCTCCATTAATTAATGCTCACACTATGCGGAACATGGTATCCAGCCAAGCTTGGTAAAGCAAACCGTAGCCTGGGCTTTGCCTGCTCTTATATTTTACCGCCTAAATAGCTTCCATGTACAGGTTTTTTACTGTAAATTACTGTAAATTGGCTCCTTTGGGCTATAATGCTCCGCTCAGGTAACGTTATTTGCCTATTTGCAAAAAGAGAGCAAGCGCATTAAACTATAAAGGGCTACTTTGAAATTTTAGCAGAGTCCAATCTACGCCCAAGCTACGTAGTATTAATTTAGGGAGAAATCGCAAATGTTCTATGCTTTTAACTGGTTACGTCAACCACAATCTCAAATTGCCGCTTGGCTGCGAGTAGTAAATTGGCTCCGCCGGACGGAACTAATGGTCTTTTTACCACTGTCCTCGGCCACCTTCGAGCCTAGCTTGGTACAGCGTCGCTTAACCAAAGAGGATTTAGTGTTGCTGGAAACGCTGGTGTATAAGGCCAGTGGGGGTACCGAATTTGGAGGTTATACTACCGGGTATAGTCGGACTGATCTAACCGGGTTGTGCTATTTCAGGTTGGAAGAGACGCGCCTAGAGGCTTCTTTGGCTGGATTGATTATAGGAAAAGATATGGTAGTCGCCTCTACCAATCCCTTACAGTCAGCCGTACTCCAACACGCCCTCGTTGCACTGTTGAACGAAGTACCTGAATTGGAGCGCATTTACCTGCCTTTCTTAGAGGTCTCTGATAAAGACTGCGCTACTCTTCGCCTAAATGAACTGGTGCCTGATAGCCAGGCGGGTTGGTGGCGAGTACTTTATGCGGAACAACCCGCTTTTGAAGGAGTAGACCAACCCCCGACTTGGCTGGAACTAACTGCTCAAGTTCCAAGTGAAGCAGTCGGGCTAGTTACCGAACTCTTTACCCATTATGGCTATCGCCAAGGTGTAGTCATCGAACGACCCGTAATGATCGAATTAGGAATGGAAGACGAGGAAGGAGCCATAGATTTAACTGCGCCAGTTACTTTACGTACCCATATTCGCTTTGATAATTGGGCCGAGGCTACCATTGGAAAAATACGTGAGGTGCTTTTTTACCTAAACCACTTACATCCCTGCGAAGAGTTAAAAGTGACCGCTAAGGATGAAGAGGAGTGGAATGAGGTTTGGAAAGATTTCAAGGCACGTCGGGTAGGGCAACATTTTATAATCAAGTCACCAAATGAGTCTTATACACCTAACTCGGCGGATTTGGTAATTAACCTGAGTACGTCAATGTGGACCTTTGGTAGTAATCACGCTACAACTACGTTGATGCTACAATTTCTCGAAAACTACCTTAACCCGGCCAAACATCTTAGGGTACTTGATCTTGGTACAGGTAGTGGTATTTTGGCGATTGCCTCCGCCCGGTTGGGTATAACCGATATTCTTGCCCTAGATGCCAGTTCGCCTGCGGTTACGATTGCCCAAAATAATGTCAAATTTAATAATTTGGAGGATAAAATAGTAGTGGCGGCTGGTTCGTTGACGATTTCAAAAGAAATTGCCGCCGGACGTGGCTTCTACACTTTTTCGGAGGAGGAGCAGCAACCGCCTGCCATTCTAGCCGAGAAACTGCCCTTTGATGTAATCTTGGCTAACCTGCTGGCCTCACGCCTGATTACTATGTCGGAAACCTTTGCGACCTCTTTGCGACCGGGCGGTCTTTTGATTAGCAGCGGTATTATTGAACCCAAGGCCGCAGAAGTGACCGCAGCCTTAGAAAAAGCCGGATTCGCTTTACAGGAACGCCGCGAGATCAAAGGCTGGGTAGCATTTGTCCATCGTAAAAATCGGTGAACTAAACCCAGCACCTTAACTCAAAACTAACCCAGCACAAGCAAGAGCGTCTCCCAAACTGGAAAGGAGGGGTCAGCTTTTCTGACCTTGGCCAACTTGCAACGCCACCGGCTGAAAGAGTGGCAAGCCTAAACAAGCTAAAGCTAAGAATTTGATAGGCCGCCTCCTCGCACATGAGGTGGAAGTGTTGGCGTTTGCCTTTGATTTTAGGGTACCGTTTGATAATAACCAAGCGGAGCGTGATTTACGTACGATCAAGGTGCAACAAAAAGTGTCCGGCTCTTTTCGTAGCCGTACTGGTGCGACCTGTTTTTGTCGGATACGAAGTTACATTTCAACGATGCGAAAGCAGGGACATAGCACTTTTGTGGCCTTGAAATCGGCTTTTAAGGGTCAACCTCTGATGCCCTCTTTACAGCCCCGCTAGGGGCTGTGTAGTTACAATTTTCAAGTAAGAAACAGGATGTGTTTCTGTTCTAGATGCGTCATAACGTTAGTGGGCTGACTCCCTGGTAGTGGAGTTACTGCGTGAGGATAGACTGGTATTGGCTAAGCCTCTGGTTTTGAAAGGTCTCCTTCTTCTGTTGAAGTATCCTCCAGCAAAACTTGCACCTGATGAAGTTCGCCATCATTTTTCAGCGGAATACGCCCATCGCTAAGCCACATTCCATCTAATTCCACTTTACCTATTGAATATGTTCCATTGGCTGACCCTTTTGAGATCTTGGAACGATCCACCGAAGGGGTTTGTCGGCTGGTCGGGCTGGCCGCCACGTAATGAGAAACTCTAATCTGGTAACTGGTGGCGTTATGCCGATAGGTTATTTCATAATACGGCCAGTCTGGTGGAATACACGGTTTAAGGAGAAGATAATCGCCCTCCTTATGCAGACCCAGTAACATTTCTACGCCAAGCCGATAAAGCCAACTGGACGAGCCAGTATACCAAGTCCAACCACCTCGTCCGGTATGTGGTGGTACAGTGTAGACATCTGCCGCTACTACGTAGGGTTCCACCTTGTATTGATTAGGATCTGAGAGCGCGTGAACGATAGGGTTAATTAGCGCATAGAGTTCCATCGCCTTCTTACCTTCACCCAACAAGGCATAAGCCCAAATTACCCAGATGGCAGCGTGAGTATATTGACCACCATTCTCTCGCACTCCGGGTACATAACCTTTGATATAGCCAGGATTATGCACTGTTTGATCGAAAGGCGGTGTAAAGAGTTGTATCAATCCTGCCTCTCGGTCAATAAGTTGATCTTCTACCGCTTGCATCGCCTGTCTAGCACGATTCGCATCAGCACCTTGTGGCTGGCCCGTAGTGCTGACCGTAGTGCCGACCGTAGGCGGGCCTTTGGAAATAACCGCCCAAGATTGGGTGAGCGAATCGATCCGACATTCTTCATTCTGAGCGGAACCTAGTGGTGTACCATCATCAAAAAAGGCCCGCAAGTACCATTCACCATCCCAAGCGTGTTCCTCCAAAGCCGCTAGAAGACCAGCGGCTCTCTCGCGGTAGAGTTGGGCACGTTCAAAAGGTGGGTATTGGGTCTCGGGTATTGGGTCTCGGGTGTCGGGATCAGGTAACGGGTTTCCGATTTCGGGTGATGGTGGAGTACCTGACCCTGATACCTGAGACCCAACACCTGACACTTCGGCTGGTCGTTCGGCTGGCCGTTCGGCTGGCCGTTCGGCTGGCCGTTCGGCTGGCCGCTTTTCGGCTATGGCAGCCATTTCCAGTAGGTTCAAGTAGAGGAACCAGCCTACCCAAACACTTTCACCTTGCCCTGCCTCACCCACCAAGTTCATACCATCATTCCAGTCGCCAGAACCCATTAGAGGTAGACCATGCCGACCAAAGCGCCCCAACGCATAGTCAATCGCTCGCACACAATGTTCATACAAGGTTCCCTGCTGCTCAGAAAGCTTTGGCACACCATAATATTCCGCCTCACCCGATTTGAGAGGGCGATCCTCCAGAAAGTGAAGGGGCTCATCTAGGATGGTTAAATCTCCAGTGGTTTTCACATAGAAACAGGTAACAAAAGGTAGCCAAAGATAATCATCTGAAAAATTGGTGCGTATACCTCTACCAGTGGGCGGATGCCACCAGTGCTGTACATCGCCCTCAATAAACTGACGCTGAGCCGCCCGTAAAAGTTGGGCGCGGGTTATCTCCGGGGCGGAGAGTACTAGGGCCATTACATCCTGAAGTTGATCTCGGAACCCATAAGCTCCCCCGGATTGATAGAAAGCCGAACGCGCCCATATCCGGCAAACTAAGGTCTGATAAAGTAGCCAGCCATTCAGCAAAGTATCCAACATCGGGTCAGGAGTACGTACCTGAACTTTTTGCAAAATAGTCTGCCACTGCTGCCGGGTAGCACTGTAGGCAACTGCTGCCTGCGTCGGCTCACAATAGCGGACTATCAGGCTCTGCACTTCGGCTAAATTTTCGGCCTGACCCAGCACAAAAATAATCTCGCGCTCTTCATCAGGACTAAGCGTAAAGCTTTGGAGTAGGGCGGTGCAGGGGTCTAGCCCTGCGCCAAATCGTCCGGTTAATTCTTCAGGACGTAGCAATCCGAGTGGTTGAGCCAACGAGCCGTTGCGCCCAATAAATTCGCGACGATCACAAGTAAAGCTGATCTCAGAACTATTAGTAGCAACAAAGGCGATGCGTTCGCCAAATTCGCTATTATAGGGATTACGGGCCAAGATTGCCCTAATTTTGTCGGACGCGGCCAGCCGAGCGGCCAGCCGAGGAGCAAAAACCTCCAACAAGGAGGTTATCACGTAAGGAGCGCTATGCTCGCGCAATACTCCTAAAACCCATTCAATGTAAAGTGTTGCCGAGAGATGGTGTATGCGATTAGAGCGGTTATGGAGTTGTAAGCGATATATTTTAACCGAATCGTTAGGAGGCACAAAAATAGTAACTTTACTCTCTATTTCTAAGTGAGTTGGTCGGTTAACTATCTGCTTGGCTGGCCGTTCGGCTGACCGCTCGATATGTTCAAAACTGGAATAACCAAAGCCATGCCGGACACGAAAATTCGGTTGGTGGTTGGTTAGGTTGGACGCTGGTGGATTGCTAATCGGTTGGGGTAACGGTGACCAGATTATCCGGCTCTGCTCATCTCGCAGATAGATTACTTCTCCCGAAGGATCGTTTACAGGATCGTTTGACCAAGGTGTAAGGCGGTTTTCCCGGCTATTTTGTGACCACGTGTAGCCACTACCCCGCTCGGTGACAATACAGCCGAAAGAGTCATTTGCCAAGACATTCGTCCAAGGAGCAGGTGTAGGCTCACCCGGTTTAAGATTGATAATGTACTCTTGACCGTCAGACGAGAAACCCCCATAAGCATTAGCAAACTGTAAGTCGGCTGACCGTTCGACGTAACTAGTAGTTTTTTCCTCGGCTGGCCGCACTGGTGGTTCCAATTGCCTAACTTTAAGGGTGTCAGGTGTCAGGTGTCGGGTATCGGATGTTAGGACGGGTGTCGGAAATTCCCCTGATACCCGATCCCCGATCCCCAATACCCGATCCCCGATCCCCAATACCCGCTCTCCGTCACCCATTACCCAATCCCCGATACCCGTTACCCGATACCCGTTCCGTAATTGCTGGGCCAGATCACCCCGTTCTCCTAAAAGAACGCCACGAGCCACCGTCTGGAGCAAAATGCGATCTGCTTCGGGCATTACGTCACCGCGCAGAGCAAAGAGACCACCGGGCCGGTCCAACCAGCCATTCGCCCGACTACTCCTGATTATCCCCAATAATTGCTCTTGAAGTCCTTGATTATAGCCTCCGGCTTCCTCGTTAAGGATAACGAGGTCTACTTTTAAATCGTTGATACGCCAATACTCGTGGGCCAGTAATAATTCGCGTACCAAAGATAATTCTTCGCTTTTGCCAAGCCTTACCAATATAATGGGATAGTCGCCTGAAATCCCATACTTCCAGAGCGCGGATTGACCCTGCGTATTTTGTTCCAGCACTTGCGCGTCGGCTCTCAACCAACGGTCGGCATAGATGGCATGTGCGGAGAGTCGCTGAAAGCGATGTACCTCTTCGGCACTAAGATTAAGCTGGCTTAATTCTACTTGGCTATCCGTCCAAGCCAATTCAAAGGCTCGGGCAATCACGTTGTGGTCGTGATATTTATCGGCCAGTTGCAAAGCGTGTTCCCGACTTTCGGTTACTGCCGTAGTGAAAGTTAGGTGTACCGTGCCACCTGGTACAATCCGCACTCGTCGCCGCAAACTGAAGATAGGATCCAGTACCGCTCCGGTGGTATTAGAAAGGGGTTGGCCGATGCTTTGGGGCAGCCGCAGGGTTGGATCAGACCTATTTTTGTAAGATGCTGCGTCAACTGGTTGCCAGCCAGTTGATCTTCCCAAGAAAGCGGCCCGGTCAGTTTCGTATTGAATCGCTCCTACGGTATGACCGCGTACCGCGACGACGTGTAAACCCCACACCCGGGCCGAATGGTCTGCTCTTGGACGGCGGGTGGCTAGTAGCGCGTTCTGCTCCGGCAAAAACTCGGTCTCAATAAAGAGATTACTAAAAGCGGGGTGGGCGTTATCCGCCTCTGCTGGAGCCAGTACTATCTCGGCATAACTGGTTACTTCGAGTTCACGGGTAATGCTGGTCAAATTGATGAGCGAGAGATGGCGCACTTCCGCATTATCTTCCGGCGAAACGGTTACTTCCATATGGGTTTCAATCCCGACCATCTGCTGCTGGAATTCGGCTTTGTGCAACGAGTAGGTTACTTGGTAATTGTGGCTCTCGTGACAGGTAGGCTGATAAGCCGCCGACCAAGTGACCCCACTGCCGGTATCTTGGATGTAGCAAAAATTGCCCCAATTATCTCTAGTGCTATCCTCGTGCCAGCGCGTTACGGCTAGACCGCGACCAGCCGAGTTGTAACGGCTGAAGCCCGCCCCGGAATTGGTCAGCACCACCGTATATATTCCGTTGGAGAGCAAGTGGGTGTAGGGTACGGGGGTATGTGGGGTAGTAAAGCGGCGGGTAGCAACCCCACTTGGCGTATAAATTATGCGGCTTTCACTTCGGCTGGCCGTGGCAGTTTCGGGCAAATTTTGGCGCGGTGCTTGCTTCGCAAATTGTTCCTGAAGCAACATTTCGGTAGCCTGCACCATTGGTTCGCTATGAAACCGACGCTGCATTATATCCTGATGCAGGTAATTATTTAGAGCCAACAAACTCATGGCTTGATGATGTACCATAAAAGAGCGGACAATGCGACCAGCCGAGCGGCCAGCCGAGGTTTTGTTCTTCTCCTTTTCCAACTGGTTGCCCTGCCGAGGAGTCGCCGTTAGTTCTAGCGTATAATCCAATGCCTCATAAAGGCCGTAGTCTCCCTGCATCCCTTCCGCTATTAAAGCCTGAATATTAGCGAAGGTGGCACGAGGTTGAACCGAGAGTGCCATAATGCTGGCGTAGGGTGCTACTACCAATTCGCTACCCAACCCGCGCTTTAATCCCAGACCAGGTACTCCAAAAGCGCGGTACTGATAGTTTTGATTGAGGTCACGGGCGTTGTAGGCCGACTCTGAAATTCCCCAAGGAACCTTACGCTGCCGTCCATATTGTTGCTGTCGGGCAACCGCCGCTTTATAGGTCTGATCCAGCAAAGTTTCAGGATAATTTTGCATTACCAAAAGGGGCATCAAATATTCAAACATCGTGCCACTCCAAGAAAATAACGCGGCACTATTCGCTCCAACTGAGGTAAGGGCGCGTCCCAAATGGAACCAGTGTTCTTGAGGTACATCGCCTTTGGCGATTGCCACAAAACTTCCTAAACGAGCTTCCGAAGCCAGCAGATCATAAAAAGAAGTGTCGCGCCGCCTTTCAGTTACAAAATAGCCGATAGAGAAGAGTTTACGCTTAGCGTCATAGAGGAATTGAAAATCCATTGCCTCTACCCGCTCTTTAGCCTCTTCTACTAGGGCTATTTGACGCTTCTCCAGAGCTATCAGATTGGCCCTGCCCTCTTTGAGCAACTGCTCGTTACGTTGATCTAACTTTCGGCTGGCCGTCTGGCTAGTGGGGTCTGCACTTTGTAGTGCCGCATCAATCAGAGCCACTAGGTTACTCAGGAGAGGTGGTGCGCCAAAGAGAGTGTCAGAAAGCGGCCAGCCGAAGGTGTTGGGTATAGGGTGTTGGGTGTCAGAAGAGACTCCACCAATACCTGATACCTGATACCCGTCACCCGATACCCAAGGCAGCACCCAAGGCATTAGCTCTTCCAAATCACGGAGGAGGCTCTGGGCCTGATTTTGGAGGTGTCTAACGATTCGCCTTGTCGCTTCTGAGAAGGTACTATTAGCCACTAGCATTTCGTTGGTCAGCCGTTTTATTTCAAGTAGATTCCGGGCATAATCGCCCACGGTAGCGGCTTCGGCTGGTCGTTCGGCTGGTCGTGAAGCTGCTTGGGTTAGGAGTTGGGCTAGGGCTTGAAATTCATTAGTTTGGGCTGGCCCTTCGGTCTTCAAGAGGGCAAAGGTATCTTGTAGACCAGCCCAAATTTCAGGGCCAATAATGGGCTGGTTTAAGCGGGTAAGATAGCCTTGGCGCAGGGTTAACAAATGTCCAGCCAGATTGCCGCTATCTACCATCGAGACATAAACAGGCTGGAGCGGCTCAAGTGTTTTGGTATCGTACCAGTTTAGCAAATGGCCCTGAAAGTGTTCCAAGTGGTGAAGGGTAGCAAAAGTAGCTTCCGTCCGCTCGGTCAGTTCGTGCAGTCCGATATAACCAAAATCGTGAGCGGTAAGATCGGCCAACAACTGAAGGCCAATATTGGTGGGTGAGGTGCGGTAAGCGATAAGCGGCTCAGGCTCTTCCTGAAAATTATCGGGGGCGAGGTAATGGCCTTCTGGCGTGACAAAGGTAGCAAAATAGTCCCAATAGGTGCGGGTTAACCTTCGCAATTCCAGCCGCTCGGCTTCACTCAACTCTTCGGCTCGTTTAGCGATAGGACGGTCTAGCCAGCCAGCCAGGGCTGGAGCCAGCAACCAATTTGCCAGCACCGGCGTGGCCTGCGTAACCACCGCCTGCCAAGAGTGGCGGCCGTAGAGGCTACCCAAAGTGGTAAAAAGGGTAAACGGTGGCATTACCACCAAGAGCCGTTTGAGCAAATAGCCATAAGAACTGCTCGTTACGTTGTCCGTCCGGTGGTGAACTTGCTCGGCGGTCTCCCACTCCAACAGATTGCGGTGGGTGATAAAGAGCCTAATAAGGGTACGCCCGATAGCATCGAGGCTATTACCACCCTGATCGGCGAGGAAGGTAAGATTGATACCAAACCGGAGAAGATCGAGTCGGATATTCTCCCCACTTACTCTCAGGATTGGGAGCGGATTTTGCACGGATCTAGACAGATTCAGCACTAAATCCAACAGGTCAAATATTACTGGCAAAGCGAGGGGTAAAAGGGCGATAGCTGTCCAAAGGGCGACCGAACCCGGCAGCACCCCTAACCAAGCGACCCCCAATACCGCTAGAATAGCGGGCGGTATGAGACTGCGACGAAGATTATCAAAGATTTTGTAGCGCGACATTAGGGGTAGCACGTTCGGGGTAAAGCTGTTGTTAGCTTGGGGTACGGTGGGAAAGAGCCAGCGTAGAATCTGCCAATCGCCTCGCACCCAGCGGTGCATCCGGTTGGCATAGGAGGCATAGGTAGTGGGATAGTTGTCGAGCAATTCTACATCCGATAATAACCCGGTACGGCAGTAAGTCCCTTCAATTAGATCGTGGCTTAAAAGGGCATTTTCAGGGAAGCGACCCTCTAGCACCTGATAGAGTACTTGGGGATCATAAATTCCCTTACCCGCAAAAATTCCTACGCCAAAGAGATCCATATAGACATTTGAGACGGCGGTGGTATAGGGATCAAGGCCCACATTACCAGAAAAGAGCCGGGCAAAGTGACTCCGGGTGGCACTTTTCAGATCAATCCCAACGCGAGGTTGCAAAATTCCAAAACCCTCGACTACCCGGTTGGTGGCAGGGTCTATTACGGCCTGATTCAAAGGATGGGCTAGAGTACCAATCATTGCCTTAGCCCGGTCACGGAGTAGCTGAGTATCGGAATCTAGGGTAATTACATAGCGAATTTTGGGCAGTATCTCCAGTTCACCGCATTGGATCTCAAAAGTGGTATCGTTAGACCCTGCCAGCAGGCGGTTAAACTCTTCTAATTTACCGCGCTTACGTTCCCAACCCATATAGCAATTCTGACTCTTGTTCCATTCGCGCCGTCGGTGAAACAAGAAAAAACGCTCGGCCCCATAGCGCCGGTTCAATTCGGCAGTGCGAGCCAGAGCTAATTCTAACAGGGCCGCATCTTCGGGCATCTTAGCTTGGGCGGCACGGCCAGCCGAATCCGCGAAATCACTTAATACGGCAAAATGCAGATTGGGATCGGTATTGGCAAGGCAACAGACCTCTAGCCGATCAAACTGACCTGCTACACTCTCTTTGGTAAGTAACAACGTTGGTATTACTACCATCGTCCGCATAGAATCTGGAATACCCTCGCTCAAGTCTAAGCGGGGTAGTAAATGGGGCGGCAAAATTTTGGCGATACCCCAGCTAACTAGCCCCTGCGCGATTTCGCTGGCTGGAATCAACAATAGGCCCGCCGCCAAAGGCCAGCCTAGGGAACCAAATCGGGATTTGTCCAATTCGACAAATCGGGATTTGTCCAATTCGATAAATCGGGATTGGAAATCCCTCCTACAGTTGCTCAGTTTAAGACCAAGAGCAACTAAGCCCGTCGTGCCACCAGCTACTGCTCCCAAGTAAATCGGGTTAGGATGCCGGAGCAAGAAAGAGCGGATTCCTTGTTGCAGGGTAGGATGATAATTTAGTCCCGCTTCAAACTTGGCCCGGCCCGGCCCTATCAGGTAATAGCCCACATGGGACAATTTTGGCAACCAACCCAAGTTACGTTGACTTTCGGATTTTGGATTATCAACTGACCGGGCCGTATCGTTGGACAATCCAAAATCGTTTGCTTTATTCACCAATTGCCAAGCAATATCTACCTCTGTCCGGCCTGTGCCACGAGCCAATAGCTCAATTTCATGACGATAATGATCGCGAGTAGTGAAGGTACTGCGAGCAAAGACTTGAGCCGGATCTTTACACATAATCTGGTCTACGATGCTCACTTGCTCAAACCAATCGGCCCAATTTATCGCCGAAAGGGTACGCATACTGGTAATGATATTACCAGCGGTGGCTTGATTAGCCGCTTGGCGCTGCTTTTCGGCTCGTATAAGGCTCTCGGTGCTACCAAACTGAGCATCGAAATAGCGTTCTAGCCCTTGCACTTCGGTTTCAATACTATTGGACTCATCATAGTCGCGCAGACGATGTAGGAGTTTGGCCGCAAAAGGAGCGGGTACTTCTCGCAAAGGATAACGCTGCACTAGTTCGCTCAGGACTGTGACGCTCTGGTTAGCAGAATCATGAAGCGTTAAAAGACGATCCGCCCATTGATTAGCCTCTAGGCAAAGTTGGCGTTCTTCCAGCAATGCTTCGGCTAATTTCCCCAAGTTTTCAATCAGACCCACTCTTAACATAATGGCAATGGCCCATAACTCGCCCATAAGAAGCGGGGTGATATTTTGGTAGGATTGGACAAAACGTGACAAATGTTCTAAATCTAAGCGACCACCAGTGTGATTAATCAGTTGTAACGCAATCGCATAGACCCGAGGGAATCCGACCAATGGCCCATTAGCTAGTCGGGGCAACTGCCGGTAGTAATCTACTGGTAGATCTTGGCGAATCTCACGAAGCTGATCTAGCACTACCGGAAAATTATCGAGCAACCATTCTGCCGCTGGTGGAACGGTCATCTGACCGGCCAGCTGAATGGTTTTCTGCTGGCTGGCATCCTCCGATAGGGTACGATAAGCTTCCAACAGAAACCGCTCATTCTCTTTAAGTTTGGCCTGTAAACGACCTAAATTCCCTCCGCGGAGGGCTACCTGCTGTATACTAGCGAGAGTACTGGCTTTTTGCTCCAGCGATTCAATACTGAATAACTCCTCATATTGGGAACGGCCAGCCGACCGGCTAGAATCCCATTTTGATTTAGAGTGTAGCTGAGCATGGGGAACCTTAGTGCGTCGCTTAATTAGCTCTAAAGTCTTTACCGCCAACCGTCCAACCAAGCCCTGCGAAGCATTGACCGCGCGGCCAGCCGACCGGGTAGCCGAGGCCATACTCTGAGGCATATATAAATGAAGCTTCATCAAAGACTGCCGTGATTCTGGGGTGTCTGTCGGCTACTGCGGAAGGGGGGCGGAGAAATAGCACTATCCTGAAAACCAAGGTCAATAATCTGAACCAGTAGCCGTCGCCCTTGACCTAGTTCCGCTTCAAATTCAAGTTCGGAGCGTAGTATATCTACGATGACCTCCGAAGCCAAGCCATTAGTTCTTGCTCGATTAACTAGTGTCTTCAGTTGGTTCTCTAAGTCGGTGGCCGACAGGGGTTTTGGAACGGCCTGCCGTCCGACTGGTCGAGCGGCCTGTTCAAACGAGGTGGTTGGAATAACTATCGGGCCGAAATGACAGACGGGACAATTACAGGTAGCCGCAGAATTTTCAAACTGAGAATTGAGTGCCTCGGTGGGGATAAATTCAGACCCACAGTTATAGCACCTTAACGTCTTCGTATGGATTTCTCTCATAATTTAGCTCCTTTACTGGACCAACAGTTTAATAGAATTCAGCTAATTTTTAATATACTCATTTTAACCATAAAAAGCTTTGCTTTTATTATTCTTTTCTCTTAAATTTATGGTTAGCCTCATAAATTGTGCAAGTTTCATACTAGCATTACACTGCATAAATTAGGCCAAAATTGTAAGCCGAAGTGGCCTTTTTTGAACTTGCCTTAGTTCTCCATTTTTTGTCCGTACTTTCCTGACACCTCCTCGTATCATTGATCGGGTTAAGACCATTTAATTATTAAAACCTCTTGCTTACGATATAATATTATGCGACAATATTATTGTCGCTTTTATGGTATCTTTGTTATAAGGATAAAGTTATTATAGGGATGGGTCATTAAATTATTTAGTCCCTTCACGTGATCTTATAATATAGGTACGAAAATGTACTCTACAATCACCTTGCAGCCCACAAAGTTTGTGGCACTAATAACAACAACAACGTTCTAGTATTCTTTGCTCAAACAAAGCTTCTCCACCATTTAAATTTAATGGTATATGTGAATAATATCACAAGATGAATATGCGAACCCTTTAAATATATAAACGTTAGAATACTAGGAAAGTAAAAAAGGAGGCACTAAGGGCTGTGTAGTTACAAAAAACTTTCGTACTACCCCTAGCAGCTAGAAGCCGACGATGAAAACTCAAAAAATTATCAATTGCTAAATGATTTTTCGGTGTGGTTTGTTAATTGGAGATAGAGGTCTAATCTTGGCTGAGCAAGTGATGTAGAATGGCAGAGGTAGCCTCTTTGCTCACACTAACACTAACCTCGCGGCAACGGGCGGATTGGACACAGGCCGGGCAACCCTCTTTGCAGCGACAACTAGCGAGGGTACGTGCTGCCAAATGAAGCAAGTCTTCAAAGCGGGGGTAGCAACCATGCGTAAAACCTGCACCACCTTCAAAACTATCGAAAAAGTAGATGGTGGGGCGCGTCTGGTGTTCGAGGTCGGAACCATAGGAGGCCGAGCCAATATCTTGTGGGTCACACATTACTTCGAGGGGAAAGAGGCCCAGCAGCAGGTGTTCCAATCCGTGCAGCCCAGAATCAAAACCAGTGAACTGCTTACCAAAAGCTTCGCGAGGCGGGAGTACTAGCCAAAGTAATTCAGTTCGCATCTGATAGGTTAAAGGCTGTTCGAGTTTGACCACATCCGGGACGTTACGCTTGCGCTGGACAAGGGGTACTTCGCGATAGCCATAAATTTCCTCGGTTACGCTACCGTAGCCTAGGCTCAGTTCCAAAGTTAGCTTACCCTCTCCAAAGTGGATTTCGCGCTGCTGGTGACCCTCCTTGTCCACCTTGATTTGAACCCGGCTAACCGAACTGGTGATATGATTGGTGCCAACGGGAAAGACCAACACTTTATGGGCCACCTCATCAATGGCATCTACCCGAAAAGTTTCGCCACTGTGAGTATAGATTGCGCCGGGATGGGTCTCTTTGTAGAGGTTGGGCGGCTCGATTACCCCGATTTCGCGCCCGGTTTGACGATTAGTAATCGTATATTTGCGGGTGGTGCTAGTACGTAGCGATACCCTACCATGAGGTAATTCTCCCCGGTCATAGCCCCAATGTCGTCCTTCGCGTACTAGTTCGCCTTTTGTAACCATATCTTGCACCAGACTACCCAAGCTAGAAGGATAGTAGGCCCGAAAATCGGCCCCGGTAAGCGGTAATTCTAGGGCGGCACACATAAGGTGCTGGCGGGCAATATTTTCGTTACCCACGTTTAGCAACGCACTTTCGGCTTGGCGAGTGAAAAGATCGGTAGGATTGGCAACAAAATACTGGTCAATGGGGTTTTGGGAGGCAATTAGAAAGACCACCGCATCTTTACCCCCTCGTCCGGCTCGTCCGGCCTGTTGCCAAACGGCCATTTGGCTACCGGGATAGCCCGCGATAATAACGGCATCCAAGCCACCAATATCAATCCCCAATTCTAAGGCGTTGGTCGAGAAGACCCCTTCAACCGTACCATCTTTCAAGCCCCGCTCAATCTGGTGACGTTCCTCCGGGCGCAGTCCGGCCCGATAGACCATAATATGTTGCATTTGACGAGCGGTAGATTGATCGTGGCACATTCGGTACATATTTTCGGCATAACGGCGGAGTCGGGAGAAGCAGAGGGTACTATAGCCAGAGCCAGTCAACCGTTGGAAAAGATCCACCGTCTCCTCCAGATAGCTGCGCGTGGCAGGTTCATCTCGTCTATCGGTGAAAGTGGGCGGCCGCCAGATTACAAAATAGCGTTCATTTTTACGCGCACCATCATTGGTAATCGCGGTAAAGTTGGTGAGGCCCGTCAAATTCTGCACCAGTTCCACTGGATTACCGATAGTGGCCGAGCAGCAAATGATCTGGGGATTGGCTCCATAGTAAGCACAGACGCGCCGCAATCTACGTAGGAGGTGGGCTAGATGCGAGCCAAAGACACCTCTATAAGTGTGAACCTCGTCAATGACAATATAGCGTAGGTTTTGCAGAAAACTAACCCAACTCCGATGCCAGCCAGTCAGCGAAAGATGCACTAGTTCTGGATTAGTGAGAAGAATATTGGGTTGGGCGTGGCGCACTGCTCGTTTTTCTTCTTCGCCCATAGACCCGTTGTATTTGAAAGCCCGAATTTCTTGGCCTGTGCTACCCATATCTTCCAGCAGAGCGGTGAGGGTGGCAAGTTGGTCGTTCATTAGAGCATTGGTAGGAAAGAGGTAAAGGGCTCTAGTGGAGGGTTTGTCCAAAATTTTTTCTAGGATCGGTAAATTAAAGGCCAGCGTCTTACCGCTGGCTGTAGCCGTAACTAAAGCCACGTTTTGCCCGGCTCGCAAAGCATTGATCGCGGTAGTCTGGTGGGCATAGAGCCGGGTAATACCTCGGAGGGTCAGAGCGGCTTCCAATAAAGGGGGTAACGGATAATCAAGTTCACCAAAAACGGCTTCGCAAGCTTCTAAGCGTTTAATATAGATAAGAGTCTGATCGAAAGTGCCATCGGCCCGAACTGTACCGCTTCGCCCGTTATAGGCCATTTTCAATTCTTCGATTAGCTTAGGAGCAGGAAGCCGATTTACCACACAATAACCTCATGTAAGCGGGTTAGGCTTAGAGAAAAGCAACAGGCAGAACAGTTTCCCACGGTGTGACACCTAAAATCGGGATTAGAAATCCCTCCTACGTACATAAAGCTCTCTAAATAATTCTACATTATTAAGGTGTGACACCTAAAATCGGGATTAGAAATCCCTCCTACGTACATAAAGCTCTCTAAATAATTCTACATTATTAAGATGTGACACCTAAAATCGGGATTAGAAATCCCTCCTACAGGTACTATAATTTACATCGTGGGATGCTGCTCTGTCAGTTGATCTTTCTCACTTTTATTCCAGAATCCACGGATCGGTGGAGCGTCTGTAGTTTAACAATTCATCGTCGCTGAAGAAGATCGAGATTTCGCGAGCGGCACTTTCTAAGCCGTCTGAACCGTGTACTAAATTGCGCCCAATTTCTACGCCCAAATCACCCCGAATAGTACCCGGGGCGGCATTAACAGGGTTAGTCGCGCCCAGAGTGTTGCGGACAGTTTCGATAGCCTTTTTACCCTCAAAGACAGCCACTACTACCGGGCTACTGGTTATATATTTGACCAGCGGCTCAAAGAAGGGTTTGCCCACGTGTTCGCCGTAGTGAGTTTTAGCTAATTCGGGTGAAACCTGCATTAATTTCAAAGCCACTAGTTTTAGGCCACGTCGTTCTAGGCGGTGAAGAATTTCACCAATAAGGCCACGTTGCACTCCATCAGGTTTCACGATTATCAACGTTCGTTCCAAAATCATTTCTCCTTAATTTAGACTCAAAAAACAGCCCAAAAGCGAAACTACCCGCCTTTGGGCATAGAATAATACTTCTTTTTAGGAAGTGCCCTCTGAGAAACTAGAGGCCAAATTCACGGTCAGCGTTTCTGGCAGCACGACTCATCGCTAGGCGCACTTCCCCGATATTGACTGGTTGCTGACAGATAACCACCAGTACCAATTCACCTGCTTCTCGAACCAGCAGTGTACCCTCCTTAGCTCCTATAATCGAGTCATTGAGACGACCAATGCCCAAACGCTCAGTAGTGCGAGCGATATTATCAAAGGTATTGGCGGCCATTGCTCCTAACACATCGGCATCCTCCTCCTCAATCATCAAACTCTGCACTACCAGCCCGTCTTTGCTAACTAGCAAACCACCGATAACGCCATCAATCTTCACTAATTCATCAAAAATTCTTCTCGCCATTTTTGCTCCCTTTGCGTCCCTGCTCTCAACCAAGTACGCTTGCAAACAACGTTACTTGTGCTATCTCTTTGCTACTGTAGGACCCAACGCCTTACTATACTCGCTGAGTGCCCAATGATATTGACCCTGCTTCATATAAGCGTCTCCTAAGACACGGTGGAAGCGCGGGTTAGATACACCTGCCGCAATAATCTTCTCAATACGTGTTACTATTTCTTTAAGAGTCCCGGTATCGGCCACTTTGATGGCATTAGTATAATGGGCAATGGACTCATTATACTTATTTTGTTCCAGATAGATATTACCCAGATAGAGATTAGCCTCTAAGTCACGCGGGTTCTGGCGTACCCGGTTGAGATAGGGTGCAAGTTCACTAGTGCTGGCAGCTACTTCTGGACTGGTAGCCTCGCTTCGCGGTGGGGAGACCGGAGGCGTGGGTCTCCTTCTGGCTTCGACAACAGGTGGTATCTCCAGCGTCTCCTTCTTGAAGGATGGTGGTGGAGTCGGTTCGGGAACAAAGCGAGCTTCTGGTACATGACGAACCGGGGTGGGCGGAGTTTCGATTCCTCTGGGAGGCTCCTTGCTCACTTTAGGTTCTGGTACTAGTGCCGAAGGCCGGGTCAGTTCACTCAAATCAAAACCAAATGGAGATGATATAGTCTGGCTATTCTCTGAGATATTAGGCACTGCACCAAAATCGGTTAAATTTTTCTTGGGGCCGAAACCCTGATTCTCTGGAGAGGGTGACGTACCAGCCAATTCACCAAAGTCGAAGTCGGGCAAGGTAGGAGTTGAACCAGAACCAGCAGCTTCTGATACAGGCTTTAGCCCTTGCTGGAAATCGTCCAACTGGAAGGTTTGCGTCTCTGGGGTCACAGTCTCGGCTTTGAAATCAAAATCAAAGTCTGTTTCACGTGTGGAGGTAGTCGGTGGAGTTAACCCAAAATCAAAGTTAAAGGTTGGTTCGGGCTGCTTCTGAGCGAACCCTAACGTCTCTGGAATTGGGTTAGCAACGTTCAAATTTTCCCCAAAATCAAAGTTAAACGGTTGAGCAGGCTCATCTAGCCTAGCGGGTGGAGTCCCACTAAAATCAAAACTAAACGCTTTGGCTGCGTCATCCACTTTAGCCGTAGGTGGTGGAGTCCCACTAAAATCAAAACCAAAAGGTTCAAGCACCTCTTTAGCTTTGGTAGGCGGCACGGGCTCCTTGCCTTTAGCCGCAGGCGGCGGCGTTCCACCAAAATCAAAGCTAAACGGTT
>JACAUC010000387.1 GCA_013390945.1 Candidatus Chloroheliaceae bacterium
TTTGTAGGAGGGAATTCTATTCCCGACTTGTAGGAGGGAATTCTATTCCCGACTTGTAGGAGGGAATTCTATTCCCGATTTGTAGGAGGGAATTCTATTCCCGATTTTGTGATAAAAATCATATTCAAAGTTGTGATTCATGTTATATATTTAATAACAGATATGTTTCTTGAAAAATTTGGCAGAATTAAACAAGGAGGATAATTATGACCGTCCTTAGACGTAGCCTTCAACTGTCGGGGGTGGTAGTGCTACTTTTGAGCTTGAGCTTGACCGGGTTGCTTTATTCCTCGCAACCAGTCCATGCGGAGACTTTGCTAACTTGGCACGATACCGGATTACCCGCTTTGCCTAACTACAACTCCACTTGCTTTGATGCCTTGCAGCCCAATGTGCTGTTGGTCAGCGAACGCAGTGTTAACTCTGACTATACCTACACCAACCAAGGCACCTTTACCTATAATTGGGTGACGGGACAACGTAGCCTCCTTTCTAAAAATAACTTTGATGCTTATTACAACGAGGCTACCTGCAATGAGAATACGGGCTTGCTCTTTCAGTCCACTAAGGGACAAAATGGCGGCATACGCTATAGCAGCACCAATCCGCAAGGAGTTAGTGTGGACTATATTCCCACTCATGTTGCTACCGATGGTACACTCCAAATGTACGCTGTTGGTCAAAGTAAGCTTTCTAACAGTAGCCTCTTTAGTAGCAGCGATGGTGGTCTGACTTGGCAGGAACGAGGTCAACAACTGCATCATGAAATTAACGGCCTGTCGGTTTCTGGGCCGGATGGTCGGGCCATCTATGTTATGTTGTCCGACTCCGACTTTAATAGCCATTTGGCTACTTACAGCTTCTATTTTTCACCCGATGCAGGTGTTACTTGGGAAAAACGCTCTACGTTGCAAGGTACTTATGGGATAAGCGGCAATAGCCTTGAATTATCTTTTTGGTCACTAAACGGACGCACTACCTCTACCGACACCCTAGTGTTGGCGCAACACACCGGTGGGCCGGGTTCTACCAGTGGCTATCTACTATCGCTTTCCAATGACGGAGGCCGTACTTTTAACGAGGTCGGCAAAATCGGCAATGGTCCAGGTAATCCAATCTTCCAGATTTATCAAAGTGGCAATAGTTTCTTCCGAATCTTCTATGGTGGTACGATGCACGTCGCCGATAACCAGCCAGCTTTTGCCCGGTCTGATGATGGTGGCAAGACTTGGCAAGCCTTGAGCCTGCCCGTCCCACTTGAGAATAAGCCCTCCTTGCTTCAAACAAATAATGCTCCGAACACTCTTTTTCTGAGTGAGAAGCAATTTCTCTGGTATTCGTCGGATTTAGGCCAACATTGGCAGAAGTTAGCCGAAAATCAGGGCATGTTCCTGAAGGTTACACCTTATGCTCCTTTCAAATTGTTGGGTATTAAAGAGAACCGGATTTATCTGCTTGACCTACCCGATTTAGGAAAGAGCCTGACCCCGGCAGTCACAGATAGTAAAATTCCCGATGCTACTTTTTTTGACTCCACTGGTCATAATCTCTCAGGCGTTTTCAAAACCTATTGGCAGCAAAATGGTGGTCTGGCGCAATTTGGCTATCCCAAGACCGAGCCTTTCCGCGAGGTGAATCCTTCGGACGGCAAGGTTTATACGGTGCAATATTTTGAGCGGAACCGCTTTGAATATCACCCTGAGAATAAGGGAACCAAGTATGAGGTCTTACTGGGTCTGTTGGGCAATCAGCTTACCGAAACTCGCCGAGCTAAACAAGAGCAGCCGTTTCAACCTGTAGCTAACCCCGACTCGACCACTCAACTCTATTTCCCCGAGACCGGGCATAATCTAAGCCTAAGCTTTAAGAAATATTGGGAGCAAAACGGTGGACTATCGCTTTATGGCTATCCTATCAGCGAGGAATTTCAGGAAATTAACCCGGATGATGGCTTTACCTACACCGTACAGTACTTTGAGCGGAACCGCTTTGAGTATCACCCTGAAAATAAAGGCACTAAATACGAGGTGCTGTTGGGTCTGTTGGGTAATACACTGCTGAAGCAAAAGGGTTGGTTCTAATCCGTCAGCCGATTTTCTCGCCCGGTGGCACAAGGTTAATTTATCTTCTACCGGGCGATTGCTTATGGAAAATTCCCCGTTAATCCCTCAGAAAATTTAGCTATTGACAAATATAAAATTTAGGCTATTATTAATCCAGATTTGACTTTTTCCGCCCTAGTTAACGCTCAAATACATTTGTAAATTTAGCTATCCGAACAAAAGCTCAACATTTTGTATCATCTCAATGGTTAGAGAGACTTTCTGAGTCTCCCATATTTACAAAGGAGGTATAAGCCAGTGCAGCTTAAACCCGAAAATCGTCATGCGGTGACAGATTCGATGAAGACCTACTTTGAACAGACTCATGCGGCGGTACGTAGACTTGACCTGAATCAGATGCTTGGGGCGGTGGAGATTTTGCTGGATGCTAATAGTCGGGGGGCAACTATCTATATCTTTGGTAATGGTGGTAGTGCAGCCACCGCTTCCCACTTTGCCAATGATCTCGCCAAAGGCTGCGCCCTTGAAGGACGGAAGCGTTTCCGTGCTTTGGCTCTTACGGATAGCATTACCCTAATGACAGCTTGGGCTAATGATACCGCCTATGAAAATATCTTTGCCGAGCAGTTGAAGGGTCTGGTGCTACCCGGTGATGTGGTAATTGGCATCAGTGGAAGCGGTAATTCGCTCAATGTAATCAGGGGAATTGAAGCAGGAGGTGATGCGGGGGCTTATACGATGGGCTGGTCTGGTTATGGTGGGGGCAAGTTGCGTGGGTTGGTAGACCTCGCCATCCATACCGATTCTACCATTATGGAACAAATCGAAGATATTCATCTGACGTTATGCCACAATATAACTACGGCGATTAAAACCGTTTTCGCAATGCAGCAACTACCGGTTAGCTTGTTGGTGTAGCCTTATGCCAACACTTTTTACCGATCACTACCGGCTCCTCTCCGAAAGGAGCCTTCAAGCAAAAGTGGCCGAAAAGCCATTCTATTGTTGGTTCAAGCGAATCAGCGAAACTTTAGTTGCTCTGGTAATTTTGGTGCTATTTGCTCCGGTTTGGCTAATAATCGCCCTCGCCATTAAATTAACTTCACCCGGCCCGGTACTCTTTCGCGGACGAGTAGTAGGCAAAGATGGGCGTGAGTTTACTTACTACAAGTTTCGCTCGATGCAGCACAATAACGACAATCGCGAACACTACCGCTTCATTGTTAGCTATGTGAGTCAAGCTGGTCTCTGCTCTGCGTCTAGCACTGAAAATATCAAGCCCCCGTTCAAGTTAACCAAGGATAAGCGTATTACTCCAGTGGGGCGGGTAATTCGTAAGCTGAGCCTTGATGAAGTGCCTCAGTTAATCAATGTAATTCGAGGTGAGATGGCAATTGTCGGGCCACGTCCGCCAGTACCCTATGAATATAGCCTCTATGATGAGCGATGCAAAGCGCGGCTAGGGGTTCTACCGGGTATCACTGGTCTTGCTCAAGTGCGGGCGCGAGGTCAGGCTACCTTTCAGCAGATGGTGGAGTTTGACCTCGAATACATCGCCCGACGCACCCTTATATTGGACTGGCAAATTATGTTGAAAACACCCTCGGTTATGCTGAAAGGAATCTGAATCTGGGACAAATCAGGATTCTGGGACAAATCAGGATTCTGGGACAAATCAGGATTCTGGGACAAATC
>JACAUC010000388.1 GCA_013390945.1 Candidatus Chloroheliaceae bacterium
CTGCACTATTAGCCGCCAAAGCCAAAGTAGCAACAAGAGCAACACTGGCAGCGGCCAAATTACTCTAGGAAAGGTGAGCCTGAAGATGAAGCTGAAGATAGGGCTAAAATAAGCTTAACTCATTCAAACTTTCAACCGCAAGGCCCACTAAAAACCTAGAACCAGACTAAGAGAAGCTTCAATTATCAGATAATTGAAGCTTCTCTTCTAAAATAAAAACCCTCCGTCAAGAGAGTAGCTTTTTAGGTAATTAGGTTTTGCCAACAACCGACGTGCATTTGACCATCCCTAGAGATATAGAGGGAAGTCAAGTTGCAACAATGTTAGACAAAGAAAAAAAGAAAGAGAAGGTGAAAATAATGGTAGTTGCTAAGCAACAACAACCTATACCACCAAAGACCACCGTACAGCCGCTGCCAAAGACAGCACCGACACCAACACCGCCGCAAACAACGCCAAAAAAGACGGATGGGTCTTCTATAACCCTGCCACAGAAGAATTACAAGACCACTTCACTATACAGAAGGATGGTACCTTTAGCATTAAAGAAGAAGCCTTCAACCTAATAGGCCAACCACAAAAAGTCATTCTTGGCTACAACAAAGAAGAGGGACTTATCTGCGTACAACCCGCCGTTAACGATAACGGCAAAATGTACCAACTTAAGGTGTCGAGTACAACAACGAAACAAAAAACATCGAGGATCTCAGGGAAAAACTTCCTAAAATCCATCGGCTTTCCCATTGGTGTTTTACACAAACTTACACCTACTGTTGAGGACGGCAGATTAGTGGTGAAAATTGCCGAGATTTTGGAAGAAGCAAGACAACTAAGCCAAATCAAGGAGACCGTGATGGATAACTCTATCTATACCTTGCCTAAGCTAGAAGGTATCGAAGGGAATTAACATGGACGACAACACGGGCAACGACGGAGGCGGTAGCTTCCACACGCTGGTAATTGTAGAAAGCCCAGCCAAATGCAAGACTATCACCAGCTATCTAGGCGCAGGCTACAAAGTAATAGCCTCGATGGGACACATACGCGATCTGCCACTCAAGGAGATAGGCGTTAACTTGAATGACCTCGAAAAAGGAGATTTCGAGTGCGCCTATGAAATAACTGAACGGGGAATAGACACAGTAGCTAAAATTAAAGCACTGTGCAACAAACCCACGATGAAGACCATTCTGTTGGCAACCGACCCTGACCGGGAGGGGGAAGCCATTAGCTGGCACTTGATCGAAGCAGCATTACCCAAAAAGGGACGCGGTCTGGACGTGAAACGAGTAGAGTTCCACGAGATTACCAAAACAGCCATCCAAAAAGCGGTAGCTAACCCCCGCAAGTTGGATCTAAATCTAGTCAATGCCCAACAAGCCCGACGACTAGTTGATAAACTGGTAGGCTACCTAATCTCTGAGTTTCTCTGGGAGAAGATTGACGAGCCAGACAAAAGAGGCACTGATCTACCCGCGCTCTCCGCAGGACGAGTACAAAGCGTAGCAGTACGCATCGTCGTAGACCGCGAACGCGAAATTGAAGGCTTCACCCCACGAGAGTTCTGGAATATCAGGGTAGAACTATCAAAAACAGGGGCAGGAAAGGAAACCTTTACGGCCATTGTCGTAACAGACGACCGCAAAAGCACAATGGAATGGACGACCGAAGCAGAAGCCAAGCTGGTAGTAGAACAACTAACTGCACCCGGAACCAATTACAGGATCGTCAAACTGCTTAAAAAGCAAACTAGCAGCAAACCAGCCGCGCCTTTTACCACCAGCACCCTACAACAGACGGCCAGCCGCAAGCTAAAAATAAACTCCAAACGTACCATGGAGATAGCTCAGCAGCTTTACGAGGGTATTGCCCTTGGAGATGAGGGACAAACGGGCCTTATCACCTATATGCGTACCGACAGCACCAACGTCGCCGCCGAAGCGCAAGAAAAGGCCAAGCAGGTAATAGAAAAAATCTACGGGAAAGAATACCTGCCAGAGAAACCACCCAACTACGCAACCAAGGCCAAGGGCGCTCAAGAGGCCCACGAAGCTATCAGACCATCCAAGATAGACAAGGAGCCGGAAAAAGTAAGGCAGTATCTATCCGACGAGCAATTCCGGCTCTATCAACTGATCTGGCAACGATTTATTGCCAGCCAAATGGCTCCGGCGACAGCCGAACTAACCACCGTTGAAATTGAAGCTACTACACTACCGGCCAGTCAACCAAACAAACACCCGCTCAAAGCTACGGGCAGTGTGCCGATCTTCATCGGCTGGAAGGTAGTCTACGGGGCAACGACGGAGGCCGAGGAAGATAATGAGGAAAATGAAGAGGGGGGCAAAGAAAGCAAGCTGCCCAGGTTGAGTGAAGGCGAAGAAGTAGACTGTGGTGGTGTAAAACCGAAACAAAACTTTACCCAGCCGCCCAAACCATACGATGAGGCCGCACTGGTGGGTGAACTCGAACGACGCGGGGTAGGTAGACCATCAACCTATGCCAACATCCTCGATAATATTCAGGTGCGCCGATATATACTCAGCAATAGCAACACCAGTACCGAGGAAAAAGGAGCCAAACCCCAAAAGGAAAAGGGTGGCACAGCAGCCTCGGTAAAAGCCAACTCCAAAAAGGAGAGCTTTCAAGCAACCGACCGAGGTAAAGCCGTGACTGACCTCCTAGTCAAAAGCTTTCCAGACATCTTTAGAATTGAGTTCACCGCACAAATTGAGGAGGATTTAGATTTAGTAGCCGAGGGAAAGAAGAACTGGAAACCAGTTTGCACTGAATTCTTCCAAAAACTAGATCAAGAACTTAAAGCGGCTTACGCTACATCGGCGAAAATAAGAATACGAGGTGTCCCAGCAGGAACAACCACTGGGCCTGCTTCAACTTACCAAGCAAAACCCACTTCATCTTCAGAAAAGGGTAATGGATCAAGCAATAGCTCAGCTTCAAAATCAAAAAAGCCATCCTCGGACAAGACCAAAAAAGGAGAAGGCAGCAAAAGCAAAGCGGTCTCTTGTCCCAAATGCGGTGCGCCGATGAAAGAGCGTCAAGGAGCCAAAGGCCCCTTCTACGGATGCACCAAGTACCCAGAGTGCAAAGGAACCGCGCAGGTTTAGACCGATCTGGTACAAAAAACAGTCGCGGCACTCACATCAGGTCGCAGCCGCCTCGCGGACTTGACCGACACAACGCCGCGAGGTAGGACAAAAAGTAGACCAAACAAGGGACAGAATCTAATTGCTGGAAGAAGAACGTTTCTAATTATTTTAGAAGCGTTTTTTATAGTTACTACGTAAACAACAAAACGAGCATCGGCCAACAAAAATCCAACAAACCACCACCAGAGCAGTACGCCAAGATGAGTTCAACGCCGCCCTTTAATCGCTCCATCTACTCAGAACAGACAAGCCAGACCGGACAGACTGACCGAACAAAGCAACAGACCTACCAAAAAGTACCGCAGACAGATTATTGTGAACTAAAAACCACCAACAGTACGCCAAGATGAGTTCAACTCCACACCCTTGAAAACCTCAGACTAAGACAAACTAACCATTAAACGCCGCGCCCTTTGATCGCTCTATCTACTCAGACCAGACAAGCCAGACCGGACGGACAGACCGAACAAAGCAACAGACCGCCCGAAAAGTACCGCAGACTGATCGAAAAGTACCGCAGATTGATTGTGAACTAAAAACCAACAGCAGCACATCAAAAGGATTTCAACTCCACACCCCTGAAAGCC
>JACAUC010000389.1 GCA_013390945.1 Candidatus Chloroheliaceae bacterium
ATTTCGCAACTTTGTAGGAGGGATTTCCAATCCCAATTTCGCAACTTTGTAGGAGGGATTTCCAATCCCGATTTCGCAACTTTGTAGGAGGAGAAAATTGTTTTCAAGCTTGACGATAAAAGAGTTCCTCACCCAGCTAGGCTCAAGCCGCCCTACCCCCGGTGGTGGCGGAGCCGCCGCTCTAGCAGGAGCGCAGGCGGCGGCTCTGGTAACTATGGTGGCCCGACTAACTGCTGGAAAAAAAGCCTTCGCCGCCATTGAGGAGCGCATCCAAGAGGTTATTGCCGATGGAGACCACCGACAACAAGAACTAGCCACATTTATAGATCATGACGCGAAAGCCTTTCAAGCGGTGATGGCGGCTTATGCTCTGCCACGCGCTACACCAGAGCAAAAGCAAAGCAGAAACCTCACCTTGCAAGCCGCTTTGAAGAGTGCCACCGAAACACCCTTGAGTATCGCCCGACATTGTGTGGCGATTGTCAGGCTGGCGGGTGATATGGCCGAAGTGGGCAATCCCCACATTATCACCGATGCTGGAACCGCCGCCCTACTCGCAGAAGCGGCACTAGCCGGAGCAATTCTGCAAGCCCAAATTAATTTGAAAGCCATCAAAGATAGTCAATATGTTGAGCAAACTCAGGTTGAAATTACTTTTCTGGTAATGGCAGCCCGCGAGGGACGCGAACGCGCCCTCGCCGCCGTTGAGAAAAAATTGAGTTGAAGGGTTAAAGAAGTCTCCCCACCTCGCGCCTACGGGCGACTTCTTCTTCTTCCAAACCCGCATTGGGTGAGCGACGCAGCAAAAGGGCAGGGAGAATTGCTACCGCGCTAATAATTGCCGCCGCTACAAATAATTCGGTAACTACCTGCACTAGCGGAGCGCGGATGTCATTGCCACTTAGCTTACTTAAATCGGTGATCTGAGGTTTAATCTGATTATAGCGATTTAAGGCCCAAGTAGATAAAATCGAAATACCAACAGTCATACCAATTAGCCGTAGAATCAAGACCAGTGCTGCTGCTACGCCTATATCCTCGCGCTCCGCCGAGTTGATTACGGCTGTCCCTACCGGAGCAATCACAATTCCAAAGCCCAGTCCAGTTATACCTGCACCGGGAAAAAGTTTTAAGAGCGCATCCGGGGGGCGAAAATCTAATTGCCACTGAGCCATCAACAGAAAGCCACCCACCATCAACAATAGACCACCAATAGTCACCCAACGATAGCCCCACTTATCACTCAGCCAACCACCCAAAATCGCACCTAGGGCCATACCCAGCGTGAGGGGGGCTAGAGCCAGCGCACTGTGAAAAGCAATCTCTACAATCACGTCGCTGGTGTCGGTCGCATTGACAAAGAGAGCAATTCCTACCAGTGCCACCACCAACGCCCCCCCAATCAGAAAATTGGTCAAATTGGCGGCGGTATAGGTTAGGCGGCGGAAAGTACGCAAATTGAGCAACGGATGGGCAATTCGCAACTCCAGCAGAATGAAAAGTAAGAGAGAGACCCCCGTCCCGATTAATAGCGGAATTTGGTATTGTTTGAGCGGATTTGCCTCCAACTTTTCCAGTCCGGCTCCTCCTAGCGCAGCCGTCTCTTTTCCACCCCCCAACGCCAGATTTAAACCCGTCAGGAAAAGAGCCAACAGCACCACCCCTAGCCAATCTATCTTCCGACGTTCGCGCACCTCTACCGGAATAGTTTTACCGGGACGTAGCGCAAAGAAGATTAAAACCGCCGAAAGCAAGCCGAGTGGCACATTAACCCAAAAGACTGAACGCCAACTAAGTGGCTGACTACCCAAAAACTTTAGCTCTACATCTTGGAACCATTTCAGCATAAAGGAGCCATAGAGCGGCCCAATAATCCAGCCTGCTGTATCAGCAGCCCCGATCAGGCCAAGTGCCAAACCCCTGCGCCGGGGAGGAAAGAGGTCGCCCACCACCGCCATTGAAACCGGCACCATGGCCCCACCACCTAGAGCCTGGACCACCCGCGCCGCGATCATCAAGGGCAAGCTATTCGCCAAAGCCGCCCCAATAGAACCTAGCACAAAAATCAGCAAAGCACCCAAGAAGACCGAACGCCGTCCGAACACATCCGACACCCGACCCATAAAGGGCATAGTCACGGTATAGGCTAACAAATAGGCCGAAACGATCCAAGCCCCTTGGTCTATCTCGAAGAGCGTCACATTCAAATCGTTCATCATGGTGGTCAGGATAGCCACCACCACCGTCAAATCCAAGGCCGCCAAGATCACCCCAACCGAGAGCATCCCCAAAACCAGCCAAGGCCGTCTACCGCCTCCCAGCTTACTTCCTCCCTTAACCTCCTCTGTTAACGAAACTATCCCTACTTCATCCAAACTAAAACCTCGCGTTCTCCTGCTTTTCTAACCACCTGTAGGAGGGATTTCTAATCCCGATTACATCCCAATCACATCAACTAACGGGCTTATTGACCGTCACCGGGTCATTAAATTTTGAGAAGGTGATAAGCCAATAGGAAGCGGTTTTAGGATCAGCGGCCCCCGTCTCTTTAAAAGTAACCTGCCGCACCAGACTATCGGATTTACCGATCCAAATATCAAAGAGAACCTCATTTTTGCCGAGGGTGTTAGCGGTTAGAGGCGCAATATCTGGGCCGGGTACAGTTCCGGCCAGATGCCAGCAATCTACCGTATCAATGGTTTCAGCGCCTACCAATTTCAAATCATTAAGTTTTTCGGCAGTGGCACCCAAACCCTTATCTTTATCAAAAAGTACATCGGGCTTGAAACCCACGTCGGCGGGCAATTTTAGCCATTGAGTAATAAGTGGGGCAGCCATCAGCCATTCTTCCGTGCCAATTCCAATCGTCTCCGCATCGGCTTGGCCGGGGCCAAACCCAATCCGCAATTTAGCAGTATATTTATCAGGTTTCAGCCAATCTCCATCCGCTTTCTTCAAGGTAATATTCTGGTAGAGGTCCACTTTTCCCTGTTTAATATCCACCACAAAATGAAGCGAATTAACCTCCAGCAGCTTAACGGCACTATTGCGAGCAATCGTCTTAGCATCGGGCAAAGGTGTAGGGGAGGGCAGAGCCGTTGCGCTATCACCGCCACAAGCCGCTAGGGTTAAGATCAAACCCAACAGCATCACCAGCCCAAACAAACTACTCTTCTTATGCCGCCCTCTATTATTCAGTCGAATCATGATTCACCTTCCTATAGGAATATATTTTAGAAGCGAAAACTAGAAATTAAGACAACAAAACCGTATCATCTCAAAATTTCGGGGTAGGGGCGTATTGCATACGCCCAACCTGCGGCGGGTTTATTCAATAAACTCCTACCCATTGAGATGATACACAAAACCCCTTGCCTCATTATAACACAGCCGCTTATTTCTACTTTGTAGCAGTTGGCTAAACCATTGCAGCACCGGGATTAGTACCTCATCCCCTTGCGCTAAATGGTTCGTCACTTGCTTGCATAAAGCGGACGGTAGGCTCATTTAAGTGCTGGTCTAAGCCTTCCGTACTAATTTCCAAGTCGCCGCGCAATCCGATTTTAAACCTTGCCTAAGCGATTATAATTAGGGCTACGAGGAGCATTTTTAATCCTATGACCATTCAATTAAACCATTGTAGGAGGGATTTCTAATCCCGATTGGTCTAATCCCGATTGGTCTAATCCCGATTGGTCTAATCCCGATT
>JACAUC010000390.1 GCA_013390945.1 Candidatus Chloroheliaceae bacterium
GTTGGACTACCCGAATTGTAAAGCGAAGGTTCCCGATTTTGAACCTTGCCTTAGTTCGTTTGTAAAACCAGTTTGCATCGGCTGACCGCTGGTTATAAAACCAGTTTACATCGGCTGGCCGCTGGCTTCCAAGATATGCTAACTAACAACCAATAACCAACAACTAATAACTAATAACTAACTACGACCAGCCGAAATGAATTTATCTAAAATATTTTGAGTAGTTCTTTGAATACCAGTGTTGGCGATGGTATGTTTACCATAATTATCTAAAGCCCAAGCCCAGCCCAATGTTCCAGCACTAAAGACCCAGGCTCCGCTAGGTGCTTGGTAAATCGAAGCATTAGAATTAGCCGTGACCTTTTCGTGGCTGACGAAAGGTGAGCTACTCAACAGTGTCCAAGTGTTGCTTCGTGCATTAGGTGGTGGAAATTCTGGCATAAAGTAGTCTATTTCGTAGCCAACAATGCCCGGTATACTATCGCCATCCTTAAAGTCGGTACCCTCATAAATCCAATGTTGGCTGTTTTTTACTACATAAGGAGTGTAAATCTGTTCTGACCAGATACCATACTGAACCCCTTGTAAAGTTTGTTCGGGACGCTTTACCTGTGGATCGCGAAAATTTACCGTAGCGGTCTCGTCTTGTATGGGATCGAATTTTTTATCTTTGTAACAGGTCATAATCCGATTGGGTACGCCAGAACTAGAAGGCTCAACGCGAACTTGCCAATAGGCATCGTTGGCCCCAAAGAAGCCGAGGTTAACTCCTTTGTCACGGGCGTTTTCTACCGCGTCGCGCATCTGCTTTGTCCAATACTCATCGTGTCCGGCGATAAATACACCTTTGTAGTTGAGCAGGCGGTCGCCGTTGAGGTGGGTATCTAGGTCGGTGGAATAGGCTACATCATAACCCATTCGTTCTAACCAGCGCACATAATAAATATCCCACATTAAAAACTCATTCAGTCCCATACCGCTATAGGGCCGGTCGAATGAAACTTTGACCGCCCTTGCGGTTTTTGCCAGTGTTGGCGCACCTAACGAGTCATCGTAAAGACTTTTACCGATGTTATCGGGGTAATTATTGTAGGCTTGGTAGGTGGTGATACTCTGCTGATAGATCAGATCCGCTACCCGGTTATCGTCGCGCACCACAAAGACCATATAACTAGAGTATTTGTGTTCATTAATCAATAATACCAGATAAATGCCGCTCGTCCAATCTTGGGGAATAGGTAACTGGTAGCTAGAGGCCCAGTTACATTCGGTCAGGCCCGTGTTAGGGTCAATTGGGCATTTAGGTTGTTGGGTACCGGGTAGTGAATCGGCCTTGTGCATTAGCCGCGCCCCTTTACCTTCGTACCAACCCATCCGATAGACCTCTAGGCTATAAGTTTGGCTAGGAAAGACGCTGATATGAAAGTCAATGGTTTCGCCTTTATTTACACTGGTAGCCGAAGTATAACCTTTCATCTGACTGTTTATATCAGCTTGACGGGTTAAATTTCGCAGTTCAAATTGCCATTGGTCGGTACCGGGTTGTTTGTTTTCGATCACCACTGGATTATTGTTAGAAGGTAATACCTGTGAGCGGTCAGCCGAAGTGTTGGGCGAACGGCCAGCCGAACGGCCAGCCGAACGGTCAGCCGAAGCGGTGATTTGTGCGGATTGTGCGGCCAGCCGAAGTGGAGTGGTAGCGGTCTGGTTAAACAACGTCAAGGAGGCCACTGTTATTAGGGTTGCACTAATTATTACTATCGCTATCGTTATTATTAGTGATTTTTTCTTTGCCATATCTGAAACCAGTTTATAATCAATCCATGTTTATCGAGTATTACTAATAAATTTATCGAGTATATTTTGGGTAGCCTTTTGAATACCGTTATTGGCAACCGTGTGCTTACCAAAATTGTCTAAAGCCCAAGCCCAGCCTAGTGTTCCGGTACTGAAGACCCATGCTCCGCTGGGTGCTTGAAAGATAGAAGTAGTGGCATTAGCTGTGACCTTTTCGTGGCTGACGAAAGGTGAGCTACTTAAAAACGCCCAAGTGTTGCTACGAGCGGCGGCTTGACCATACTCGGGCATAAAGTAATCTATTTCGTAGCCGACGATACCTGGTATACTATCACCGTCTTTAAGTCCACTACCCTCATAAATCCAATGTTGGCTGTTTTTTACGATGTAAGGGGTATAAATCTGTTCTGACCAGATGCCATACTGAATCCCTTGTAGTGTTTGCTCTGGTCGGTTTACCGGGGGATCGCGAAACCTGACGGTAGCGGTCTCATCTTGTATGGGATCGAATTTTATATCTTTGTAACAGACCATTATTCGGTTGGGTACACCAGAGCTAGAAGGCTCAAAGCGAACTTGCCAATAGGCATCGTTGGCCCCAAAGAAGCCCAGATTAACCCCACGATCACGGGCGTTTTCTACCGCGTCGCGCATCTGTTTTGACCAGTACTCATCGTGTCCGGCGATAAAGATCCCTTTATAGTTGAGCAAGCGTTGACCGTTGAGGTGGGTATCCAGACCGGTGGAGTAGACCACGTCATAACCCATCCGTTCTAACCAGCGCACATAATAAACATCCCACATGATAAATTCGCTCAAGCCGCTACCACTATAGGGCCGATCAAATGAGACTTTAACGGCGCGAGGGGTTTTGGCTAGAGTGTTAGCACCTAACGAAGTATCGTAGAGACTTTTGCCCATGTTGTCGGGGTAATCATTGTAGGCTTGATAAGCGGTGATACTCTGTTGGTAGATCAAATCAGCCACGCGAGTATCGTCGCGCACCACAAAGACCATGTAACTGGCGTAGTTATTTTGGTTAATTAGCAGTACCTCATAAATCCCACTTGTCCAATCTTGGGGAATAGGTAAATGATAACTGACGGCCCAGTTGCACTCGGTTAGACCCGTAATCGGGTCAATGGGGCATTTGGGTTGTTGGGTACCGGGCAAGGGACCGGCCTTGTGCATTAGTCGCGCCCCTTTACCGTTGTACCAACCCATCCGATAGACCTCTAGGCTATAGTTTTGGTTGGGAAAGACACTGATATGAAAGTCAATGCTTTCACCCTTGTTGATACTGGTAGCCGAGGTGTAGCCTTTAATTTGACTGCTTATATCTGCCTGCTCTATTAAGCCTCGTAGCTCAAATTGCCACTGATCCGTACCGGGTTGTTTGTTTTCGGCTACTACTGGATTATTAGTGGCTGGTGTTATAAGCGGTGAACTGCTTGTTACAGAGGTAGGTGTAGAAAGCTCTGGCGTAGCGGAAAACTGTTCGTTACCTTGATTTTGAACTGCTCGTTGCGACCCGCTTACACTGCTCGGCTGCGAGGGTCTCGGTTGATCTGAACTGCTTGTTACGATAACCGGAATCTGCGGCGTTGACTTAGGTGGCGTGGCAGTCGAACCTGAGATTCCCTCCGTCAATGTTGTCCGCGAAGTGACCGAAGATTGATTAAACAAAACAAAAAATAGTATTATTAGTGTAGCTAAACCACTTACTACCAATATAATTATTAATGTTAGTCTCTGCCGCAACATTTATTTTCCCCATATTATATATAACGTATCTCTGAATTGAAAGTAGATTTGTTCAGGTCAGTACCAATCAGTCCTAATTCTAACAGAAAGAGGCTGAAAAATCCTCTTGTGACCTATTGCCGGGTGTGCGTCAGTTTTTTGCGT
>JACAUC010000391.1 GCA_013390945.1 Candidatus Chloroheliaceae bacterium
CTGGTTCGTCACCCAACAGCAGGCGAAAGCTACCTAGCCCTTTGAGGCCATCCCTGAGCAATTGCCAGCCACCTACATTGAAGTAGGCGGTCGCAATATCCAGCGATTTGCCCTGATGTTGGGCTAGGATACTGCTCAGTACATCGGCCATTTTGTGTTGCTGGTTATCTATGACGAACGGTATTTTCATGTTCTGGCTATTTCCCGCAAGGTGTCTCTAAAGAGTTTGAAACTCGGCGAGCAATTTCTATCTGGTTGCATATGTTCCGATATTTTTCTAGCGGCATCCAGTTTTTGTAAGCCGCCAGTATAGTATCCAGCACTTTTCAAGAGTTTTTCTAAAGCTTCCCAAGTACCGCCGGTAATAGTATCTGGACTAAGAAATTCTTTGCGTCGTTTGAGATTTGGAAATTTTTGTTTAAGACCCGGAAAAGCACTGGTTAGGGCTTCGATGTCACCAAAAAACCAAGCTTCTAACTCCTCTACCGCTATTCGATTAGCCATTTGATAAAATTTATTGACACCTGAAGTGGTGCGAGTGATGAATCCTTTATCACGAGAGATTTTCTCTAGTTTTGCTTTCAATTTAGTACAATCTTCACGGTCTTCATCTGCCAGTACCACAATCCGCACATCCTGTGCATCATTTTGTCGCTTATAGCCTTCCAATCTATCGGGCAATTTCTTCAACAAATCGGTCTTTCCCTGAAAATATCTGATGCTGTAACGACTACCGGCGGGCAGTATTCGCGGTAGTAGATTGCGAAGGGCTATTTCGCAAGAAGGTTCTTCAACCAGAATTTCTAATCTTATCATCGTTTAATTATCAAGGTCTAAATTTAAGTTCAATTTAGATTGAGATGCGGCTAATTTTGCCTCTGGTGTCTGTGGCCCACCGGATTCTATTAAAGGATCACCTACGTCAAAATAGCCCTCCACCCATAAATCACCCAATTGTGCCCCAGCACTTATCATTTCCTTGATACCCGGAATATCGGAGGTTCGGCGTACTTTGGTATAGCCCTTTTCGTTCCGATAAAGTACCCAGACCTCCTCCGGTTTGAGTGGGTTTACGAAAAAGGGAGAATGGGTTGTTACCAGTAATTGAGTACGAGCGGTAGCCCCACGACATTCCTCGGCCAATTCAGGTAACAGGCGCGGATGTAGTTGGTTTTCAGGCTCTTCTATACCGATTAACTGAGGCGACTCCGGGTCATACAGAATTGTCAGATAAGAGAGCATTTTAAGCGTACCATCGGAAACATATTTTGCCAAGATGGGACGTTCAAAAGGGGCATCTTTTACCTGCAATAGCAACCGACCATCCGGCATCAACTCAGCGTCTACTTTTTCTAAGCGTGGTACTCTTTCGGAGAGTGCTTTCAAAATTTGATTCAGACGTTCAGGATATTGCTCTTTCAAGTGCTGAATTACATTGGGGAGATTATCCCCGGTGATAGAAAGGCGTTCCTGTGGCCCGGCTTGTGGGGTAACACGGGTATTTTCAGCCGACAAATAGGAGAGATACCAGCTAGTGATGAACCGACGTAAGGCACTTACTCTTGGGTGACGGGCCAATTGTCCCAACGTGTTAACTGCCAGGGTAGAGTTGGTATCTAACGCCTCGTGAATACGTGTTTCGCTCTCGTCCGGGTTTTCGCCACTTATTACATCCCCTTCACCGTTTTTAAAATCGAGAAACCGAAAAGGCTTACCTCGTTCAGCACGTCGCCATTGTAGCCATTCCTCGGCTACATAAGGTCCACGTTCGCCCTGATCTATTGCCAGATGATACGTTATTCTAGGTGAATCGGCTTCCCGATATTTTATTTCAAAGACAATCGGCCCGGTTGCCCCCCTGGTACGCAATTCTTGAAAACGGTTGCGCCGATCTACTGCTTTGCGTAGCCCATCCGAGAAACACTCCGCTAGGAAAGCAAAAACATCAATAATAGTGGATTTTCCGCTCCCGTTTGGGCCAAGAAAGACCGTCAAAGGCGTTATATTATTCAGGGTTATTTCGCTCAAAGCACGATAATTCTTGACGGTCAAAGTTTCTATCCGCGCTAGACCCGCCTCTGCCCTTTGTCGGTTTGGTACATTGCTCATACGTTTTTTCCTTCTACCACCTTAATCTCATCCTCACTCAAGCCATAGAGCCGATACACGATCTGGTCAATCAGGCGGTCGGTTTGGGACAGTTTTTCTTTGAGGGGCAGCGCATGTTCTAAGGCGGTGGTGTATCTGGTCTTGATTTGGTTGGGCAGGGCGGCGGTGTCGGACAGGCGTACACCCAATTTGGCCTTATTCTTTTGCAAAATGTCCAGCACTTCATCGGGGGAGAGGTGCGGCTCGCCCTTCTGGTAGTCACCGGGGAAATCGGAGAGTTTGGCTTTGCCCACGAGTACGTCCAGTCCGGCCTTGCCCTCTTTGTCGGGCTGCACCTTTACGGTGGTGATGAGCCACTCCAAAAAATCTTTCTGGACGGCCCGTTTCTCTTGGTTGAGCCGAATCATCTCTTCGGCTAGGAACGCCAGCAGGTCATGTACCATGTCGCTGCGTTCTGGCGTAGCCGCCAAATGTTCCTCTACTTTTGCCAGCATTTTGCTAAAATCGCTCATAGTGTATTTGTTACCAACGGTATAATGGTTATTTTATCTACAAAGATAGTGCTAGTTCCCGTCGTCATACAACTCCTCGCGGCGGAAGGTTGTGTTCGTTGGGAAATCATGCGTGCTATGAACGTTCAGCTTTAGCGGCGGTTTGGGTGGCAATCCCAGCTTTTTAGCCTCGTTCAAAACCTCTTGCAGACTAATTATCCCCGGTTTGGCGGAGATTTTCTCTTTTTCTATGAAATCTTGCAAGGCTTGTTCTACCAACCGATCTAATACCACTCCTTGCTGCTGGGCTAACTGTTCCAGTTCTTGCTGGAGTTCTTTCGAGATATTTAAACTTAGCATATTTGGTACTCCCTTCTACTGGCTATCATGCTCGCGCTCAACCTGGCTGGCTTTGAGGCTGGCGATAATTTCTTCGGCACTGACCGATTGCCAATCCAGAGGTTCTTGCACTGGTCTAGCTTCGGTCGCTCCGACGGTTCCCTTTAGGCTGTGTTGTAAATGTTGGCTCAGGCGGGTCAGGAGTATTAACGACTCCTCTGCTGTTAGTGCCTCTAGCTCTTTCAAGATATTTTCCAGTATCGCGCTCATCTCAAGTCCTCCATTTTTAGGGATGATTTTCCGGGTTCTCGGTTACAAAGCCTAACGTTTGGGCGACATTTAGCATCGGTCTTCAATAATCAATTGCGATAACGGTTTGGCTCCTGGCGGCAACGGCGGAAGCTGAGTGAGATCAACTCTCTTTAGCCGCGCCAAATCCTCTGGCGTAAACATTCGAGCAAGTTGGTTCTCTATCTCTTCCGGGGAGGGTTGTGGCCGAAAGAAGCGGCTCAAAATAGCCGCCCGTTCTTGTGGAGTATCGGCTTGTTTCGGTTCAGGGCTATGGGCTATCTTCCGGCGTAACTCGGCAGTAACGGTTTCTTGGATGGTCAGTAACTCATCCGGCGATAAATTTTTAACTTTTGCTACCAATTCTTCTAACTCAGCCGTCATTATACAGCCTCCTTTTAACGCATAGAATGGTTCGCATCGGGATTGGAAATCCCTCCTACATTGAGAAATTTATTCCCGATTTGGCCCATA
>JACAUC010000392.1 GCA_013390945.1 Candidatus Chloroheliaceae bacterium
ACATACCACTACTCTTGCCAGATTGGATAGCTCTCCGACTTTGCAACAGCCCTATATTGAGAAGATACTTCCTTGACCTCCCTACTCTTCTACTCTATAATGGTTACAGTTAACTTTAGGGACTAGAAACCAGAGCTAAAAGATAATAGAGTTGAAATGGAACAGAAAGAACCGGGTCTAAATCTGCGGGTTCCACGAGTGGGTGAAGTTGCCCCTAATTTTACGTTACCTGCAACTGATGGCAGTGTGGTGGAGTTGGCAACCTGCTCTAAGCCAGTGGCACTAATTTTTCTGCGCCATTTGGCCTGAGTCTACTGCTCAGAACACTTGGTGCAGTTGTACCAGCCTTCGGTATTGAATAAGCTGACCTCCTTGGAGGCCCGCTTGTTGGTTATTTCTTTTGCTACTCTGCCGCGTCTGCAAGCGTGGGTTCCTTTCTTTAGGGCAAATTTTATTGAGCCTTTTTACCAAGAACGTGGCCTGAAACGGACTACCGCACTTTTTGACCAGACCCACTTTGTAGCCAATCCTTCTCTCGCGGTCTATCGTGCTTATGGGTTAGGGCGCAACTCACACTTGAAAGTTTACGGCCCTGACATTTTGTGGCAATATGCTCAATGGGCCCTTGAAGGCAAACCCCTCAAAAAACCGACGGAAGACCCTTTGCAACGTGGAGGTAATTTTGTGGTAGGACGTGATTCTCGACTTACCCTCTCCCATTTAGGTCGTGACCAGTCGGATCGGCCAAAAATTTCGGAAATTTTGGCTGGTTTACATTAGCACCACATTTGACTACTCTAAATCTACCACAATTTATGAATCGGCTTATTAATTGATCTTTAGAACTAAGGATTTATATGAGTATAGATAGTACACAATTTATTGCTGTGCCGCAAGTACCACTTATTTGGCCTGGTGATAACTTGGCAGAGATTATGGTGCAATGTTTGGCCCGTGAAGGATTAAGCTTTGAGGATGGAGATGTGTTGGCTCTGGCCCAGAAGATTGTATCCAAGAGTGAGGGTCGCTTGGTAAACCTTTCTACCATAAATCCTAGTGAACAAGCCCTAGCCTTGGCTTCCCAAGTAGGCAAGGATCCACGCCATGTTGAAGTTATTTTGCGTGAAAGTAAAGAGGTTATTTGGGCCAGTCCGGGCATTTTTGTGGTGGAGACCCACTATGGTTTAGTTTGCGCCAATGCTGGGGTGGATCGTTCCAATATTGAACAGGTGATGTACCCACCACCACAAGAAGTAACCTCCAACGGCAAAAGCACTTCAGATTCAGCCAAAGATTTTACTCCAACCTCCTCACAGGTCAACTCTTCCAAATCGGAGTGGCTTTGTCTCTTGCCCCGTGATCCAGACGCTTCCGCTGCCCAAATTCGGCAACTTCTCAAAGAATTGACTGGGGCAGAAGTGGCGGTGTTGATAAATGATACACATGGGCGACCCTTTCGGGTGGGGGGGATAGGTGTAGCAATCGGTTCGGCGGGGTTAATGGCACTCTTAGACCAGCGCGGAGAGCAGGATATATTTGGCTATACTTTACAGTCCACTGTCTTAGGGTTTGGTGATGAATTGGCCTCTGCTGCCTCCTTGATTATGGGTCAAGCGGCAGAGGCTACTCCAGCGGTTTTAATACGTGGTTTGCGTTATCGCCGCCCTGATCCCACTCGCCCCGACCCGGGTGCCACTGAATTGATTCGCGCCAAAGAAAAGGATGTCTTCCGTTACCCGGCTAAGCGAGAGTTAAAATAAATTAGCCCAAATTAAATGTATCGCGCTCTTTGCCGTTAGAGTCAACTACTTTAGCATTAAGCCCATTAGCTGTGACTGTAAGGAGCATATACATCTGGAACTCACCCGCACCGTAGCCTAGATAGAGGCTAGAGCCACTGGCTCCAGCGATTATCTGGGTAATACCCTCGTGTTGGGTACGTACATAGAAATGTTCGTGACCACAGATAAAAGCATTGACCTTATATTTCTTTAAAAGGTTCCAAAAGGTATCGCGCTCACCCTTATAGGCATCGAGGCTACTGCCTTTGTGGGGGCCAAAGGGGTAGGCGGGGTCATGGCTCATTACGAGGGTGTAGGGCTGAGTGTTGGCACTCAAATCCTTTTCCAGCCATGCCAACTGTTGTGTACCGAGTCGGTGGGGATGGGCGGGCATTTCACTTGCCACCGTAACAAGGTGGATTGGCCCCAAATCTAGGGAATAAGCTTCGCCTAAATAATTTTCAGGGCCATTAGTGGGTAATTTATCGGGCGCAAAGGCTTCTAGGTAGAGCGGTTCGGCCCAATCCATAAAATTGGTATCATGGTTGCCAATGGTAGGCAGTAATCGAGCGGGTGCGAGTGGGGCAGTAGCCTCTCGAAAATTGGCCCATTGGTTTTTAACGACTATTTTAGAATTGCCTGCGTTGATTATATCGCCGACCAGCAAGACTACGTCTGGTTTTTCGGCGGTAGCTAATTGCACCAGTTTATTATAAACTTCGGGTGGTTTTGGCCCATCGGTGCGAACATCGCCAAATACGAGCAATTTTAGTGGCTTAACCGGAACTGCTGTAGCGGTTGAAAGAGCCGGAACCGATGTGGTAGCAACAACTGATCCCGCCGGAACTGATGTAGTGGCAACTGATCCCGTCGTTGTAGCGATAGTAGTAGATAGTGGCGTGGGGGTGGTTGGGGCAGTAGTAATTGGGGAGGGCGAAAGGCTAACTGCCGTTGAGCCTGCCCCTGCTGGGGTAGAAGTTTCTCCACAGGCGGTCAGCCAATTCAGGCTCGCCGCTCCACCAAGGGCCAGTACTGCTACCCGATTCAGAAAGCGACGGCGTGTTGTTAGCTTCATTTCACTAGGGTTGGTCTCTCCCTTACGTTCTGGTTCGCTCGAAGATTTCGGTAGTCCTGTGTTCTTTTTGAGTCTTCTCACCATTTACTCCATCAGATTCATCTGTTTAAAGCTCTAGAAGGTCTTGTGCAGCTGTCATAGTAGTAGTTTACCAGCCTTGTCAGAGGAGGTCAAACGGGAGGGACTGAATAGTAAGTTATTTCACTATTTACAAATTCGGGTTGGGTAGTATAATTTTAGTAGGGAAGCAATGGTACAGCAAGGAGGGCTAATCTCATGGAAGAGAGTGTGACGCTAGGAGTTGGTAGTACAAGTTGTTTACCTGCTCTTGCAATAAAGACGGTTCTGGTCTGCCGAACCGGGGACTCCGTGATGTGGCGTAATCTTGGTTGGTTCAAACGAACCATTGGCGGTATGGTAGGGGCTAGTAATTCATTGTTGCAGCTTCAAGTAATTGAAGCTTCTGAAGCTATAAGGCAGTGGGCTGAATTGCTTTCTGCTTCTCGTCGAATTATTATTTTACAGGAGGGTGGTCTTGATCTGGTGCCGGGTGAAGTAAGTGTTTTTCCTTCTCTTCGGGTTAACAACTACGCCCATAAGCAAATCGAACTTAATCACAATCCTGTTTTCTGGCAAACGGTGGCTCTACAAACTCTGGTACACCATAATCCATCCATCTTTGTAGTGGAATTTGGCTGGTACGGAGAAGATACTAATCTCTGTATCGAATCCGCCCTTCAAATTGTCCATGAACTGATCTGGCAGGTAGTGGAGTGGTCTAGGGGCTGAAAAGAGTGCGCCAAAAATCTAGCTAAATTTAACCGGAAGATTTGCCCA
>JACAUC010000393.1 GCA_013390945.1 Candidatus Chloroheliaceae bacterium
GGTAGCACCCCATTAAGTGGTGAGGGCATTAACCTGCTTTTTAGCTGGTCTTCCTCGTCGCTTAGGTGGTGTAGGCGGTATGGGTTTTACCTTGTAATTTAGTAATTCAGCCATGTCCCAGATATGATCGGTTAAGCCTGCCGCCATTGCAGGGGTGCGTAAAAACCAGACCCGTTTCCGTTTGCCACTGGTCTCGGTTTGGCGTACTCTCAACTCGTCATGGGGCGTACAGAAATTGTAGCTGGTTCCCACCAAATACATGCCGTGATGCAACGTTTCTGCCTTATGTGCCGCTCGACGGCATTTGCGCGTCAGGCTCCCCAAACGTTCCCGCAAAGTGGCATTAAATCTCTCAATGAAACTCGTATTGATACCAGTTCCACCCCGACTGCGACTAATTTGGGTTGCCACATCCACCGCACTACCAAAAGCCACTTTACGTTCCACTTCCACTAGTTGATGACCTAGACCACTGGTACGTTTGATTACTACCCCGATTACCAATTTCGGCCATTCCGTCAAACGCGAACGTCCCCTCTCACCAGGCTGACGAGCCACTTTCTCACGGAAGGCCCGGCGAATACTCTTTGGATAAGAGGCCAACCCGTCTACACAAACCAGTAGAGGAGCAATTAGAGCGCAATCCCGCACTAACAACAGCAATTTATCGGTTATGGCTCGGTCACGGGTGATACTGGTTACACCACCTAGCCATAAACGACTAGAAACCATTACTGCCATTGCTAACCAGACGATTTTCCCGCAGACCTTGTCGGGTAAGGAGAGTGTTGTTACCAGCACCTCCTCCCCTAAGAACGGTACGGGCCTCTTTCAAGGCATACCGCTCAAGCCTTTCTAACGTTCCTTTGTCGGGGAACGCGGTTTGACTACTGTTATCTCAGGACAATTGTGTACTTGTCTATGGCAATTGGGATGCAACAATACCCGGTTGACTGCCTTGTCTTCTCCACCATTTACTCTCCAGACTAAGTGATGACTATGCCAACCACTTAGCTTGGTGATCTTCTGTTGACAGACTGGGCAGATACCGTTTTGTTCCTTCCACAAGTAAAGCAATTTTCGTCGGCCCTTAAGGTCATTCTCCATTTTGAGGTCTTGTCGTCGCTCAAAATAGCTCTCCCAGGCAGGGTCATACGGATTAGCTTCACCTCGGATTTTGGTGTGCCTTTTGATTGGTACATCACTGGCCTTCAATAGCTGGATCAGGCGGTACTTACCGTCTTTTCCGGCTACTTTTCCGCTAAACACCCAATTCCGGTTACCCTGGCTATGGAAGTATTTCTTCTTTACCCATTTTTTGCCTTTGTTGGGATGTCTGCGTTTGGCCCATTGCCATAAACTTTGAAAGATAGCGTGGTCAACCTTATGATAGATGGCTTTGCTTACCACGTGTTGATGGTAGTTAGCCCAACCTATTATCATCGGATTGAGTTGGCTTATCAGTTTGCCGGTCGTAGTTTGTTTGTTACTCTTGATCTTTTCCCGGATTTTAGTTAAAAAGATATGGACGTTGTTTTTTGACGGTTTAATCAGGAGTTTGCCCTTATACTTTCTTACATTCTGTCCAAGAAAATCAAAGCCAGTGTTGATGTCCGTAATCTTGGTCTTTTCCTTAGAAAGTTCCAGTCCGCGTTCTTGCAAGAACCCTTCTACCAGAGGTTGGACTTCTTGTTCTAGTAGCTCAGAGGAGCGACCAGTGATGATGAAGTCATCCGCAAACCTGATAAAGTTGACCTTGTATTTAGCCCGATGACCTTTACCAGCTACGTTAGTTGGCGGGAATTTCTCGCGCAACTTAGTTTCCAAGCCATCCAATGTCAGGTTAGCAAGGGCTGGGGAGATCGGGCCACCTTGAACTGTGCCTTCTTCGGTTGGTTTTAAGACTAACTTTTCCATTACCCCGGCTTTGAGCCACTTTCGGAGTATCGCTTTATTGAGGGGAATATTAGCCAATAACCAGTCGTGGCTGATCTTGTCATAGCAACTCTTAATGTCGCCTTCCAAAACCCAAGTTGCATCGTAACTGTGTGCCAACATGGAGAAGCATTGTTCGATAGCGTCGGCGCAACTTCGGCCTCGTCGGAAACCATAAGAGTTTTTGTCACCCTTCATTTCCACGATGGGGTCAAGTGCCAGCAGATACAAGCTTTGCATGGCTCTATCCTTCATCGTCAAAATGCCGAGCGGACGCAATTTGCCATTTCTTTTTGGAATAAAAACGCGGCGCAGTGGGGAAGGTTGATAGCCATGTTGCTTGAGCGAATTTACAGCGGCGGCTTTCTTGTTTGGTGTTTCCCACAGTACCTTATCTGCTCCCGGTGTTAGTTTGCCCTGATTTTCAGTCACCCGTTTCACAGCTAGTACTTTGCCGCTGAACGAGTGGGTTAACAAATGTTGTAAGGCTTTGACCTTACCCCATTTGCCAGCCTGTGCTGCCTTCATGATACGGGTTTGAAGCCTCCGCACTTGCTGATGAGCTTTGGGCCAGTTAATACTGTGCCAATCGTCTAGTTGGATTGCTTTGTGGGAGACTGCACCAGCCGATTTTACTACCTCTGCTGTCATTTGCTTTGCCTCCTTTGGGGGTTCTTCAAATTTCTCATGATGAAAGACCTTACGTGGAAGTCTGCCCGCTTGCGCGTAGGATGATGTTGCCTTTGCTTCCCTTCCTTCTGGCTCAATCCCTATCCAACCCACTACAGGCTGGCTTTCGCTTTCTCCACCATCCTTTGCCTGCATCCCTGTCGGCAAACCTTACGATCTGCTTTCCTAACTTCTGTTAGGAAGGATACAGGTTTACCATGTTCCGTGCAGATGTCAGAGTAGGTTAGGTCACCTCTATCCGCCGGTAGTCTGGATGTCCACGACAGGGAACGAGCCACTTCCTGTACCGACTACATACCTTTTGGTTCAAGCCTCTAGCATCTTTGGCTTGTTCGAAATAACGACGTTTATCGAGATTTAGCTTTTGTTGACCATACTACTCACCCTAGCCCCTATCCGTCTTGATGCTGACAGAAACATTGTCTCTCGCGAGGTTAATGTTAGCTTTACAGCTATGGGTTCATTGTCCCAGAAGCTTCGGTTGCCCGTTCTGGTAGGGTACTGCTGGTGGAACAGCAGGTCTCATTACAGCTAATGCTGTCGAGACAAACATTTGCACGACTTCATGTCGCACAGCCCGAATTTCATCTGCCTGGACATGAATTAAATCTAAACGCCCTTGCACAATTACGTCTTGATGCACTTTTTCACAGTGCTTACCGGCCCGACCTTGCCAATCGCTAACCGTGCGCTCATCTAAACCAAAGGCTTGAACAATGGCTTGAAGAGGGCAGCCCCAAGCTAACAAGGTAACAACAATGACAATCAGTTGGGGTTCTTTACGCAAGCCTTCAAGCATCGTGCCAGTACGTTCGGTAAAGCATTTACCGCAGGTGGTGCATCGGTAACGACGACGTTTGCGACAATGGATTTTGATATTGCCCTGATCGGTTTGTCCGCTTGCGCTACACTCCAAGTTAGGGCAAAATACTTGGCAAGCGTCCATCGGTTCAGTCTTTATTTCATTTTTCATAGACTAAGTTTAACCGATGAACGCTCCTATTTTCAACTTTTCGCGATATACCTGCCACTTCACCGCTTAATGGGGTGCTACCG
>JACAUC010000394.1 GCA_013390945.1 Candidatus Chloroheliaceae bacterium
GCGACGGCAACCGCCAGCGTTTCAGTATCCTACACCATCGGATCGAAATTGGAACCGCTATATTTGACGCCGCCGCCGCCCTGCTGAAGGCGTTTCAGTATCCTACACCATCGGATCGAAATTGGAACAGCGTATTGGTGGTATTGGCGACGGCAACCGCCAGCGTTTCAGTATCCTACACCATCGGATCGAAATTGGAACCGCTATATTTGACGCCGCCGCCGCCCTGCTGAAGGCGTTTCAGTATCCTACACCATCGGATCGAAATTGGAACCCTGTTTTTGTACCACCAACGCCGGTCCCTTATGGCGGGTTTCAGTATCCTACACCATCGGATCGAAATTGGAACCTCGGCGGCAAAGCTTACAAGAAAGCTCAGTTGGAGTTTCAGTATCCTACACCATCGGATCGAAATTGGAACGCATACGGCAGCCGAAAGACGGGTTTTATATTTGTAGTTTCAGTATCCTACACCATCGGATCGAAATTGGAACAGCACCGCCAGAGCGATTTATGCTGGCGGCAGCAATAGTTTCAGTATCCTACACCATCGGATCGAAATTGGAACCCACTGTATTTTTTGAGTTGGGCGATTACTCTATGCAGTTTCAGTATCCTACACCATCGGATCGAAATTGGAACCTGACTGATCTTAGCCGTTCGCCTGAGTTTGGCCCCATGTTTCAGTATCCTACACCATCGGATCGAAATTGGAACGTCTATCAACCGACCAAATGATGAAGGTCTTTGCTTAGTTTCAGTATCCTACACCATCGGATCGAAATTGGAACTTGCGGACGGTTTTCGGGGTTACTCAAAAGTCTTGACTGAGTTTCAGTATCCTACACCATCGGATCGAAATTGGAACATTCTCAATTCTCATTCTCATTTCCCCCCCTTTAAGTTTCAGTATCCTACACCATCGGATCGAAATTGGAACCTGGCTGCGGCCAGAGAGGTGGTAAATATCTCCCAAGTTTCAGTATCCTACACCATCGGATCGAAATTGGAACGTCTGTAGTCGCGGAAATACTTTCCGGTGCTGATTGTGTTTCAGTATCCTACACCATCGGATCGAAATTGGAACGGCTATGTTGCAAGAGTCTGCGGCTAAATATCTGGCGGTTTCAGTATCCTACACCATCGGATCGAAATTGGAACAAGATAATACTCCTTTTCGTTAAGGATAGTGTCTTTTTGTTTCAGTATCCTACACCATCGGATCGAAATTGGAACATAATGGTAGCCCCATAGCTGAGAACGAGTATTCACGTTTCAGTATCCTACACCATCGGATCGAAATTGGAACCGTTTGAGTTAACAGACACGAGAATTGGTTTTTGTGTTTCAGTATCCTACACCATCGGATCGAAATTGGAACACCCGTAGGTATATATAGATTTACATTATGCGGCAGTTTCAGTATCCTACACCATCGGATCGAAATTGGAACAGCACTCCGCCTTATCAGCTTGAATAAGCATCAAAAGCGTTTCAGTATCCTACACCATCGGATCGAAATTGGAACATGTTATCAGATTTTGAGTACGCGCTAATAGAAGCGCGTTTCAGTATCCTACACCATCGGATCGAAATTGGAACATTGTCTGGTCTCTAATTGACATATTTTCAGAAATATTCGTTTCAGTATCCTACACCATCGGATCGAAATTGGAACTTTAATTCTATCTGCCGTTGATAAGCGTGTATTAAGTTTCAGTATCCTACACCATCGGATCGAAATTGGAACCCATTTACAAGATGTAGCGTCCGAGTTCTTTGTAGTGTTTCAGTATCCTACACCATCGGATCGAAATTGGAACCCATTTACAAGATGTAGCGTCCGAGTTCTTTGTAGTGTTTCAGTATCCTACACCATCGGATCGAAATTGGAACTTACGTCGGCGGCGGTCTCACCCGCGTCGGTTCGAAGGAGTTTCAGTATCCTACACCATCGGATCGAAATTGGAACAACCCATCGGCCCTTTGGGTTATCGTTTGGCCCGAGTTTCAGTATCCTACACCATCGGATCGAAATTGGAACCTGTAGGTCGTTGCAACCTCCAACCCATCAGATCTTTGTTTCAGTATCCTACACCATCGGATCGAAATTGGAACCACATTATAGACGAGCTTAGAATAGAGCTTAGAAAAAAGTTTCAGTATCCTACACCATCGGATCGAAATTGGAACCTTCTTTAAGAGTTTGGTTTCATTCTCTTGATCGTGTTTCAGTATCCTACACCATCGGATCGAAATTGGAACAAAGATGAGATTATGCCGTTGGAGTTCCCGGGATTTGTTTCAGTATCCTACACCATCGGATCGAAATTGGAACGGCTGAAACGTCGTTGACTACCGTTAGAGCGGTAATGTTTCAGTATCCTACACCATCGGATCGAAATTGGAACCCCTCTGGTCGCTTCCTGTCATTATGGTGTCCAAAGGTTTCAGTATCCTACACCATCGGATCGAAATTGGAACGCAATCGAATAAGTAGTTGCCACTTCTAATCCCTCTGTTTCAGTATCCTACACCATCGGATCGAAATTGGAACTCGCGGAGCGCGAAATCGGTAATGCCACCATAACGTGTTTCAGTATCCTACACCATCGGATCGAAATTGGAACATGGCAACATACCCGACATGCTGGCCTCGCCACCAGAGTTTCAGTATCCTACACCATCGGATCGAAATTGGAACTGCAGAGGTGTACGGGACTTACGAGACCGCTGGTGGTTGTTTCAGTATCCTACACCATCGGATCGAAATTGGAACGGCGACATCGGCGGGCCAGTAGGCGAGAGCGAAGGCTGTTTCAGTATCCTACACCATCGGATCGAAATTGGAACCCGCGCTACGGCGGCATCACGGACTTTACGCTCCGCGAGTTTCAGTATCCTACACCATCGGATCGAAATTGGAACTCGGCCAAACCATCGCCGATGATCTCGTCCTGACAGAGTTTCAGTATCCTACACCATCGGATCGAAATTGGAACAAGCTGGTCAGCAGCCGATCACAGGCGTAGCAGGCCGTTTCAGTATCCTACACCATCGGATCGAAATTGGAACCGCCTCACTGCCGACGAGGCACACCGCCTCACAGAGTTTCAGTATCCTACACCATCGGATCGAAATTGGAACTCAGGAAGAGTTAGACGATTCGTTAGAATTTGGCGAGTTTCAGTATCCTACACCATCGGATCGAAATTGGAACCTGGTCCTATCTGAAAACCAGTATCCGAGCCGGAAAGTTTCAGTATCCTACACCATCGGATCGAAATTGGAACTATCGTTTGGCCGGACGGGATTGTATAAAAACACGCAGTTTCAGTATCCTACACCATCGGATCGAAATTGGAACACACGTGACAGTGTCCGTTCCTACTCGTCTTTGCAGCGTTTCAGTATCCTACACCATCGGATCGAAATTGGAACCCTTTTACAAGATTACCCAGACGCTAAGCTTTTCCGACGTTTCAGTATCCTACACCATCGGATCGAAATTGGAACTTTTACAAGATTACCCAGACGCTAAGCTTTTCCGACGTTTCAGTATCCTACACCATCGGATCGAAATTGGAACACAGAGTTTTACCCCGGGCCCCGCACCGGTAACGAGCGTTTCAGTATCCTACACCATCGGATCGAAATTGGAACTTGCCTCGTTTGACACC
>JACAUC010000395.1 GCA_013390945.1 Candidatus Chloroheliaceae bacterium
CTAGGATGGGTTTACTCAATAAACGCCCAACCTAGGATGGGTTTACTCAATAAACGCCCAACCTAGGATGGGTTTACTCAATAAACGCCCAACCTAGGATGGGTTTACTCAATAAACCCCTACCTATTGAAAAGATACAATAATTAAATAAATCTGAATTGAGTAATAGTTGACTATAAACTAATAACTCTAAAGGTGCTTATGCTCAAGTTAAAGCTGGGCTGGCAAAAACTCAGCACTAGTTCGCGTATAGCCATACTGGTTGTATTTCTTTCCGTGATAGCTTTTAGTGGCCTGCTAATTTTTTTGCCAATCAAGTCAGAGTCAAAGCCAAGAATTTCCAGTTCCACTCAGGCTAACCCACCAACCTCTTTACCAGGTTCGACCGATTTTAACTATGCCGCCAAATCGGATACCACCCCTGCGCCCATAGCCAAAAATGAAGCGAGCCTGCTACTGGCACGGGCTAACCGTTACCTGATGGACGGCGAAGCGGTGCAAGCGACCAGCCAATACCAGTATATCATCACCAACTACCCCAATAGCCCGGAAACGGTAGAGGCCAGTTTTGGCTTAGCCCAAGCCAGTGTCGCCCAAGAACGCTGGCAAGAAGCCGCCGACCTTTATAAAAACTACTTGGCTAAATACCCAAATGACTCGCGCCACCACCTCGCCCTCTTTGCTCTCGCCGATATTCAAAAAGCGCAAGGCTATTGGGAGGAAGCGATTAATTATTATCAACAATATTTGCAGGATAAAAATGGCATCTTACTGGAGGGCTACGCCTTTTTCGGGATTGCCGAAGGTCTGGACAATAGTCTCAAAAAAGAAGAGGCTCTCGAATATTATAAGAAAGCCGGAAATAGTCCCAACGCCTCAAACCTGCTGCGCGTAACGGCACTCGAACGAGTGGGCGACTATTATGTGGCAACCAACAATCCTAGCACCGCTACTGGATGGTATAACCAGATTCTTGCCCTTGCGAAAGTACCAGATTACCGGGCCACTATCTTGCTCAAAATGGCTAAGACTTACGCCGCCGTCAAACAATTTGACCAAGCCAACACTACCTATAATATTATTGTAGATCAATACTTGGAAACACCCGCAGGCTTGACCGCACTACGAGCGTTAAATACGGCTAATCCTAACGCCACCAGCGATTTTCATCGCGGCTACCTCGCTTATCAAAATAATGATTGGAGCGGGGCCATCAGTGCTTTTGGAAAAGTACTGGGCCGCACCGATGAAAATGCCGAACCTAACACCAACCCGGCCCTACCCTCGGATTTATCCAAACCACAGCAAGAAAAACTGGCGCGTACTTGGTTTTGGTTGGGCCGTGCTTACGAACTGAAGGGTAATCCGGGGCGAGCCGCAAATGAGTTCCGCGAACTACAAATTAGGCTACCCGAAACCGAGGCGGCACAAGAGGCTATCTGGCGGGTAGCCCTTATTCTACGCAACGCCGGACAGACCGAGGCCGCCATCGCCCAATTCGGCTATATCACCTCCGCTTATCCGGCAGGCCACTACACCGAGCAAGCTTTTTACAATCAGAGTAATCTGGTTCTAACCAACCATGGGCCAGAGGCCGCCTTACCGGTGGTAAACACCTTTGCCGATAAATTTTTAACCGGCGAATTACGCAACCAAACCCTCTATGATCTCTATCGGGCCTTTGAAGCGAAAGGCAATAAAGATACCGCTCGCCTTATTCTCCAAAAAGCCGCCATCAGCACCAGCAGCGATTACTATGCGATGCGGGCTGCCGATATAATAGCAGGCCAAAATCCACTTAAAATAGCCCCTTCTAACGCACAAAGCCATGCGGCGGTCTATGAAGCGGCCCGTTTTGCCAAAGATGCCGAACAAGATCGCAAAACAATGGAAAGCTGGCTACTTACTTGGGTGGGGCAACCTCCGACCGGAGTTACCACTAACACCAACGCCCTCGAAACTGCTCAGAAAAATATTCGCAACGATGACGGTCTAAAACGTCTAGCAGACTTACGCATGATCGGGCGCAAGGCCGAGACAAAACGCGAGGCTATCGAGTCCCTCGACCGTTATGATGGCAAGCCAGCAGAACTTTACCTGCTCGCGCTTTACCTCAACGAACAAAATCAATATTTTTACTCTATCTCTGCCGCACAAGATTTGCTGAGCCTCTACCAAGTACAGAGACCGGGCGCAGGGCTAAGGGCTACCCCCTTAATGCTACAAAAACTGATTTACCCGCTCGATTATCAAAACCTAGTACTAGAGCAAGCCCGCATTAGAGAGCTAGACCCACTTCTCTTCTTAGCACTCATCAAACAAGAGAGTGCTTTCCGAAGTGACGCGCTTAGTGGAGCCGGGGCGCGTGGTCTAACCCAAGTAATGCCCGAAACCGGACGTGGCATTGCTCAGTCACTCGGTAAAACCGACTATAGCCCCAATGACCTTTACCAACCTGCCATCGCCCTTGCGTTTGGAGCCTACTACCTAGCAAACCGCCTCCAAGACTTCGATGGCAACCCTTATGCCGCACTGGCCGCCTACAACGGAGGAGCAGGCAACGTCTATCGCTGGATCAAAATCGCCCCACCTGAACTTAGCTTTGATACTTTCGTGGAAGGTATTGATTTCTATGAAACCCGTAACTACGTCAAAATTATTTACGCCAACTACGCCATCTACCGCCAAATTTACGCCACTCCACCACCCCAAGAACAAGGCTAGTTCATATCTTCTCAAGGGGTAGAGGTGTATTGCATACACCCGCCGTAGGGCCGCAAACTGGTTTCACATTGGGCGTATGCAATACGCCCCTACGCCGAATTATTGAGATGATACGTAATAGGCTTATATTAATTAGACACAAGTTAATTTAGTTAAATTAATTTTCCAAACTATCTATAAGTTTGGCATATAAAATGCTCTAATTTATATAGTGGCGAGGAAGAGGTAATTTTCCCATAGCGGGAAAGCTTACGAACAGCGAGAAAAGCTTATGCTAAAAGTATTGGTAGTAGACGATGAACCCACTATTGCTACCTTATTGGCCGAAATAGTCGAAGAATTTGGCTATGAGGTGACGGTTGCGTTCGATGGCCGACAAGGTTATGAGTTAGCCAAAGGTGGAAAATTTAGCTTGATAATAAGCGATATGATGATGCCATATCTCAAAGGAAATGAACTTTGTTTGAGACTAAAGCAGGAGCCTTTAGCTCAAAAGACCTGCATCGTGTTGATGAGTGCCGTGCCTCAGATGATCCAACTAAGTCAGAGTTGTCAGGCGGATGCTTTTATCCTCAAACCTTTTGATATTAGTGCCATCCATCAGATACTAGAACGATTTCTTTCTAAGCCGGACAATAACCCTCACAGCTTGTCGCTCCCTAATATAGAAAACCTACCTTACTTTACACCATAGCACTCCTACCCCGAGAACTAATTGGGATTAGATGAAGATTGGATTATAAATCAGGAGAGCTTCTTGACACACTCTTTGCTGTACCATATAATTATCAAAAGATAGCAAAAATTAGTAAAAATCAGGTTAAAAGCGATAGCGTCAATTACCGGATAAGGCCGGATGTAAACGTTATCATCTGCTTCAAAAGCTTATAACCTATAAAAATCCTTACAGTCCACAAAGATTGTGGAAGTAGTAAGTGGGCCTAGGAAATTTGAT
>JACAUC010000396.1 GCA_013390945.1 Candidatus Chloroheliaceae bacterium
AGTACCATCCTAAAGACCAGTCTGCGTGTAAAGCCGGTATGAACCTTGCCTTAGCTTGAGCTACTCCCTACCGTCCTACCGACTGAGATGATAGAGAAGTCCAATTTTGCGTCCAGCTTAATTCTTGGGCATATGCCGCTTCCTGATGCTGGCGTTCTTCGATAGACCAACCCAACAGGGCGGCTAATTCAAAGCTGGCATTAAGCGCGGCCTGCTCTCCTTGGTCGGGTGTAAAGTAGAGCGCGGTGCGCCGCATCATAAAATCAGAAAGGGTCAGGCAACTTTCGCGCTCCACCGCAAAGCGTAGCTCGGCCCGAATGTCGGGGTAGGCTGGATGAATTGGCTGAGCCAAAGTTGGGTCAGACTTTAGCAACTCGAAAATCTCCAGTACCCGGCTACCGTAGACCGAAACCAAATACTCGGTCTGTTTGGTCGTCAGACCATAGCGCGTTGCTTCCGGTTGCAAGGTGCGTAGGTAAACTTCCGGGTCTCCGGTTGCACCACCGGGTAGCAATTCCTCACCGCTCCGCCCCTTTACCTGAAGGCCCAATTTTTTTGTGACCTGATCTACCGCTTCCTCCGCAATTCCCCGATAGGCCGTCAGCTTACCACCTACCACCGAAAGTAGACCCTCGATCTGTTCGGTCTTTTGGTGATCTATCAAGGCATGTTTACGCGAGACCGCCGATTCTTCGGCCCCGGTCTTACTTGTTCGGCGCACTAAGGCTCGCACTCCAGCATTGGTGTAATAGATGGTCTGCCAATCGGCTTGCGGAAAGATTTCTTTGACCGACTCTAGCAGGTATTCCACATCGCTCCGGTCGGCTTGCACCTGATCTAGGTCGCCCTCAAAATCGGTATCGGTTGTACCCACCCAAGCATAGCCAAGCCAAGGAATGACAAAAAAGAGGCGATTATCGCTCTCCGCGAAAAGTACTACGGCATTATTGACTACTGGCGGAGCGGTAAAGTGGATACCTTTAGTACGCCGCACCCTATGGCTGGCATGACCGATCAATTTTTCTTCCAGACCATCCAGCCAAGGGCCAACCGCATTTATCACCAACCGGGCGCGAGCCTCGCCCTCTGCTCCACTCAACGTATCCCGCAACTTTACGCCTACCACCCGGTTAGCTACCTTGATAACTCCGGTTACCTCCATATGGTTAAAGCACAAGGCTCCCTCGGCTTGAGCCGCCAGAATATTTTCCAAACATAAACGCTCGGCCAGAGCTACTTGTCCATCATAATAGAGCGTTGCACCTTGCAAACCCTCGGCGCGAAGGGCGGGTTCTAATTCTAGCGTTTGCTTTTTATTAAAGGCTTTATGATTTGGCAAACTCTTATCGAAACTCAGCCAATCATAAAGATACATCCCTATCAATAATTTGAGGCGGTAGAAGAGGTTCCGGTTATAGAAAGGTACTAAAAAAGCTAAGGGCCGTACCAAGTGGGGTGCAATTCGCAACAAAATCTCGCGTTCCTTCAAATCTTGGCGTACTAAGCCAAAATCCAGCATTTCCAAATAGCGCAAGCCCCCATGAATCAAGCGGGTAGAACGGGAGGAAGTGCCACTGCCAAAATCGGCCTTCTCAAAAAGGGCCACTTTCAAGCCCCGCAGAGCGGCATCCCGCGCAATCCCTGCCCCAACCACTCCACCGCCAATGATTATCAAATCAAAATCGCGGTCTTTTAAGCTTTCCAATCTCTTCGGTTTATTTTCGATAGCCATTTTATTATTTCCCACTTTCCAAATTTGGTCTAAAGATGTTTTTAAGGTTTAATTATTTCGCTATAAAATATACGCAAAAAAGGCTCACCTCTGGTAAGGAGAACCCCCACTGAGGTCATCCCTCCCAGAGCGAACCTCTCCAATCCCCGGCGGTTTAGCTCTTTCATTTATATTTTAGGGTCAATTAAAGCTTGCGTCAAGAGCAAATTCGCCAAGTGGCCGCAACTTTGTTAAAATAGCTACAAAAACCTTTCACCGCAACAACTCAAAAGGATTTCTGGTTAAACTATCCAAGAGGAGCAAACATTTTGAGAAGCGTTAAATTTAGTCGGGCTTTGGTTGCACTCTGCTTGATGCTCTACCTAAGTGGCTGTGGCGGAGATACCCTAACCCCAACCACTCTCCCTACTGTGGCAGCACCTACCGCAACGGTAATCTCTAGCCCTAGTGTTGGGATTGCGCCTACCACGCCAGTAATCTCTAGCGTTGGGGTTGCGCCTACCACGACCGTTGCGCCTGTGCCAACGGCAACCCCTGCGCCTACCACTCCACCAACCGCTACTCCTAGCCCTACGATTATGCCAACGGTAACCCCAACCTATAGTTTTGGTCAAGAATTAGCCACGCTACGGGGACATAGTGGTGGTCTCTGGATGGTGGCCCTAAGCCCTGATGGTAAGACCCTTGCTTCCGCCTCGGCGGACAAAACCATCAAGTTATGGGATCTCCAGACTCGGCAAGAGCTAAAGACCCTCAAAGGGCATACAGGTGGAGTACGGTCGGTGGCTTTTAGCCCGGATGGTAAAATCCTCGCTTCTGGCTCGATTGATAAAACGATCAAGCTCTGGAATGTTGCTACTGGCGAAGAGTTACGCACCCTTACCGGACACACCGATGAAGTAGCGGCGGTAGTCTTTAGCCCGGATGGTAAAAGGCTTGCGAGTGGTTCAAAGGATACCTCTTTAAGGTTGTGGGAGGTAGAAAGCGGGAAAGTAATAAACATTCTTAATGGTCACTCTAATTGGGTGGAGAGCGTGGTCTGGAGTCCCAATGGCAAACTCTTGGCTTCGGGTTCACTTGATTTTACCGTGCGGTTGTGGGATGCTACTAGTGGCAAGAATAGTAGCATCCTGCGGGGTAACACTAATTGGGTACTGCCCGTCGCCTTCAGCCCTGATAGTAGCCTAGTGGCTAGTGGCTCAAAAGATGGCACGGTGCGAATCTGGAATGTTGCCAGTGAGGAACTATTACTCACTTTGCGGGAACATAAAGAAGAAGTGCGCTCGGTTGTCTTTAGCCCGGACGGGAAGCATTTGGCGACTGGTTCGGAGGATGAGACTATCCGACTCTGGGAAACCGCTAGTGGTAAGCTATTGGCTACTCTTGCGCCTAAATCTTCGGGTGCTTCACTGGTTTTCACGCTTGACGGAAAGCAGCTATTTTCAGGGTTGGGCAATGGGTTGATTAAACTCTGGTATATTGGGTAATTATTCGGACGTTGGAAGCATAATCAACCGAAAAATAAGCAGAGCAACAAGAAAGGATTCAAGTAATGGCACATAAAAATAAAGAGAAGGGTAAAAGCAACAGCATTTTGAGCCTTGCCAGCAAAAACAGCTTTTTGAGTATTGGCAGCGTAAATAGTATGCTGAGTATCGGCAGTGCAGGTAGCTTCCTCAGTATTGGTAGCGCGGGTAGCATCCTTAGCTTTGGCAGCTTGGGTAGCATATTAAGTGCTTTCAGTGCTAACAGCATTTTGAGCTTTGCCAGTATCGGTAGTATCAAAAGCTCCCGCAAGATACGCGGACGTGGACGTAAGCCAAAAGCCTAATCCCGAATTGGCTCATTGTAGGAGGGATTTCTAATCCCGAATTGTCTCATTGTAGGAGGGATTTCTAATCCCGAATTGTCTCATTGTAGGAGGGATTTCT
>JACAUC010000004.1 GCA_013390945.1 Candidatus Chloroheliaceae bacterium
TACGTAATCTGATTTGGAGCTACATCACTTTTGCCTATCGCTGAAATCGGGTTGGCTGGAGAGGTAAATTCTCGCTCAATTTTCTCCATCCCTAAATCTTGTGGGGCAGAGTACGTAATCTGATTTGGAGCTACATCACTTTTGCCTATCGCTGAAATCGGGTTGGGCTGAGACTTATCCTGTTCTTGAATTAATTCGGTTCTCTTCCCGCCTAAATCTTGTGGGGCAGAGTACGTAATCTGATTTGGGTTTAACTCTGTTCGCTCTACCGCTGAAACTTGGCTAATTGGCGGTGTTGGGCTTAGCTCCGCTCGGCCCATTCCTAAATTTTGAGGGGTTGGGTAATTTGGGTTTAGCTCCGTTCGTTCTACCGCTGAGACTTGGTTAGTTAGAGCAGCCCGGCTTGGTGTTTGTTCTGGTGGGTTCTTCTGATTGGCCCGGTGTAACATTGGTATATCTTGGAGCGGGAGAGACCTAGATAATTCTGGTTCCTCTGTTTTTTCCCAACCAAGACCAGCATCGGAGAGGCTCTCCAGAATCGGTGGCCTGAAATCGCCCAGCGTGGTATCTACCAAGTCTGAATAGACGGCCCGGCGTAGTGGTTTGGCATTATCAGCGACTAGCGGAAACTCTTCGGAGGGAGCGAATTGCTCGGTCGAAGGTAGATAATCTTGGTTAAAATCCTCAGAATCCCAAAAATCATCTTGGGTAAAATTTTCCGTTGGAGTTTCAAGGATGCTAAGGTGATTTTTGGATTTAGCCGTAGCAGGATTAAGCTGGCGTTGAAGTCGGCGATAGATACGGCCCATTGGACTGAAGAGACCGCTAGAGGTGGTATAGCGACCAAGGCGCTGATAGTCCAGAAGTCGGTTGCTAATTGAACCTATCTGACGCTGAACGGATAGATTGTTGAAATTAGAATGGTTGTTATAGCGAACGGCAAACTGCACAAAACTAGAACTATTTCCTAGAGCAGTCAGTTCAGGTTTTGGGCGCACCGAATCAAGTCCTGTCTTCAACTTGAGCTTATCGAGTGTTCGGCGCAAGATCACGTCGCCGCTACTCGGTTGCTTTTTTGGTTCTAGCTTAGCCACTTTTGTCCTACCTTCTATCTATCTATAATAATTTAGAGAAGTGCATCTAAAGGTGTGACGAACCGACTGTAGGCCAGTTCAACTGTTTCGATGGCCGCCTCGTTATTTTTGGCATTTAGAGTGGGACCAATCCATTTAACAGGATAAGCATTTTCTATATTCCACAGACTGATTACACTGCCACTAGATGAAAAGAGCATAATAGTGACATTTTCAGTTTTTACCTTTCCATTAACTGTACTTCTATACCAATTCCAGAGTAAGGGAGAGGTGCTAAACCCATGTTTCAAAGTGATGTTATTATAGGTGGTACGAGTCGGCATTTTATGGCTGTAAGTATTTAAACCTCCTTCTTTATATTCAAAGACTTCGGTTTGAATTTGTAGACCACTACACTCAGTAAAATAGGCTTCTAGGACGCTATTTATCTGAACCCAAAACTTGTTGGATGTATAGGCTTCTGGCATGGTCAAAGATGAAGCTGACATAAATTAAGGTCTCCTCGTCTAGCTATATCGAAAATTCCTTAGGACCGTTGAGTTTTTCGTTAATATAACTAATTTCTTGAACCCAACGCCGCCGATCAGCGTGTTCTAATTGTAAAATATAGTTCGCCGACCAGTGAAAATAATAAGCAATAAAAGCTACCTCCTCATAAAGTTGCTCCGAGGGGTAGCTAACTATCCCCCCACGGCCGTTGCCTCGGTAGCCTCCTCTTCGTCTGGATTGCTAAGCTTTCTGCCGCAGGTAGGGCAGACCGTCTCATCAAAATTGATCGAATTGATCCGGTTATAAAGCCCTTGCAAATAGGCCAGATCAGCAGAGAAGAGTCGTTCCATTAGATTGGGGGTAATATCGGCATCATTAAGCTTGCCCAATTTGGTTACAACCCGTGATAACAAAATTATTGAAAGGTATGCCTGATTATTTTTAACCCTTGGGTCACGTAGCGGGGTAATTTCATCCATGGCGGTTGCCATACGCATCGTTCCCTTGCGATGTAAATTACCTTCACTATCAATATAACCCTTGGGCAAAACAAAATCGAATTCGGTTTGCAACCCTGCCATTAAAGTGACTCCTGACTTTTTTAGCTAGTGCCTAGCCTACAACCTCACGACCAGACTTTATTCTTTTGGTGTGTGGACTAAGAGTAATACAACTTTCTTGGGCTGAGCCAAGCCCTATTGCTAGAGTTGGCTCAGTTGGGCTGGCAAGTCTAAAAACCACTTGACCAACCACCAAATAACTAGCCTAAGCTTTAGCCGTTATACCCCTTAATGGACATGCCTTCATGCTCAAGGGTAACTGTGACCATAACCGCATCATTGCCTTTGGCGGTGAAGGAAGACCAAGCATACTTGGAGGGCCAAGCTCGCTTGAAGGTCAATTCAATGTCGCCTTTGTTGGCCGCAGTATAGATGTGAAGTGTTACATCTTTGCGCTCTACCTTGCCTGATACGATGGTCTCCCGCCACTTTCGCAGTGGGTCGTCTTTAAAGGCACCATACTTGACGGTAAGTTTCCCAGTCTTCAGCGGGTTAGCACCGAGACCTTTACAAACCACCACTTTACCGTCTTTGGCTACCTGAACCAACTCTACTACGTCGCTCTCGTCTTCAATGCCAGAGACCTCAGAAATGGCCCCAATTTTATCCTGTCCCCAATCCAAGTGAAAAGAATTAGCTACCAAAATCTCAGTTGCATCAGCCATTTTTTATCACCATCCTTTTGAAGTGAAGTAAGAGATTGTGCTTGAAGGTTGCTCACCTGCCCCGGCGAAGAGCTAAGGTGAGCAATTCCTGTTCGGAACTCCAGTAAAGGTTTCCGAACAAACCGCACTACCTACATCCAATAAATAAACTATTATCCAGCTTGGCTTATTTGCCCAATGCGGAAGACCACAAACTCAGCCGGTTTCACCGGAGCAATTCCGATCTCGGTAATTACCATACCAGCATCAATCACTGCTGGAGGATTGGTCTCACCATCGCATTTGACAAAGAAGGCATCTGAGGTGGAAGCTCCAAACAAAGCACCATTCAGATAAACTAGGTACAGGAAGGCACTAATGTCACGGCGAATACGTGACCAGAGTCCTTCGTCGTTCGGCTCGAAGACGATCCATTGTGTGCCGCGCTCAATCGAGGCTTCGACGTAGTTAAAGAGGCGACGCACGTTGAGGTAACGCCAGCTTGGATCACTCGACAAGGTGCGGGCACCCCATACGCGGATACCACGTCCGGGGAAGGCTCGAATACAGTTGATACCATTCGGGTTCAAGCCATCCTGCTCACCCATCGTAATCTGGCGATCTAGGCCGATAGCACCGCGTACAATTTCGTTCGCGGGGGCTTTGTGAACACCACGCTCGGAATCGCTTCTCGCCCAGATACCAGCCATGTGACCACTAGGTGGGGAGAACATGGTTTTACCCTTGGAGACAGGGTTATCAATCTCAATCCAAGGATAGTAGAGTGCCGCATATTTGCTATCATAATTGGCTTCTTTCATGCGCCAATTGTTGATCTGCTGCGGAGTCATATCGGGAGGACTATCCAGAATGGCGACGCGGTTCTTCATCGCTTCGCAGTGGTTCATCATCGCCGTTTGAACTACTTGTACACCTTTCATGTCAATCTGACCTCTGAGGTAGAGACCCATCAGGTCAGGCATTGCCACTATAGTTACATCGTCGAGGGCTTCGAGGCCACTAACGCCAGTGCGGGCTACTACATCGCCCGTAAAGTCAGCCGAGCTAAAGGTAACTTTGGTCTTTTCGGCTTTAGCTTCAGCCGCGCCTCCGGCTAAGGTACTCTGCCCGACCGGTGGGCGGCGCTCCCCTACCCCAACTTGGCTATCGGCGGCCAAATCTTTAACTCTTACCAGCTTGGAACCGGTTCGACCACTGTTGATCACCGTTTCAATGTACTGTGGGCCTTTCTTAAAGCTGACATCAAAGCTTTCGGTGTCCGCTTCGGCTTTGAGGATCAGTTTGAAAAGCTCGTCCTGATCGGGAAGATCGGCTATTTCCACCGTAACGGCTTTGCTTACGCCAGGAGCCGGGCGAACTTCTAGTACGGGCAGGTCGGCAACGGTGCGAGCAGGCAGACGAACGGCTGCCGCAGGTAGCTCACCCGCAGGTTTCGCATCGCCTTGATTAAAGCTATAGGAGCCTGCTTTAGGAGAACGGACATCAATGCTATCGCGGGAGCCACTGGCATCATAAATTCGAATTAACTTTGAGCCTTTATCAGGGTCATTGACAATGCTCTCCACATGGCGGGCGGCTTTATCCTTCTTGTCACTGCTCAGATCCTCGAAGGTTTCAGTCGTACTGCCACGTTGAAGCGTCAATTTATAGCGGTTCGAACCACTTTCGGAAACACTAAGAGTTACAGGTTCCTCACTACCAGGCCCAAGTAACGGGGTTACTTGTAGCGCAGCACGAATGGAGCTACGTTGCGGAATATTGACGGATGGGCTAATCCGCATAATATAGCAACGAGTACCACCGTTAAGGAAGTAGCCATATACGGAGGTCGGCAGGTAGGCACCCTCTACAAAACTACCATAAGTTGCGCGATACTGCTCCCAATTGGTAACTAAGTTTGCTTCCAACGGGCCTTTTTCAGCGAACCCGACAAAAGCGGCGACTGAGGTACCAACGCCTTCTATCGGCTTACTACCTCGGTCTACTTCCTCGACATAAACACCTGGTGAAAGGTATTGCGGCATAGTCTTCTCCTTCGAAATATATATACTACTCTTAAAGACTCTAACCCTCTCTTTGGAGGGCAAGTTACAGCTACTTAAACTTCTATTTCTTCTGGCTGTAATTCTAGATCGTAAGATCCGGTAGGAATCGTTAAAACTCGTCGGGTAGTTACGTAGCCAGGTGCAACTACAAGTAAAGTATATTCAGAACGTTCGATTAGGTTGTTAAAAGTATAGTAGCCCTGAGCATTGGTACGAACATTAAGACCCTGTTCAACCAGTACTACCTCCGCCCGCACTGGCTTACCGGGGTTATTAGCCTCGGTAATCTGACCCCCAATTTGGACAAATTGGGTTACACCTGCTACCAAGGCAGTACCATTACCAGAGTTACCATTGCTGGGAACTACCAGTTTTGAAACATCTTCAGTATCGGGTGCATAAAAGCGTAAAAATTTACTGCGTACCGGCGAGGAGACATGAAAGAGTTGTGGTTCCAAAGTTACTGTTACCACATAAGGAAGCACAGGCTTCAACTGGTTCTCCAACGCCGTCCAGACATCGGCTACATTTCTTAGTACGCCATCTGGCTGGGCTATTTTGGTACTCAAAGTTTGATTCTGATTAACCAACACACCTTGGTACACCTCCGCTGGTATTACCGGATAGCGTACCATAGTTGCCAAGACATACCAGAGGAGCCGATGTTCGTCCTCGACATTGGTAGTCCAAGCCGTAATCAGATAAGACATATCATAGAAACCGGGTGGTCTGGATCTGCTAAAAGTACCATCTATATTACGTGCGACATTCCACCCGGTCTGACGTAGTTCTAGGTTTTCCCGAATATCGTGCAGGTAGATATTAATCGTTGGTTTCGAGATAGAGCCACTCCACTCCCGGTCAGGCACATCAAAACTAATGTCTACCTCTGTGGTATTCAAGGGCATCTTTTGAATTAACAACTGCCTGATGGTCTCGTCAAGGTCTTCTATCATTAACTGATTCTCACCTTTGATTAAACTAGCTACCTATCACTTCACTAAAACCGACAGAATTACATATACCTAGTATAACTAATTTTTGTTACCAACACCCTCTTCTTCAGGTACACTAGTAGTGGCGGAGGGTGGTTCTTCTTCTTCGCCCTCACGTTGTACCGCATCATCACGCTTGGCTTGGACTTCTTCTTCTTCACCTTCACGTTGTACCGCATCATCACGCTTGGCTTGGACTTCTTCTTCTTCACCTTCACGTTGTACCGCATCATCACGTTTGGCTTGAAGCTCCTCCTCCTCAGGAGCGGCTTCGCGTTGTACTCCGCCAGAGGCACTTCCAGCGTGAGCGGCAGCATGGTCGGCGGCCTGTTCGTGGGAGGTGTTAGCCGCGCCTACCGAACTAGGGGCCGCTTCGCTAAAACCCTGTTGAACAGTGTGGGTGGCTTCGTGGGTAATTAACTCCCGGTCGGTAGGAGAGTGGCCTTCGCCAAAGAAAATATCGCGTCCACTGGTGAAAGCTTTGGCTCCCAATTGCTGATTAAGCTCAGACGAGGTGCTATCAGTATGCACCCGTACCGGGGAGAGATCATGACCAACGGTTTGTTCAACTTCGCGGCGAACACTGGCATCCAGCGATTGCCCTTTAGAGCGTTCCGACTGAATTTTTTGGGCGAGGTTCTCTTCCAAGGCACCGCCTTCTGGTCCAGAGGAGGCCGAACGGCGCACTGTTCCAAGCATACGCTGCACTTGTCGGTTGCCAAAGTTTTGGGCCACGTTCTGCACCACACTTCGGCGTTGCGCTCCAGCCAGTGGGCCTTTTAACAAATTAGCGGCGGCAGCAGGTGCTATGGCCGGGGCTCTTTGCTCCTGCTCCATCTCAGGAACTTGGTCATTATCGGCTAGTTGGTTTGCACGTTCCTGTTGATATTCCTTCATGCCATCTTGCGCCATATGTTACCTCCCTAATGATACAAAATTTACTTCAAGTAGAAACTTAATTAAATTAAACTTTAAGTCCATTAACGCCACGTTTTTTATTGGTAAAATCGTTCAATAGGCTAAAATAAGGCCCAAAGTCGCTCTGGGTACAAAGTTTACCCATCTTTTGATATTCGCGGCGAGTGGCCCTAATCAAGTGAGCCATTTCGACCTTCGGAATAGCGTGGGTGAAGTTATCGCTCGCGGCTAAAAAAGCGGCGGTCAAGGCAATATTTTTGATATTACCCCCAGCAATCTTAAACTGCCGAGCCATAAAATGCAAATCTACTGAGATGTCAAGTGGTACTGCTGTAGGAAAGACCCTCCGCCAGATTTCAAAGCGATCTTCTTCCTCTGGGAAGGGATACTCAATGATGAAGTGCATCCGGCGCACAAAGGCATCATCTAGGTTTTTTCGCAGGTTAGTTGCCAGTATTACTATCCCGTCGTATTCTTCCATTTTTTGCAAAAGGTAGCCAGTTTCAATATTAGCGTAGCGATCATGGGCATCCTTTACTTCGCTGCGCTTGCCAAAAATCGAGTCGGCCTCATCGAAAAATAGAATGGCATTGCTTTCGCCTGCTTCGGTAAAGATTCGTTCTAGGTTCTTTTCGGTCTCCCCAATATACTTGCTCACCACCGTGGAGAGGTCAATCTTGTAGAGATCCATATGCAACCCACTGGCAATAATTTCTGCCGACATAGTTTTGCCTGTACCGCTCGGTCCAGCAAAAACGACGTTAAGACCTTTGCCCAGTGCTATTTTGCGATCAAAGCCCCACTTTTCATAGACTAGCGAACGATGTTTGACCTGCTCATAAATTTCCCGCAGCATATTGTATTGGTCAACCGGCAGTACAATATCCTCCCAACGATAGCAGGGGGTGATTTTGCGAGCCAAGCTACTCAGACGCTGACTGGAATGGTGGCGGCAAGCGGCCTCGAGGTCAACAAGGGTAGGAATGGTTTCACCCCGCCAAGCGGCTAGATTATAAGCGGTAGCTGCCGCCGCTACGATTTGACCGCTATTTAGGCGGAAGCGACTGGAGAGACTCTCCAAATCTAGTTCTAGGGCGGCGACTCCCAGTTGGTTTTCCCAGAGGTTTTGCCGTTCAGTATAGTTGGATTGACTCAAGCTAAGCTGAAATTCACGCCTCTTTTGTCCGGTCAAAGCGGGGGGCAGTGGGACGATAGTAGAGATAAAGCTCAACCCGGTTTGTTCTTTCAAGAGTCGTTCTACCAGACGTTTAGCTTCTTGCGCGGGGGCCGACTCTTCTTTTAGCAAAGCTTCGTAGGAGGCCCAATAGATAGGCGCACTTCGTAACCGCGCTTCGCGCTCTAGCAACTGGAGTAGGCTTTCCAGACGAGGTAAGCCGGGAAGTATGGTGGTATTTACCACTACTGGTGAGAGTTCTTGGCGAACACAAACCTCAATTGCCAAATTAAGCTTACTTATTTCGTCTGCTCCCAATAAGACACAGAGAAAGCCACTGCTACCCGGTTTGGTTTCGGCTACCAATTCTACCAAGCGGGTGACATAGCCCTCCACCTCGGCCACCACTAAGCGTGATTTTTCTATATCGGCAAACTCAGCGATACCACGCAACCGAACATCTAGCTTACTTTCGCCCAGTAGGTAGGCTACGATACCTTCATCTAGTTTAATCGAACGCGCTAGGAGTGAGGGCTGACGATTCTGATTCTCTTCGCTGAGTTCGATGATGCGGTATTTTAGTAGGGGAGCATCCAGATCAAAGCAACGTCGGGCGGCTACTTGACCCGCCAACCCTGGACAGAATAAGCGGAGTACTAGATCTACGCTAGGCCGACGGCGGGTTATATCATCCTGCAAATAGGCATAGAGTCTTTCGTAGCGCAGATCCAGTTCAGGAGCCAAGGCGATTAACAGAACATCTAGTTCAAAGGGGGAAAGCCCCAAGACCCGCTGTAAATGGCTCAAGCGGGAATTTGCTACATCTGCCACGATCTCTTTCGGTCCTAAGTCAGCGTCGTAACTGCCCGATAGGAACAAATTTGGATCGGAAAGGAGTTGGTTGATTTCGTCTTCCGAAACGTAAAGACCCTGAAATTCATCTTCTTCGGTCTGTTTATCCGCACCCATTTGTTGAACGCGCGAAGAAACTAAGGCAGTAACGCGACGCAACTCCGAAAGGAGATATTCAAGGTTAGTGTGGCGCACAGGTGTACTCATCATTCGACGTCACTGTCCAAATCGTACAACATAGTCAAGCTTTCAGTGGTTTCCAAATGGTCTAGTGTTGCCAGATCAAAGCCTTTGCCCTTAGCTCGATCTAATAAATCGTATAGTTCTTCAAGGTTGTTTAACTTCCAAGTAATACCACTTTGTAAGTGTTGAAGCTGTATTACTAGAGATTGTGAAGCATTAGTTGTTTCTGGCTCATTACCAGAGTTACTGGTTAGCCAAAAGCGCAAAAGAAAGGATGTATAACTTCGGGAGGTCAACTTCTGACTCCTTTACCTTTCGAACCACCTTTTAGTAGAACTGCCTTTCGAACGCTACTCAGTTACAACACAAACCAGTAATGTAATACCACCCTTTACCAATGGTTAATTCATAGGCTAAGACCTAATATAGCAAGTGGTTCTTATTATGGGCTTAATCTGACTTAATTCTGACTTAATCTGGTTTAAGTTGAACATATTAAAGCGGTTCTGATCTACTAACCTGCCTGCTTTTTCAACCCAGCTAAAATTCCTATTGCTTTTAGGGTCATTTTGGTGTAATCTTAGAGTAGGAATGATTTGGAAGCTTAAAGAGACCCTTTATGAGGGTTTCAGTGATACTAGATTTTGGTACTCTAGGGAACGGTAGTGTAGTAAGTAGTTTTAATAGAGCGTCGGGGCAATTTACTTAAAATAGCTTTTTTAATAAAAGTGGGTTTGGTCTACATTACCTAGAATTTAAAATTATTTTGGTCTACATCTTTATAGCTAGGCGTACAGGTAAGTTTTGTAGCTAGGTTTTCTAACACCCCTTGCCAGAACGCTCTAATTGCCTCGAAAAACTAATATTCTTAATCTACATGGTCTAGGGTCAGGGACACTTGATTTTAGTATATCTTAGTTTAGCTTTATTAATTAAAAACAACATTCTATTTTAGGCTTTAGTTATCGGATGACCTCGGATGGCTAAAGAAATTTAATAGCGGTATAGGCTATTTAGTTTAGGTTTAAAAGCATGGTGTTAGAAGCATCCAAAGTAGATTTAAAGCTGGAAACAACCAGTATGACGGTGGTGGCAGGCGATAGTGCCGAACAAGAAATTACCTTGGTTAACTTAACGACCCTGCCAGACAATTTTGACTTGAAAGTGGAAGGATTACCTTCAGGTTGGTATAGCTTTTCTAAACCTAGTGTAAACCTCTTTCCAAATTGGAATGAAACGGTCACATTTAAAGTAGAACTCTCTCCAAAGGTTCGGCCCAATCAATATAGTGGTCGTATCATCGTTACTTCGCGTAGTCAACCGGGCGTTTCGATGGAAGTTCAAATCGAAATAGTGGTCTTGGCTCCTCTAAAGTTAGAGGCCCGCTTGCAGCCCCATCAGGCTACTGGTTTTAAAGCCAATTACAACCTTATCCTACGCAATCGCAGTATGTCGGATGTGATAATGACTTTACAATTATCCGCCGATAATCCCTATTGTGTGGGCCTTTTTACACCGCCAGAGATCAAAATTGCCCCAAGTGAAGCGCAGGTAGTGAAATTTAAGGTACAATTAGCACCCAAAACTCCAGCAGACCAAGCACAACAGGCCCAACCTTTTGAGGTGCAAATCCAACCCAAGTGGGTAGTCGGGGATCAAACGGTTAGTACCCCTGACTTGCTGGTAGATGGTGAATATAAGCACCAATCCAAGTGGATCTTTATTGCTCGCCATCCTTTTTTTGTGGCCGGGGCGGTACTCCTTGTCTTGACTTTTTTACTTTGGGTAATAATTCTAAGTTTTATTCAAAATAGTTTGCTACTGCTGACCGAAAAACTTCCGCCAGCAGGAGTAGTTCGTGGCTCGCTTAGGGTCGAAGAAAATATCTTCTCCAGTAACCTTCAGGCGAAGGTAAATCCGCTGGCCGCTTTCGTTACAATGAAGGTTCGATTTATAGAAGAGAATCAGCAAGTCGAAATTAGTCTGAAAAGCTTTTTAGTTACCGACAAAATGATTGGTCAATTAAAGGTAGATCCAGAGGGCGATTTAAGCTTTACGGCAGGTCGTTTAGTGCCAGATACAATAAATGGAGGCTTTAATTTTAAAGCTGAACCAAATCGTTCTAATGATCTTCCTTGGATGTTTATACCACCCAACAAGGTAGTAGATAGACTTAATCTTAAACTGAAAACATGGCTGATAAGTCAAAACCAACAGGGGATGGTAAAGGCCGAGATTGAAGGTAGTACGCTCTATCTAAGGTTACAACCCTGCCCTGCCGCCGACCCTATTCCTGCCTACTGTAAGTTACCTAATACATCGAATACACTTGGTATACCTAATTTACCTAATCTTAAGTAGCTTGGGTAAATTAGTCAATGTTAGCTTAGAAATAGATTTTAGAGGCTAAGAGAGATGATGCCGATAACGGAACAACCAAATAAGTTACTACGAGTCTTTGTACTTGGCCGTTTTGAGGTAGAACAAGGTGGACACCTGATCGAGAGCGAACAGTGGCGGAGCGGGAAGGCTCGCAGTTTGTTCAAAATTATGTTGACTCGCCGAGGCTTTCAGATAAGTCGCCAAGAAGTGGCTGAGTTACTCTGGCCGGAACTTGATCAGGATCGGGCGGCTAATAATCTGCACCAAGCGGTCTACAGCTTACGCCGTACCTTTGAGCCGGAGCGAGAACGGGCAAGTGCCTCGATTTATCTAAAGAGCGAAGGCGCAAAACTTCAATTAAATCCCGCCTTGATTGCTTGGATAGACCTTGAGCAGTTTAAGCAGCTATTCCGCCAAGCCGAACTTACCGGCGATTTAGTTTTATATGAACAGGCAGAGGCTCTTTATGGAGGGGATTACTTACCCGAAGACCTCTACGAGGACTGGTCGGTCTATCGGCGAGAGGCTTTGCGCCAAGACTGGATCACCCTGCAACTTCATATGGCAACGCTCTATCAGGCACGAGGACAAGACGAAAAGTACTATCAATGCCTTCGCCGAGTCTTGGAGAGCGATTTTTCCCATGAGGAGTCGGTTCAAAAGTTAATGCAAGCCTTAGTAGAAAAAGGTCGCAGAGAAGAGGCGGTTACACTTTATCATAATTTTGCCACTAAACTTAACCAACGCTTAAACATTAAGCCCCTAGATGAAACCCAACAACTCTATCATAATATTCTTACCAGTAAAACAAGCAATACTAAAAATTTGGGACCAGAACCAAAAATTAAGGAACAAAACATAGCTCTTAGAATGTTGAGTGAATCCCCGCTAAAACACTTTCCAGAGTTGGGATCAACCGATATTTCCGCCTCTAGCACAATGCTAACCCGAACCGCCGCAGACTTACAAAGAAGGGGTAAGAGCAAGGAGCAGGTTCCTGAAGCTCAACTGCTTGCTCCTAAATTGATTGGTCGTCTAGCAGAACAACGTCGTTGGCAACACTCTTTAAATGAAGCTCTGCAAGGTTATGGGAGCCTAACGCTCCTGATGGGTGAAGCTGGCATCGGTAAGACTTACCTAGCCCACACCCTCGCCGAACAAGCCGAGTTAGTCGGGTTTCAGGTGATTTATACCACTTGCTCTCCAGAACAGGCCGACTTGCCTTTTAGCACCTTCTCCATCCTTTTACAACAAACCCTAGGCCACTTAAAAAAGTCGGAACTGGAAGAGTGTTTGCACTGCTGTAACCCAGAGTTATATCGTCTTCTGCCCGATTTACCCGGTCAACCTCAAGAGAGCCTTTCTACCAGCCACCAACTTCAGGAAGTAACAGAAGAAACCCCCACTTTGGAGCGCAATTCGGCAGGTCGCTTTAACCGCGAGGGGGTTTTTGTGGCGATGGCGCAAGTTCTAACCTGGATGCAGCGCAAGCAACCCCTGGTTTTAGTGCTAGATGACCTTCAATACCTGCCTAGCCTAGCGGTGCAACTACTCCGCTATTTACTGACCTACCCCATGCTGCGCTCCCTTGTAATACTTAGTACCTTACGACCGATTAATGATGGGGTAGCGTCGCCCGAACTAGGTCGCTTAGTAAATTGGGCCACAGAAACCGCGCAAATAACGCAACGGCTAGAACGGCTCAAGCCCGACGAGATTCAGCAATTGTTGACAAGTCGCTTGAACCTCTCGCTGAGAGCCAGTTTGGTAGAGTTGGTGAATCAAAACAGTTGGGGAAATCCACGCTTGGCTTTAGAATTGTTGAATGATTGGTATAAAGAAGGTTATTTACGACTAATCGAAGGGCAATGGGAGATGGGGGAGATCTGGAACGGGAAAATACCCCCCTCGGTGACGCTTTATATCAAACGTTTGGTAGCTAATTTGAGCAACAATGCCCAAGTATTGTTGCGCTTGGCCGCGTTAATTGCTACCACTTTCCCTAAGAGCAGTGTGATTTCGCCGCTGCTCGCGCTTCCTTGGAATTTGGGTTCAAGATTCGGCCTACAAAAGTCCGAACTCTCTTTTAACTTTGAAATGTTGCGACAAATCTTGCTGCACCGTAGTGATGGGGCAGGCTGGTGGATTGACCTAGACAAGACTAGGCTAGGACAAACTTTGACTGAATTAACCGATCAAAAACTAATCGAGGAAGAAGCGGATACTTATCGCTTTACTTACCCTTTATTAGCCGAAACACTTGTCGCTAGTTTACCCTATAACCAGCGCCAATGCTGGCAAGAGGTAATTAGCTGGGCACAGAAAAAGATGGAAAACGGCTTAGCAAGCTTAGAGGGCTATAATTATGATCAAAACTGATATAAATAATAGTTTAATTGAACTGGCCCCGGATCAAGCTACAAAAGTTAGTTTGACCCTAACTAATCAGAGTCCAGTAATTGATTTCTTTACGCTCTCGTTCGAGCCGATCCAAGACCTTGATAATCTCGGCATGGAACCCGCTTGGGTCAGTTTTACCCCACCCAATTTCTCCTTGCGTCCCCCACAACCCGGCGTTAGTGCCGCCGAAAGCGAAAACCAGCAAGTAGTAGAAGTAAACATCACTATACCAGCAGGTCTTACCGCTGGTAGTTACAGTGGTAAAATTATAATTAAGGCTCGCAGTGGGGCCGATAATAGTGCCTCGCTTCCTATTAATTTAGTCGTTTCGGAAATCGAGAGTCAAACCTTTGAGGTACAACCCTTAGAATATACCTCTAGGTCTAACAAAGCGGTTTACCGGGTCTCTATGAGCAATAAGGGTAATGCCACGCGCCTCTACCCGGTTTACGCCGAAGATACTAATGATGAATGTCTCTTTGAAGTTACACCCTCGGAAATTACCTTAGATCAAGGAGAAGAAGGTGCCCTAACTTTAGTAGCCCGGCCCCGTAATCGCAACTGGGCCTCCGAAGATAAGCGTTACGATTTCAAGGTCAATCTGGAGGGCTTTACCCAAGAAATTCCGGCGGTCTTTATCCAGCGCTGCGCCTTGCCCCCGGTTTACTGGATTCGCCAACATTGGGGTATGTTGGTGATTGCGGCAGGGGTAATATTTGCGATGGTTCTGCTGGCTATAAATTTCTTGTTGCCCATCTTTATTAAAGCCACTACAGAAGTCGCATGTGGCCCTGAATACAAACGCCAAGTTAGTTTGGTAAGCAACAATGTAGAAAGCCAGATTTGGGTAAGTGGACCACACGGCGATGGTCAGATGGTAAAGGTAGTAGGTGGCGAAAGTCCCGACCTCTTGCCCGGTATCTTCCATAGTCTGATCTCGGTCTCGCCCGATGGACGACGCTTAGCCTACGTTACCGCCCGCAACCTCGCTATGGATGACGCTAAGATTTACATTGTAGACCTAGAAAACCTCCAAATTGCCCCCAAAGTGGTAACCAATGTACCTACCAGTGGGCTTTGGCCCATTGCCCCAGTCTGGTCGGCTGATGGTGAAAAGCTGACTTTTGTAAGTCGTCCTGGATCCAAAACCGCCGCCGCCCCTGCCGCCGCCGCTGTTATTTCCGGTACAACGGTGGTTTCTACTACGACTGCCGCATTACCCGTTGAACCCGTTACTACTCAATTAGACTTATGGGTGGTCGCCAAAATAGCCGATACTGCCGAAGCCAAATTATTGGTGCCAAGTGCTAAGCTGGGCAATAAACTTGAGGCTACGATGTTCTATGGCGATGCCAACCGCGTGATCTGCTGGACCCCCAATAATTCCACCATCTTGGTTTGGAGAACCCCCCCCGAAGGTGGGGATAAAATACCTACCCAAATCGGTTTGGATGGTAAAATTGAAGTTGCCACTGGTACAGCTCCTTCCAGTATAGTACGCTCTTTAGTGGGCGTTCCTACCGTTGCTCCAGCGGCTAAAGATAATCGCGCGGGCGAAAAGCTTTTTGCCCCACTTCCCGGTGTCAAAGCTCAAGACGTTACCACCTCTAGTCCCTGTGCTTTCCCCCAACCTTATAGCCAAAATGACCCACGCTGGTCCAACCTCCTGCTAAAACAGACCAGTACTAGCCAACCCACTGATCCCCATATGTCCGATGCAGGTTGTCCAATTGTGGCCGCAGCCATGTTACTTAACTATTATCAGATAGATTATGATCCGAGCGAAGTGCTAAACAAGTGTTTAGGTGACTTAGCCAGCCCAATGGAACAAAAAGGCTGGGATGCTATTCTCAAGTGTAGCGCAGGTAAAATGCGCGGCCCTGGCACACGCTCTAATTTTAACTGGGAAGCCCTAAATAATAGTCTTAAAAATGGACCTACTATCGTCGGCTTGATTCGGGGTGTAGTTAGCCCTGACGGTCAACCCGGTTCTCATTTCGTCATCGTAAATAGCGGAGCCGACAGTGTCGCCAATTCTTACAAAGTAATTGACCCTTGGGACGGCTCCACTTGGAAAGATTTGGAATATTTCATAAGCAAAGGCTACCAATTAGGTTGGCTGATCTCCTATGGGGGCGGCTCGAATTGTGGTGGTAACAATACTCCTGATAGCAACCTCAACATCCAAATTACGGGTAGTGTGCGCGACGGTATGATTACCGCAGGAGATCAAACCTTCGGTTATGAAGTAGAAAGTAACCAAACTTTTACCTCTACCGCCACCGCCCGCGTTACTGGAGCGGATGGTAAGCTTTTTGAGTTGACTAACAAAGATTTGCCGCGTGGTCGCAGAGTCCTAATCAACCAAGAAGGTTACTATTCCATTAGAATTGAGGTTCGTACCGCCGATGGAGACCTTCCAACTATTCGTAATCTCTTTTTTACGATTGACCGCAGTAAACCCAAAATTAAGGCTAAGATTAAAGCTCTACCCGACAAAAATGGGAATTATGTCGGCACTATACCAGTAGATTTGATCTCTGAAGATGCTTTGAGTGGGGTATCTAAGGTTGAATTTAAAATAGATGACCAAGATTGGAAGCTTTATAACAGCGATACCACCTTTGACCAGATTGTAATAAAAGGTTTAGGGGCGCATACCTTGATTTATAAGGTCACGGATGCCCTCGGTAACACCACCACTGAAACTTTGACGATTGGGGTTGTGCCACCACCTAATAAAGACGGTACCCTCGCTACTTTACCACCAGCGACTACCGCCGTCGTGGTGAAACCTACTACCGTTGCGCCCAAAGTTACCGTTGCACCTACTACCGTTGCGCCTAAAACTACCGTGGCGGTCACTACCGTTGCAGTCACTACCGTTGCGCCTACTACCGCCCGACCTACTACCGTTGCCACTACCGTTGCGCCCGTTACCACTGTGCCACCAACGCCTGCTCCACCCGTACCCGCTTTGGAAGTAAGCCTTACCGCGCTTGATTTTCCATTGGGTACTAATGCAGTAACAACTGTCCTAAAAAATAAAGGCACGGGCTTACTGACTTGGAGTTTGGTGCCGGGTGCAAATGCTACTCTAGTGGACTTTAATCTGGCTCAGGGAACCATTGGGGCCGGAACTACCGCCAGTTTAAACCTTAGCTTGGTTTCGCCTATTCGTCTCACCACCGACCAGACGCTCACCTTCCAAATTAAATCCGATGGTGGCGACATTGACGTGACGGCTATTATCCGGGGCGAACCCATACCCAGTGCGGTCTTCATTTCACCATCCCTTGCCAGCACCCTAGACATTAGCACTACCATCAGCTTGCAAGTTGGAGTTCCAAGTGGAGCTAAAACTCCCGACCATGTTACCTTGACGGCAAATTATAAGAAGTGCTTAACCACTTGTACTGGAGAGGATGTTATCCTAGCGGTTAAGCCTACTGCCGCTAATAAATGGAGTGTAGTTTGGGATACCAGTACTATCGTCCCGCAAACTGGTATCACCTTAAAAGGGGTACTTTGTACCAGTGCCGACGAAGCAGCCTGTGAGCCCATCACATCAAATCTCAACAATTTAATTATTTCGCTGGGTGCTACAGTTACCGGGGTTACAGACAATGGGATCTTGAGTGAAAATACGCTCCTTACGGTAACGCCAATTGGCCGAGCCGATCACGTCAATTTTAGTGCCAACTATCTAAGTGCCGATCATCCCTTAACCGGAACAGCCAATCTTACTAATAACTGGAAAGTAGTTTGGCCTACCGGCTTAATACCACCGGGCCAACCGATTATCCTTACAACTATGGTTTGCAGCAGTCCTGATGATAGTATTTGTCAGCCAGCGACTACCTTTAATAACCTGAAAACTAAGATGGGTGGCGTGGTCATCTTCAATCCAGACTTACTTTTAACCAACTCCCAAGTGGTAACTTTAACCGGAATTATAAGCATCACTATCACTCCAACGGTTAATGTTAATCATGCCTCCATCTACGCCACTTACAAACTTAAAACCACCGATGCTATACCGCTTTCTCGCCTGTTAGACCCCACTCAGTTAATCAATAGTAACTTAAGTGGTGCGATTAGACCTTGGACGGTGGCTTGGAACCCACTTACCCTTCCGGCCCAACCGGACATTATCCTCGAAGTAAAGGGCTGTGCTACGACCGATGAAAGTAATTGCGAGGATTTAGCCGCCCCGATTACTAGGCTCTTATTGCTGCCGGGAGACCCCATTTTGATTAGGACTGTCGCGGGTAATCCTCAAAGCGCCCTCTACAGTACTAAATATACTACTACCCTACAGGTAGCAGTCACCGATATTAACCTCAACCCAGTGAAAGGTATTCCGGTTACTTTTACAGCACCTCCTGAGACCTTTAACCTTTCTTGTGGCCTTATGGGCATCTGCTTCTCTTTCCCTGCCAATCCCACTGGTTGGTTTGGTATTACTAAGACCGTTCAGGGTAATGCTGGCTACGATATTGTTACAGTTACGACCGACGCTAACGGTCAAGCCTTTGCCCCCGATTTCAATGCCAATTCGAAAACGGGTAGCTTTAACGTCAGGGCTTCGTTTACCGTTATCACCAGAACCCTTTCTACCGACTTCGCCCTCTTTAATAGCGATCCAGCCTCGGTTCCGATTCTCGTAGATGCTACATCTAACAACCAGTCGGCTAGAATCGGCGAACCTTTCCCTGTCAGGTTCAAGATTCAAATCCTAGATATTAACGGCAAGGCCGCACCTGGGGTAACGGTTACTTTCGCGGCCCCCGACCCTTTGACCAATCTCTCGTCCGGGGAATTTAGTACCACTGTTACTACGGCGGGCTATCCTACCACTACCGTCACTGCTCTTACCGACAATAATGGCTACGCCCTTGCGCCAGCGGATTTTTACGCTGGTATCTCGCCTTACATTACTAAGACCCTTGGTAATACACCCAATAATGCACTCACGGATAGTCCTTACTTTGTAACTATCAGTGGTAGTGGGTCTTACATTCCCGGCAATATTGCTCTGACTAACCTGCCCGGCAACCCGGCTAACGTTACTATCGCCGCCGCCACTATGCCACTAACCCAAACGGTGGTGGCTGGACAACAGTTCCCAATTAAATTTGGGGTCTTGGTAACCGATTTACCCGGAACTCCTTTAGTCGGGACTTTGGTTACTTTTACCGTCGTCACCAATACCGTCAATTCCTCCTATGGCAGCTTTAATAGTCCCAGTGGTTCTAGTGATTTTGTTACGGCTGTTACCGATGCTAGTGGTATCGCTACGGCCCCCGACTTTCTCGTTGCAGGTATTAAATCTAATAATCACGCCCCCTTTGGCCCTGATCTACCCTTCCAAGTAGCCGTAAGTGCCGGGTCAGGAAATGCCATCCTCAACTTTGATCTGGTGGTTCTGCCGGATGTTCCCGTTCAGGCCACCACCTTCTCACCCACTACCACTATCAGTGCCCCCGTCTCTACTACCTTTGGGGTGCCGCTCTCTATCACCCTCAAAGATACACATGGAAATCCGGTGAATAATGTCTCAGTGGTCTTCACTGGTACTGCCGCCCCCAACGGAGCCAATCTCTTTACGGTTGCCACTCTTATCTCTGCTACCGATAGTGGTACAGTCTCGTTTACGCCAGTCGCTGGAACCATCGCTAGTACCACTCCCTACAACGTGAGTGCTACGGCAAACCTCGTGGGTGGTGGTACTTTCCCGCTCTTAGCGACTCCTTTTAGCTTGAAAAACCTGCCCGGTGTGCCATCTGCCGCCAATAGTACCTTTACTCATGGCGCAGGATTGACCACCTCCGTCGGCATTACCGTCAGCAACCCCTTCCCAACAATGACTCTGACAGTCAAAGACCAATTTAATAACTTAGTGGCGGATGGTACAGTAGTTACCTTTGCTGGAACGGGTGTTACACCTCCTAGTATTGCCGGTCCTTTCACTACCTTTAATGGTAAAGTTACCGTCACCCCGACGGCTAACACTACGGCTACGCCTGTTGGTACTACCTATACGTTAACGCCTACCGCTGGGGGGGTAACGCTTAACTCACTCAATCTTAGAAATAACCCTGATCTACCTAGCCAAATTCATAGCACTCTACTTCCTACTAATAGTCCTGCTGCACCGCTAACCTTTGTGGTTAGCCCTAGCTCTAACTTTACCCTCAGTCTGACCATCCTCGATCAGCATAACAATCCGGTGGTGGATGGCACAACCGTGAGCCTTAATGTACCGTCTGGTGCTGGTAGTGCTGGGGTCAATAGTGTACCCGCAGCGTCAACTACTTCAGGTGGTTTGGTGGCATTTTCGCTCACCTCTAATACTGTATCGGGTTCTTATACTGGTGCAGTTACCGTAAATGGGGTTGCCAATTTCTTCTCGTTCTATGTCCAAAACAATCCCGATGTGCCTAGTGCTACTACCACAACCTTTATCTCGTCAGGTGGTTTGACCACGACGGTTGGCATGTACTTCCCAACAATGACCTTAACGGTCAGAGATACATATGGCAATTTCGTGGCAGATAATACTTTGGTTTCCTTTACGGGAGCCGGGGTGGTAGCCAGTAGTATTACTGGTCCCATCCCCATCCTTGGATCTTACGCTACAATCAATGGCGTGGTGACCATCGTGCCACTGGCGATGACTACGGCTACGCCTGCTGGTACTACCTACCCGTTAACCCCGATTGTTAGTGGCGTGGCGTATAACGCAAAGGCTCTCAATCTTAGAAACGATCCTGATCTAGCATTTACTACTAGTAGTTTAACTTTAAGTACTTCAACTTCAGGTCCTATTACTAATAATAGTTTTGCTGCACCGCTAACCTTTGTGGTTAGCCCTAGCTCTAACTTTACGCTCAGTATGACCATGCTCGACCGATATAACAATCCGGTGGTGGATGGCACAACCGTGAGTCTTAATGTACTTCCTAGTACTGTGGTTGCTGGAGTCACTAGTCTACCCGCAGCGTCAACTACTTTAGGTGGTTTGGTGGCATTTTCGCTCACCTCTAATACTGTATCGGGTTCTTACACTGGTACAGTTACCGTAGGTGGGGTTCCCAATTTCTTCTTTTTCTATGTCAAAAACAATCCCGATGTGCCTAGTGCTGCTAAAACTACCTTTACCGCGGCAGGTGGAATCACTAACACCGTTGTCAATACGACCTTCCCACTAATGACTCTAACGGTCAGAGACCAATTCAATAACCTAGTCTCCGATGGTATAGTAGTTACCTTTGCTGGAACAGGTGTCACACCCGCTAGTATTGCGGGGCCTTTCGCTACCACTAGTGGTGTGGTAACGGTTACACCGTGGGCTCTAACGACGATAACTACACCCGGTACTACCTATCCGCTCACGCCTACCGCCGGGGGAGTGACGCTCAATGCCCTCAATCTTAGAAACGATCCTGATCTACCATTTTTGGGCAATAGTAGTTTAACTTTAAGTACTTCAACTTCAGGTTCTATTACTACTAGCCTTGGCTCGCCGCTAACCTTTGTGGTTGGCAATAGCCCTAACTTTACCGTCAGCATGATTATTCACGATCAGCATAACAATCCGGTGGTGGATGGTACCCCGGTGAGCCTTACTTTCAGTGGGGTTGGTGGTGTCGTTACTCCACCCCCAGCATTGACTACTTCAGGTGGTTTGGTGACCGTTCTGCTCACCACTAACACTAAGGCAGGTCTCTACAATGGGGCAATCACCGTAGGTGGGGTTGCTAACTTCTTTACGCCTGGTAGTTCTAGTATCTATATTCAAAACGATCCTAATATACCTAATGCTGCTAAAACTACCTTTACCTCGGCAGGTGGCTTGACCGCGACGGTTGGCACAAACTTCCCAGTAATGACTTTGACGGTTCGGGATGTCTACAGCAATACCGTAGCCAATGGCACTTTGGTCTCCTTTACCGGAGCAGGGGTGACCGCCGCTAGTATTTCTGGCCCCGTCTCTGGATCTTTCACTACCACTAATGGCGTGGTAACTGTTACACCGATGGCTATGACGACGGCGACAGCACCCCTTACGACCTATCCGCTCACGCCTACCGCCGGGGGAGTGACGCTCAATGCCCTCAATCTTAGAAACGATCCTGATCTACCATTTTTGGTCAATAGTAGCTTACTTCCTAGCACTACCCTAGGTGCGCCGCTAACCTTTGTAGTTGGTAATAGCCCTAACTTTACCATCAGCATGACCATCCACGATCAGTACAACAATGCGGTGGCAGATGGCACACCTGTAAGCATTAATATACCGTTTGCTTCTACTGCGGCTGGTGTCACTAGTGTACCCATGGCAAAGACTACTTCAGGTGGTTTGGTGGCATTTCCGCTCACCTCTAATACTGTAGCAGGTTCTTACAACGGTACTATTACGGTAAATGGGGTTGCTAACTTCTTTACGCCTGTCTATGTCCAAAACAATCCTAATGTGCCAAATAACGCTAACACTACCTTTACCTCGGCGGGTAGCTTTACGACTACCGTTGGTACGTCCTTCCCGCTATTGACCTTGACGGTTCGGGATGTCTACAGCAATACCGTAGCCGATGGTACGGCGGTCTCCTTTACCAGCAGTGGGGTTACGGCTAACGCCTACTATACCCCTACTTCTGCCACTACCCTTGCGGGTATAATTACTGTACCCGCCGCTGCTAATACGGTCTCTGGTAGCTACAACTTAATTCCTAGTATAGGCAGTCCGCTTAGTCTTACCAACCTGCCGGGCATACCTGATGAAGCCAATAGTTCGTTTACCTCCTCTGGTGGCTTGACCGCTACGGTTGGCACGAACTTCCCAATGCTAACCTTGACGGTTAAAGACCAGTACGGCAATTTGGTCTCAACTGGTACTCCTGTTATCTTTTCCAGTACCGGGGTTACGGTCACTAATCCCTACGCTACCAACGTTAGCGGCCAAGTTACTCTCGCCCCTACCGCTAAGGGTACGTCTGGTTTCAATCTCTTAACGCCTACCGCCGGGGGAGTCACCTTCACTGGGCTCGCGCTCAATCTCCAGAACCTGCCGGGTCTGCCGAGTGCCGCGATGAGTACCTTTACCTTTACCTCCACTAATACCGTCGTCACTAAGCCCTTCCCACAACCACTAACTTTGACGGTTAAAGATGCTGGGGGCAACTTGGTGGTAGATGGTACTACGGTCACTTTTGCCAGTACCGGAGTTACCGCGACCGCCAATAATCTTCCGCCTAGTTCCCTAACTACGGTTAATGGTGTGGTTAGCTTCACGCCATACGCTAATACAGTCTCCGGCAGCTATAATATCGTTCCTACCGCCGAGGGCGTGACGCTCAACCCGATCACTCTTAGAAATGATCCTGATGTGCCAAACCCCCTCTACAGTACGGCAAGTCCTGCCAGTGCGGTTGAGCCTACTGGTACACCACTACTTGTTAGTATAAACACTTCATTTAACATCACCCTCACGCTACGCGATCAGTATGACAATCCGGTGGCGAATGGTATTACTGTAGCATATGTTGTATCAACAACTGTAAGCGGTGCAAGTGCCACCCCTGCCACCGGAACGGTGGTTACTTCAGGTGGTTTGGGTCAGGCTGTACTTAGTCTCACAACCAATCCTAAATCAGATACTTCAGCTTACTACCCAGTTGTTGTCTCAGTAGTTGGAACCCTAACCCCCTACTTTACGCTCGACATAAAAAATAATTCAGGTTCGCCTTCGAGTTCTCTTGCCCAAAGTACGTTTGTATCCTCAGGTGGCTTGACTGCTACCGTAGGCACTAACTTCCCCGCCTTGACTTTGACGCTCAAAGATAGTAATAGTAATCCGGTGGTAGGTTACTCAGCCACTTTCACTAGTACCGGAGTCGACCCCGCCAGTATTGCTGGGCCGTTTACTACTGATATTAACGGTCAAATTGTTATCACGCCGACGGCACTTACTAATCTAGTTGGGAGCTATAACATAACTGCTAATATAACTGTCATACCTGCATTCCTGTCATTTACGAGGATTCTGGCACTCGTAAATGTTCCCGATGTGCCAGCCACTGCCACCTATACCCCCACCGTACTTACGGCGGTGGCTGGTGGTACTGCTGGTACTGCCAACTTCCCGGCTATCGCAGTGACCATTCGAGACCAATATAGCAATTTGGTGACAAATAGTACGAAGGTTACTTTCACCAACAGTACCGGGGGTCCCGCTACTGCCACTGGTACTGGTATTAGTACAGGTAATCTCTCTACCACTAGTGGTTTGGTTACGCTCAGTGCTAAAGCTAATACGGTGGCTGGAACCTATACCTTAATTCCTAACGCCGGGGGAATCGCGCTCAACTCCAGCCCAATCACGCTCACTAACCTCGCGGGTAAGGCCACTACTTTTGTTGCTACTGGGACGCTCAACGCTCCAGTCAACACTGCTTACTCGCCACTTACCTTTACGTTTAAGGACGCGAATAGCAACCTAATCAATGATAATACGTCGGTCACTTTTGCCAGTACCGGGGTGACGATTACAGGTGGTCCCTTCCTTACCCTTAATGGTGCGGTTACTATCACACCGACGGCCCATGGTACGGTGGGTGTCTTTGCGCTAACGCCGAGCATAACCGGATCAGGGTTCACCCCAGCTAGTATCAATCTTACTAACACGGTCGGTGCGCCCAACCCTGCCAGCAGTAGCTTTACTGCCGCCGGGGGTATCACTAAAACCGTCGTCGTTACTCCCTTCCCACTCTTGACCTTGACGGTTAAAGATTTCTATGGTAACGCCATCGCAAATACGGCGGTCACTTTTGTTAGTACCGGGGTGACGATTACAGGTAGCTACAATACTAACGCTAGTGGTGTGGTTACTCTTATCCCGGTGGCTAATAATACGGCAGGTAGTTCTATAATTACGCCGACGGTGCTAGGAGTGTCGCTCAACCCACTCGATCTGATCAATCTTCCGGGTGCGCCTAAAGCTAGTACCAGTACCTTTACGGCAGCGGGCGGTATCACCACCACCAACATTAGCACTAGCTTTGGGCTATTAACCTTGACCGTCAAAGATCTCTATGGCAATCCGATCACCACTAGTACGGCAGTTACCTTTGTTGGTGGTAGTGGGGTGGTGCTTCCTACGGGTCCTTTCGCTACCGATGCTCTAGGTGAGGTAAGCTTCACACCAACGGCTAATACGTTGGCGGGTAGCTTTGCCATAACGCCAACCGTGCTAGGAGTGACGCTCAACCCAATCCATCTGCAAATTAATCCTGGCCCGGCGAGTCAAGGTAACAGTACACTCCCCGCTAATGGCTTGATCGCTACGGTCGGTACTAATTTTGCGCCGCTGGTTTGGACGATTAAAGATGGTTCGGGCAATCTGCTGGCAAATACGGCAGTCACCTTTGCCAGTACGGGTATTACGCTTCCGGTTGGTCCCCTCTTCACCGATGCCAGTGGTGTAATTACTCTTACGCCGACAGCTAATAATACGGCGGGTCCTTCCTCCGTAACACCTACTATCGGTGTAGTGACGTTTAGCGCGGTCACTCTGACCAACGCTCCGGGTGCGCCGAGTGCAGCGGTCAGTACCTTTACGGCGGCGGGCGGAATCACCACCACTAACCTCAGCACTAGCTTTGGGTTATTAACCTTGACCGTCAAAGATTTCTATGGCAATCCGATCACCACCAGTACGGCGGTCACCTTTGTCGGTGGCAGTGGGCTGACGCTTCCTCCTGGTCCTTTCGCTACCAATGCCTTTGGTGTGGTAAACTTCACACCAACAGCTAATACGTTGGCGGGTAGCTTTGGCATAACGCCGACGGTGCTAGGAGTGACACTCAACCCAATCGCGCTACAAATTAATCCTGGCCCGGCGAGTCAAGGTAACAGTACACTCCCCGCTAATGGCTTGACGGCTACGGTCGGTACTAATTTTGCGCCGCTGGTTTGGACGATTCTAGATGGTTCAAACAATCCGCTGGCAAATACGGCGGTCACCTTTGCCAGTACAGGTGTTACGCTTCCGGTTGGTCCCTTCTTCACCGATGCCAGTGGTGTAATTACTCTTACGCCGACGGCTCATAATACGGCAGGTCCTTCCTCAGTAACACCTACTATCGGTACAATAACGTTTAGCGCGGTCACTATGACCAACGCTCCGGGTGCGCCAAGTGCTACGACTAGTACCTTTACCCCTGCGGGGAACAGTGCCACCGTTAACACAGCCTTCCCAGTAGCATTGACTTTGACGGTTAGAGACCAATACGGCAATCTGGTGGCAAATGGTACTCCGGTCAGCTTTGCCAGTAGCAGTATTACGGCTACGGCTTGGTATACACCTAGTTCCGCTACTACCCTTGCTGGTGTCGTTACAGTACCTGCGACTGCTAATACTATTGCAGGTAGTTATACGTTAACCCCTACGGCAGGTGGAGTGCCACTCACGGCAATCGCCGTCAATCTGACCAACCTTCCGGGTGCGCCGAGTGCAGCCAATACGCTAGTTATACCCGTTACGACTTTGGGTACGCCGTTGACCACCGTAACGAATACCACTTTTACTGCCATTTCGGTAATTATTCGGGATCAATACAATAACGTGGCGACGGATAGCCCTGCTACGGATGTTACTTTTGTCGCACCTACTACAGTAGGTGTTGCTGGAGTTCAGGCGTATACAGCACTAGTGCCAACGGTCAATGGGGTGGCATCCATTACTTTTACGGCCAATGGTACGCCAGGTCCTTATACCGTGACGGCTAGATTAGGTGGGGCATTAGGTACAGTCTATGCCACTTTCTATTTGAGTAATGTCTAATCTTTAGACCGGAAGGCCAGCCTGCGGTCAGCCTTAACTTGGGTTACAACCAGTTTACGGTCAGCCTACGGCTAACCCGGATTCAAAAGCGGGGCTGTTAGCTTTAGAATCCGGGTAATTCAAGACCGGAAATAAATTTCCGGTTGGCCTCCCGGTCAGGCCTCCGGTAGAATTTGGAAACGCTATCGGAAGGTGCAATCAATTGGTAGGGGTGTATGGCATACACCCTCCTTACATCGGGTAGGGGGGTATTGCATACACCCAATGTGCATCTGGGCAAAGGGAAAAACTCGTCTTTAACTTGGGTTCTGGAGAGAACGGCAGAGGGAGAATTATGAGCCAAAATATTGAATTAGTATTACCATCTACTACAATTCAAGTAACGGTGGGTGAAAGCCTTGATTTGGAACTCACCTTAATTAACAATAGCGGACAAGTAGATCGCTTTGAACTGAAAGTGAATGAAGTAGATCCAAGTTGGTTTGAATTTGAAGAGCCGGAAATAATGCTCTATCCCGACCAACCTGGGAATGAGGCTCCCGTGCGGGTGAAGTTGAATATTCCGCTGGATGCCGTTCCTAGTTCTTACTCGCCCATATTGGAGGTAGTGAGCAACAACACCCAAGCGGTTGTAGTCAGCCAACCCTTTATCCTGCTCGTTAGACCACTAAAGAAGATTATCCCGCAGGAAATAGTAATCTCGCCCCAAGTGCAGCATACCACTCAAAAAGTGGTACACTACCAACTCGATCTAAAGAACAACCTCGGCGAATCCGCCCTCTTGAATCTCTTGGCCGAACCAGAAACGGAGGAGTTCAAGCTAATCTTACAACCGCCCGTAGTAGAAATGGCTCCCGAAAGCACGACTAAGAGTTCTTTAGAAGTGCGCTTCTGGCGGCGCAATTGGTTTAAGCCCGATCAAACTTATACTTTTGCAGTGGGCATCGAAAATTCGTCAATCCGTGCCGAAGGCACGTTGGTTCAATCTTGTGCGGTGCCTTGGTTACGCCTCTTATTATTAACGCCGACTTTGTTGGCCTCGGCCTTATTAGCCCCGGTGCTAATGATGGGTTTACTGATAATGGTGCTGTGGCCTAGCTTACTGGGCCTAGAGGCTCAGCCAAGCAACTGCGTGACCTACAATCCTAGTACTACCGCTACACTACAAATGAATGGAAGCAATACCAATTTGGTAGTGACACGACCTGATGGTAGCCAAACCCGGCTAGTCGAACAGGGTGAACTCTTGCCGGGCATATTTGCCAGCTTGGTGTCGGTCTCGCCGGATGGCCGGGCAGTGGCCTATGTTACGGCTCGCAATGAGGGGTTAGATAACGCCGACATTTACGTGATGAACGTAAATACACAGACCAAACAGCGCATTGCTAACGCGGTGCCGAATGGAACGAGTTTGTGGACTACCCGCCCGGTGTGGGATGCAAGGGGGAGCCAACTTGGTTATGTAGTACGCAATGGCACGAACCTAGAGTTATGGGCGGTCAATCTAAGCGACAACCGCGCCCATAAGTTAGCAAATTCAGTGCCTCTGCTAAGGCCGGATCTCTTTTATGGCGAAGCTATGGCTACGGGTAGCCCACTCTGCTGGTCGGAGAACGGTAAACGCTTGATAATCCGCTCTAGCCAAAACCCAACCAAGCAAACCGAAGTAGCCGTGACGAACAATCAGATCTTTCCAGACCTCGACCGCCCAATTCCTACAGTAACCCCTAAAAATCAAAAAGCTCAAATTTTTAATTTTCAGGCCCAGAATGTCAAAGAACCGGGGCCAGCCCCTTTGCGTCAGGGAGAGTGTTTTGTAAATACAACCAGCCAAAATGACCCTCAATGGCGCGATCAAGCGATGCAAGGTGGGGGTAAAATAAGTGAGCAAGGTTGTCCCCTGATTGCTGCCGCCATGATGCTCAATTTTTATAAGACTGGAAATAGTGGCCCCAGCGACTTGAATAGCTGTCTGAACAAATTGAATAGTACCAACCCAAATAGCTCCTTCGATTGGTCGGTGTTATCCTATAATTGTACCAATAGTAAATTGCAAGCCCAACGAAATCGGTTTGATTGGAGTATTCTTGATAGAGACCTGAGTACAGGTCGTCCGGCTTTAGTAGGTCTTATTGGTAGTCAGCAGGTTGGAATACACTGGGTAGTAGTATTGAGTGGCTCGCGTCATATTGCATCCACCTACCGCGTTAACGATCCTTGGGATGGCACCAATTATAAAACATTAGAGTACTTTATTAGCAAAGGTTATCAACCTAATGTAGTAGTTAGTTTTCTAGGCAACGAAGGGTCTAGTTGTACCAAAGATCTTACCGAGTCAACGGATAAATCCACTCCCAACTTCCAACTTCTCAACCCTGATGATGGCAAAGCTTACAACCAACCCGTGCTGGTTCAATACCAGAGCAGTGGCACCACTCCCAAGCTTACCCTCACTAATCTAAGCAATGGGCCGGATGGTTCCACAGAACAAACCCCGATTTTACTCGATCCGCAGCATAGCCTGATACAAGAGGAGGGTTTTTATAAGCTAGTAATGGAGGATGGAAGCGAGGAGGTAACAACGACAACTAGAATAACGTCTTACTTCACCATTGACAAAACGCCTCCTCTTATAAGTGCTGATTTTGGTGCGACTTTGTTTGAAAGTGATAGCAGTCCTAATGGTAATCGGGTGGCTCGTGGATCAGTCTCTTTGCAATTAAATGCGACAGATAACTTGAGTGGTATCGCCTCCATCGGCTACCGAATTAATGGAGCCGAATTACTAGACTACAATCTGGATGCGGCGGCCAAACCGATTCAATTTACCGCGCCTGGGGATTATGTTATTACTTTTAAGGCTGTAGATGGTGCGGGTAATATTTCAACGGACGAGAAAGATTCGGCCAGCTTTACGATTATACTTCCTCCACCTACACCTGACCCCAATGCTCCTACGCCATTGCCCACGTTAGCCCCTACCGCTCCCCCCGAAGATGTTGCTGCTACCGCTGCTGCTGTTGCTGCTGCTACCGCTGCTGCTCTGCCTACCCCTACGGTGGTTCCACCGGGTGTTTTAGCGGCGGTTCCCGCTCAAGTTACCTTTGATGCTAACTTGGATTCAAATAATGTACAGTTAATCAATACTGGAGCTGGTCCAGCCAACTGGATAATTCAACCTCCCACAGGGCCAGCTGTAACTTTTCTAAAATTCGCTCAAGCCGCCGGTAACGTACCTGCCGCTGGAACTGCTTCACTACTAGTAGGTTTAAAGGAGTATAATCTAACTAACGCGCCCATTACGGCTAACTTTAACATTAGCTATAACAATGGTGCGGCGTTGATACCCATCACGGTTATTATTAATCCCCAACCAACTCCGTCGGTACAATTTATTTCACCGGTCAGTGGCCCGATCAATAATAAAGTGGAGATTAAGCTAGGAGTTACGTCGAATGGACTAGCTAAACCGACGGCAGCTCGCTTTACGGCCAAGTTTACTGACCAACCGGGGGGTGTAGCGGCTGAAAAACCGCTGGCGGGAGAAGCCAACTTGGGTAACAACTGGACGATAAGTTGGGATGTTTCGGCTTTGCCTCCACAGACCCCAATTGACCTATCTGGTAAAATTTGCTGGACTTCGGATGATGCAAGTTGCTTGAAAATCGAGGCCGGTGTCGCCGGACTTAGCATTGCCAAACCAGCCGCTATAATCACACTAAACCCCGATTCGCCTAAGTTAGCCGAGGTGGTAAATGTTACCTCAGAAGTAACAGGTATCGTAGATCACATTCTCTACAGCTATACCTATAAACCTAACCCGACGGATGCAGCGATGACCGTAGCACTAACGGAAAAAGGCACCAGTGCGAACAAGTACACCGTAAAATGGGATACTGCCGCCATACCACCTCAGACGGGTATCAAAATGGATGCCAAAGTTTGCTGGGGAGCCGATGATAACAACCCTAACGTCTGTACCACACCCACCAATACTTTGCCACCATTACAAGTGGAGCAGCCTACCATTAGCCTTACGACAGACCCCGCTACTCTTACCACCTTACCTATCAGCGTTACGTTGGTTGGCACGATTGGCAAGCTCTATAATCCTGGGGGGGCAGTTTTTATAGAATATACCTACATTCCAGCAGGCGGTACGGTCGCCCAAACCGCGACTAGTGCCCCCGCTAATCTAAACCCGACAGGCAGTGGAGCCGCTAGTTGGAGTGTTGATTTTAACACCGCCAGTTGGCCTGCTCAGACCGTCACCTTCACACCAAAAGTCTGTTGGGATGGTGACAAAGGCGGACTCTATTGTTACAAAGCTCCTCCGGTGAATGGAACAATTCCGCCCTTTATGGCAACGTTTGTGACTCCAGCCAGTGATATATCTATTTCAGGCCCGGTCTCTCTGACAGTATCAGCTACCCCTACCGCACGGATAGACAAAATTAAATATTTCATCACCTACACTCCTTTTGCGAGTGCCAGTCCAGTGGAAGCTCCCTTGAGTACGGTGGCTACTAGCAAAAATAACTTTACCTATAACTTTGACCCGGTAGCATTGGGTCTCAAGCCCGATCAAAAGCTAGTGTTTAAATTACAAGCCTGCGCGGGAGAACAATGCGGCGTAAAAAGTGAGGTTCTTCGTACACTGACTATACCGGCTATCAAACTCAATTCCACCGCTATAAATTATAATCCCGCATTAGGAGCTAACTCAACGCTCTCCTCCAACGAGACCGTAGGAGGACTGATGCTGGAAGGATATGGCGTTAGCAAGATCAGCTTCTCGGCCTCTTACCGTACTAATCCCCGAAATCCCATCAGTTTGATAACTAACACTATTACTATTCCTTTTAGTAATAGTCCTATTCCTATCGGTGCTTTACCAACCTTTAAGTGGAATACCGGGAATATTCCACCGCAAGAAAGTAGTACTATTCAACTCAGTGCTACTGGTTGTTGGGGGACTGGTGCAACCGATCTGGAGCAAAAAGTCAATTGCCTTCCGTTGCCTACGGATAACATTTATGCGATTGGGGGTAGTTTAAATATTGCCGAGCCTCGGATAAATTCTGTCGCGTTAAATGGTAGTAGTACTGGACCTTGGTATGATCCCGGCCTCGTCGCCAACCCTAACTACTTGCCCATTGCCGTAGATGATACCAGCCCACTACCTAAGGTCAACCTGCAAACAGTGGCAATTGTAAATAGTTCTTCAGTTAGTCAGATTAGTTGGAGTTTGGATATTGTAAATGGCGCTACTACTGTAAATTCCTCGCCAGTAATAAGCATCAGCAATAACCAAATCAATAATTTAAATTTAGCGGCCACTACCCCGGTCAGCTTGGATCTTGCTGCTATTAAGAACTCATTCCCAACTACAGTTTTGACTAATACTAATACTACGCTTCTTCTCAAGGTCAGCCCCATTTGGAAGTCAGGTAGTACCAGCGTCATTTATACCGATACCACGAATGTAAAGGTTATCTACATTAAGTTGGTAAGTCTGACCGTTCAGGTGCAGGATGGTAGCCGCCCTGATACACAACTGGCCCCCGGTCCGGTGGATTTAACCGCTTCTTTGATGATGAGCCGCACGACTAGTTTAACCGTAAAACTTAATTCCAATCCCAAAAATACAGTCGCCGCCACCGTAAGGAGGGTTTATTTTGATGTAACCGTACCGGGTACTACTTCTCAACGTATCAGCAACAGTAGTGGTCCGAAGACCGCCACTAGTACTGATGCTGATAACCTAATTTGGAAGTTGGATTGGGATCACATCGCAGATACCCCCAAGATAGAGCCTCAGAGCAAGGTTATCATTGGTTGGTGGTTGTGTAGTACCACGCTGGATGATTCAGGTTGTACCTATTCCAGCACAAGTGGCGTATTTGCCCAGAATAAGAATAATCCTATAATTTTGGGGGGAATAAAATATGGTTTTCTTTCCACGTTAACTAACTATTTCCCCTCTACTTTTCAGGTAAAAACTACTTTCATTAGTGCTACAGTCGGAAGTGTTACGACTGGAACTACACCTCCGGTAGGACAGGTACGCCTTATCGCTTATCCCACTAGTACTACTCCCGATATGACTAGTGCTGTAGTACTCAAAGTTCGGCCACTTGGAGCAACCGATACAAATACCGATACTGCCACCGGAGTTACTGCCATAACTTATTCAGTCTACTGGCCGGATGAGACACCCGCACCCTCGGTTGGTACCACACCCTCAACTTTGGCGGGTCAATTAGTTAATGGTGGTCTAACCATCGCCGCACAATATTGTACGGATGCTACTTCTAACCTTGCTCTTAATAGCTCAAGTTGTAGTGATTGGACAGGTGAACAAACCTTTAAACAGACCGAGAATATCTTGCCTGCCACCTCTTCATGGCTCAAGGCTACCGCGACTACTAAGGCACTACAGGCAGCGATTGTGGTCTGGCAACCCTATACTGGTAAATACGATCTTACTAATACCAGAGATCCCTATAATGATTGGTTACAGAGAGTCTTTACCGTTACCGCTTCTCCTATAGTTACCGGTGTTAATGTAACACGTACTCTAACAATAAAGGTTATTCCGGTTACTGGCTATACCATTACTTTGCCAGTAAAATTAGGGTGGTCACTCAGCACAGATAGTAACGTAACTTATCTTACGTCACCTTATCCTAGCCGCAACCCTCCTTCCTGTCTTCTTACCCAAATGTGCAACTGGGCTACAAATTGGAACTTCGGTTCCACCTACCTCTCAAGTTTGGACTATAAGCTTAGAGCAGACGTTAGTCTTTCAGGCCCGACTTCGGGTGCGCCCTCCACCTATGCCGAGGTCTTAACACATGGCTATAAATCTTCACCAGGTGGACCCATCGGAGGCTCGCCGATAGTAACTGCTACCACTACACCTACGATTACTGTCACGGTTGTACCAACCGATACGATGGGTGTTATAACACCCACGATAGTACCGACTTATACGATGGGTGTTATAACACCCACGATAGTGCCAACCGATACAATGGGTATTATAACACCCACGATAGTGCCAACCGATACAATGGGTATTATAACCCCGACGGTAGTGCCAACCGATACACTAACCCCGACGGTAGTGCCAACCGATACACTAGGTATTATAACCACACCTCCAGGTACACCCACATTTGCGCCGACCGATACACCCACGCCCACGCTTGTACCGACCGATACACCCACGCCCACGCCTGTGCCGACCGATACACCCACGCCTGTGCCGACCGACACGCCCACACTTGTGCCGACCGACACGCCCACACTTGTGCCGACCGACACGCCCACACCTGTGCCGACCGACACGCCCACGCCTGTGCCGACCGACACGCCCACGCCTGTGCCGACCGACACACCTACGGTGGTTGTACCTACGGATACACCTATTCCTACACTTGCACCTACCCCTACACCGTAGGTCTATCAACAGACCAAACTCTTCCTCAAGAACGAGTTTGGTCTTGAGTCATAATAGTATCAGGGTTGCCTTAACACCAGAAATTAAGGTTAAGAACGGAGTGCTTTATGATTTTTTGGAGCAGAGAACTTAATAGAAGATGCGAGGAGAGAAGATGCGCTACGTGACTTATGAACGGCAGGGAGGCAAGGCAGTTGGTATCGTAGATAGTCTTAACGGCTTAGTAATTGAACCCACTAGCCTAGATTGGCCGGGTGATATGATTACCCTGATTAAACGTGGGTCAGTTAAACAAAATCCCTTCGGTAACAGTCTACCACTAGAAGAGGTAAAGTTGTTGGCTCCCATCCTTAATCCATCCAAAAATATAATTTGTATCGGGCGCAACTACCGCGAGCATATCAGCGAGTTTGCAAAGGTCAGCCAGACCGAGGATAAACCACCTGAAGTGCCAGTCTTTTTTACTAAGGCTCCTACCGCTATTATTGGACATGGGCAAGCGATTACCTTTAATCCGAAAATCAGTGAAAAGATTGATTGGGAGGGCGAATTAGCGGTTATTATCGGGCGGCAGGGCCGCGATATTTCAGAAGAGGTCGCGTTGGACTATATTTTCGGCTATACTTGCCTCAATGATGTAACGGCGCGTGATTTGCAAAAGAGCCATAACCAATGGTTCAAGGGCAAGAGTTTCGATACTTTCGCTCCCCTTGGCCCTTGGATCGTAACCGCCGACGAAATCGGTGATCCGCAAAACCTGCGACTTGTACTGCGGGTTAATGGTGTTACCAAGCAGGAGGGTCATACTAAAGATATGATTTTTACTATCCGGCAGATTATTGCCTCGCTTTCGAGTGGTTTTACGCTTGAACCGGGTGATATAATTGCTACCGGCACACCCAGCGGGGTAGGCTTTGCCCGTTTTCCACCAGAATTTCTTAAAAATGGCGATGTAGTTGAGGTTGAAATTGAAAAAATAGGGGTGTTAAGGAATGGAGTAATTAGTTTGAGTTAATGCTAACAATTATAAACTACTAACGATAAACTAACAACGATGGACTAATTATGCTGATTACAATTGTACATGTTTTAATGATTCTGATGTTTCTGCTAGGGTTGCTTGGGTTGGCGGTACTAACGCTGGTCAAGCCTCTACGAAAGTGGCTCAAGGCTAGTTCTGTGTGGGTCGGGCTAGTGCCGCTGGTGCTGGCTTTGATGGGTTTAGGGTTGATCTCTGCCGCTTATGTCACAGCCTCCGATTTTATTGTTACCCCGATTAATATCGAGGAGTTATTTTGGATAGCCTTGTTTTGTAGCGGAACTTTGCTGCTAAATTTAGGCTGGTTAACCCTTTGGCAAAGCCATCGGGTCTTAGGACGAAGTTTGGGATTAGTGGGAATGGGAATTAGTTTGGTGGGCTTAGGTTTGGCAGTACTTCAAGGTGGACAAGTCCCTAGAGCAATTGAACAAGCCGAGGCTGAAATGCAAGCCGCTTTTGGGCCAAATTATGCTAAGAAGATCCCAACCGAACTAGCTAATACCCAACGTACTAGTGCTTTTAGTCTAGTGGACTATTTCAAAGGTGTCGCATTAGATTCGGATAAGGTTAAACTGACTGCCGACATTGTTTACCGCACGGTAGATAACCAAAAGCTAACTTTGGATATATATGAACCAACTTTGGGAAAAGCAGGAGCCTTGCGCCCGACTTTGGTGGTTGTTCACGGTGGTGGCTGGCAGATTGGAGATAAAAGCGAGCTTCCAGCACTCAATTATTATCTTGCGGCGCGTGGTTGGACGGTCTTTAGTCTTAATTACCGCCTGTTGCCGCAATACCCTTTCCCTTATGCTACCGAAGATGTGCAGTGCGCCTTGGCCTATATCAACCAGAATAGTAAAAATTATGGAGTAGATACCGGGCGAATGACTATTTTGGGTCGGAGTGCTGGTGCTACGATGGCCCTAACAACCGCTTATATGCCTAGCCCCATTGGTAGCGCTGCCACTTGTGGCGTAATGCCTGCGCTAAGAGGGGTAGTTAGCTATTATGGTGAGACCAACATGGCAACTTGGTATGACCATGGCGGAGGAAATAGTTTAACTATACCTTATCTGGGAGGTACTCCCTCGCAGCAGCCTGAGAATTATCGTCTAGCTTCGCCGCTCACCTACGTCAACCGGACGCTGCCACCTACCTTACTTATTCACGGTGACAAAGATTCAATTGTAAATATTGAACAATCGTTAATATTAATACCCCGGCTGAAAGAGAATGGCAATCAGGTAGCTCTTATTCGGATCGCTTGGCCCGGTCATGGTTTTGATACTTGGCGTAATGGTTTCAGTAATCAAATCGCCCTCTATTACACCGAACGCTTCCTGAATCTTGTTACCAACTAACACGTATAACACGTATCCTCTCCATCGTTAGGGATATATCGCATAAACCCGCCTACGGCGGGTTTCATTTGGGGCGTATGCCATACGCCCCAAATGATTTATTTCGGCTTGTAGGATACCTCTCTTGTGGGATACTGCTCCGCCAGTTGATTGTGGGATGCCGCTCCCTCGGTTGATCTTACCTACTATCGGTTCCGGTACCAAGGTAACGGCTTAATATTGTAATCGCTGGCATCTCTTATAGCGGTAGCGGCAGCACGGGCCGTATCAAGCGAAGTGTAGCAGGGAATACCATTCTCTACCGCCGTCCGCCGGATTTCAAAACCGTCCAACATTGGTCGCCGTCGTCCGGTGATCGTGTTGATAACTGCGCCAACCTCGCCTTGCCGAATCAAATTTACTACATCAGGATGTCCTCCGCCAATTTTGTGTGCAATGGTTTTGACCTTCATCCCGGCACTCTCGATTATAGCAGCAGTACCCTCAGTTGCACTGATATTATAGCCCACCTCCACCAAGCTGCGAATAAGATCAAGTGCCTCATCTTTATCGCGGTCGGCTACGCTACACAAAATGGTATTCAGAGGGCCAGTCACCTTTGGCAAGCTCATATTGGCCGCAATCAAAGCCTTACGCATCGCAGCCGGGTAAGTTAGGTCAATACCCATTACTTCGCCCGTACTCTTCATCTCCGGTCCCAAGTAGGTATCCACGCCAGAGAGTTTTGCCATGCTAAAGACGGGGGCTTTGACTGCCACTAGTGGTTGCTTAGGCCATAAGCCGGGGGCATAACCCTGTTGCTTCAGACTTTGGCCTAGCATAATCCGGGTAGCAATCTGCACCATCGGTACTCCCGTTACTTTACTCAGGAAGGGAACAGTACGGCTGGCCCTCGGATTTACCTCTAAGATATAAACTTGGCCCTCAAAGATCACGAACTGGATATTTATCAAGCCCTTTGCACCCAAACCCAGCCCAACCCGCGTGGTAAAATCCACCACCCGCTCTACCTCGTGACGATAAAGATTAACCCCCGGATAGACCGCAAAACTATCACCACTATGTACTCCGGCTCGCTCTACGTGTTCCATTATGCCGGGAATCAAGACTCCTTCGCCATCACAAATCGCATCCACCTCTACCTCTTTGCCTTCGAGGTATTTATCAATCAAAACCGGATGCTTTTCACTGATACGTACCACCGTATTGACATAGCGTTCGAGGTCTTGGGTACTATGGCAAATCTCCATAGCCCGTCCGCCCAACACATAGCTAGGTCGTACCAACACGGGATAGCCGACCGTGCTTGCCACCTTAAAGGCATCCTGAATATAATTGACCGTTGCGCCGGGGGGCTGGCTGACCCCTAGCCGGGCTACAAAATCCTCAAACCGCCGACGGTCTTCGGCAATATCAATTACCTCAAAGTCACTCCCCATAATGGTAGCACCAGCCATAGAAAGCGGCTCGGCCAAATTTATCGCCGTTTGTCCCCCAAATTGAAGAATCAAAGGCACATCCATTGGAGGCGACTCCGTCAGGCGATCCTCATCCGTACCCGTTGGGCGACTAGCCTCATTATCGAGAATATCCTGCACACTCTCCTCGTCTAGGGCTTCAAAATAAAGTCGGTCGCTGGTGTCAAAATCGGTGGAGACCGTCTCCGGGTTACTGTTGACCATAATGGACTTAACCCCGGCTTCGTGCAAAGCCCATGCCGCATGTACGCTGGAATAGTCAAACTCAATCCCTTGTCCGATTCTAATAGGGCCGCTTCCTATAACCACTGCTTTAGGGCCGGGTAAGGGGGGAGCTTCGTTCTCTTCTTCGTAAGTACTATAGAAGTAAGGCGTAACCGCCTCAAACTCGGCGGCGCAGGTATCCACCATTTTGTAAACGGGTATAATATGATGCAAGCGGCGCATTTCCCGAATACGTTCGGCTAATTGATCGGTTAGAGCGGCAATCTGGTCGTCACTAAAGCCTAACCGTTTAGCTTGGCGCAGCAGAGTTGGGGTAAGCGGCTCAGCCAACAACCGACGCTCTAGTTCGACGATATTTTGGAATTTTCGCAAAAACCAGAGGTCAATGCCACTGCGGGCCGAAATCTCTTCGGCGGTTATATCCCGGCGAAGTGCCGCAAAGACCGCCCATAGCCGTCGGTCATTGGCTTGGTCAATCAATTTAAAGATAGTGGCTAAAGTTTGAGGACTAGTCGCTATATTACCAGTTTCTCCAGACGGCCTTTCGCCCGCCCCTTCGTTCCATTCGGCTTCCTCCCACATAAGGCTCTTGCCGCCCCATTCCAACGAACGGACAGCCTTCTGAAAAGCGGCCTCAAAGCTCCGGTCAATCGCCATTACTTCTCCGGTAGCCTTCATCTGAGTGCCGATAGTCCGGTCGCCAGTGGGAAATTTATCAAAGGGCCAGCGAGGTATTTTTACCACCACATAGTCGAGGGCTGGTTCAAAGGCCGCTTTGGTTACACGAGTGACCGCGTTTGGAATTTCGTCTAAATATTTTCCGACGGCAATTTTAGCCGCGACACGGGCAATCGGATAGCCCGTAGCTTTAGAGGCCAACGCACTAGAACGACTGACACGCGGATTTACCTCAATTACATAGTACTGAAACGAATGGGGGTCAAGCGCATACTGTACATTACACCCACCTTCAATGCCCAACGCCCGAATAATTTTTAGGCTGGCAGTACGAAGCATCTGGTACTCTTTGTCCGAGAGGGTTTGAGAAGGAGCGACGACAATGCTATCCCCGGTATGAACACCAAGGGGATCGAAATTTTCCATATTACAAATAGTAATACAGTTGTCGGCGGCATCGCGCATTACTTCATATTCGATTTCCTTCCAGCCGCCTAGGTATTTTTCAACCAAAATTTGATTAATGGGGCTGGCCCGTAGCCCACTAGTAATGAAAGCGGTACACTCTTCCCAAGTACGGGCAATACCACCGCCAGTGCCGCCTAGGGTATAGGCTGGACGGATAATAATAGGCAGTCCAATTCTTCGCCCGGCCTCTTCTGCCGACTCTAAGGTACTGGCAATCTCGCTTTCGATAACTGGCTCACCGATTTCAGCCAGCAACTGCTTGAAAAGCTCGCGGTCTTCGGCCTTCTTGATCGCTTCCAGCTTTGTACCAAGTAGCTTGACCTTATATTTTTCTAGCACCCCAGCTTCGCTTAGAGCTACCGCCAGATTCAGCCCGGTCTGTCCGCCGAGAGTGGGCAAGACCCCATCCGGTCGTTCCTGCTCAATAATTCGGGCCACCGACTCCACGGTTAACGGTTCGATGTAGACCGTATCGGCCACCCCTTCGTCGGTCATAATGGTGGCAGGATTGCTGTTGACCAAGACCGACTCGACACCTTCCTCGCGCAAGGCTTTACAAGCTTGCGTTCCGGCATAATCAAACTCGGCGGCCTGCCCAATCACAATCGGGCCGCTACCCAGCACCAGCACTTTGCGTACTCCGGCCCGATTAGTGGGCCTTTCGTTATTCAAAACCTCAGTCATTTTCCCTCGCTGCTACCAGGTGTTGTCGGGATTATTCCTGGCTCCTCAAACTCGCTCTATTTATCTCTCAAGAATGTCGCTGCCTGGCTTCTTTGCCCAAACAGAGGTTATTATACGTTATATAGCCAGAAATTTCATAAGGATAGCAAGCCCCTTTAATAAGACGTAACTTGCGACTCGTGATATGATAGACGGGAGAAATAGTAAAAGGGAGATCAGCACAGGCGCGGGAAATCACATTTCAAGTAACTATCAGAGTGGATCACCACTAATTTGTAGAGAAAGGAAAATACCAAGCTATGCAAATAGATCCTGAAGAACATTCCAGAAATAACCCACCCAAACCGGGAGCCACCGCCACTAATATCTTCCGATATGAGCAACCCCGTACTTTGGATACGATCTTTGCACCAAAGAGAATTGCCGTCATTGGGGCTACCGAAAAAGTCGGTAGTGTGGGGCGTACCGTCCTCTGGAACCTGATTAGTAATCCGTTTGGCGGTACAGTGTTTCCAGTCAATTTAAAACGAAACAGTGTTTTAGGTATCAAAGCTTACCCTAGTGTAAAAGCATTGCCGGAACAGGCCGACCTTGCCATTGTGGTAACACCTGCCCCAACCGTACCAAACATTATTGCCGAGTGTGCCGAAGCTGGCGTAAAAGGGGCCATTATCATTTCTGCTGGTTTCAAAGAGAGTGGGGCCGAGGGCATTAAACTGGAGCAGCAAATTCTGGAAAATGCTCGCCGGGGAAAGATGCGAATCATTGGCCCTAACTGCCTCGGTATTATGAGTCCCCTAACTGGCCTCAACGCCACTTTTGCGGGGGCAATGGCTCGGCCCGGCAATGTCGGCTTTATCAGCCAGAGCGGAGCCTTATGCACCGCCGTCTTGGATTGGAGCTTCCGTGAAAATGTCGGCTTCAGTGCCTTCATCTCTATCGGCTCAATGGCCGATGTGGGTTGGGGTGACTTAATTGATTACCTAGGGGAAGACCCTCAAACCAAAAGTATCGTCATCTATATGGAGACCATCGGGGATGCCCGCTCATTCCTCTCCTCCGCCCGTGAAGTAGCCCTTACCAAGCCCATAATTGTAATCAAAGCTGGAAGAACGCAAGCGGCAGCCAAAGCCGCCGCTTCACACACGGGAGCCTTAACGGGTAGCCAAGAAGTCTTTGATGCAGCGTTTCGCCGCAGTGGGGTCTTATGCGTCAACCATATTGACGAACTCTTCTATATGGCGGAGGTACTTTCCAAACAACCCCGCCCCACAGGGCCACGTCTTACCATTCTTACGAACGCTGGAGGGCCAGGTGTCCTAGCCACCGATGCCCTAGTTAGCGACGGAGGTGAACTAGCGGTTCTATCGGAACAAACAGTCACCGCACTCAATGAATTTCTGCCGCCTCATTGGAGCCACAATAATCCGGTAGATATTTTAGGAGATGCCGACCCGCAACGTTATGTCAAGGCGTTTGAGGTAACGGCAAAAGACCCCAATAGTGATGGCTTGCTGGTAATCCTGACTCCGCAAGCCATGACCGACCCGGTTCTAACCGCCGAACAGTTGAAGCAAGCCGCCAAAACAGTCACCACTAAACCTATTTTGGCAAGTTGGATGGGTGGGGCCGAAGTAGCCAGTGGTGAGACTATTCTAAATCGGGCCGGTATCCCCACTTTCGCCTACCCCGACACCGCCGCCCAAGTATTTAACCACATGTGGCATTATAACTATAACCTGCGAGGTTTGTACGAAACTCCCATCCTTACACCCAATTCGGAAGAGGCCGCTTTCCACCAAGCTGAAGCCAGCAAAATCATCGAAGCGGCCCATAATTCCGGCCAAACCCTGCTTAGCGAGTTCGACTCTAAACAAGTCTTAGCGGCCTATAACATACCTACCGTTGAAACGCGCATTGCCACCAGTGCCAACGATGCCGTCCAATTGGCCGAAGAGTTGGGCTATCCAGTAGTACTAAAACTCTTGTCAGAGACGATTACCCATAAGTCGGATGTGGGAGGAGTACACTTAAACTTGAACGAGGCCGAATCCGTCCGCCATGCCTACCACACCATTGAAACTTCGGTACAAGAGAAATTTGGTTCGCAACATTTCCTAGGTGTTACCGTCCAACCGATGATTATCCTAGATGGGTATGAGGTTATCTTAGGCAGTAGCCTTGATTCGCAGTTTGGCCCAGTTTTACTTTTTGGCTCAGGCGGACAGATGGTGGAGGTCTATCGGGACCGGGCCTTAGCCCTGCCACCACTCAACACCACCCTCGCCCGGCGTATGATGGAGCAAACTCATATTTTCAAAGCACTCAAAGGCATTAGAGGACGACCCCCGGTGGATTTGGCTGGATTGGAACAGTTGATGGTTCGTTTCAGCCACCTCGTAACCGAACAACGCTGGATTAAGGAGATTGATATTAACCCGCTGTTGGTCTCCTCCGATAAGCTGATTGCCCTAGATGCCCGTATCGTCGTCTATGGAGCGGAGGTCACAGAAGAAGACCTACCTAAAACCGCCATTTGTCCCTACCCAACGCAATATATGAAGCCTTGGAGACTCCGCGATGGCACTGATATAATGATTCGGCCTATTCGCCCTGAAGACGAGCCGCTTATGGTTAAGTTTCATGAGACCCTTTCCGAACGTAGCGTCTACTATCGGTGGCTTCATATGATGAACCTAAGCCAGCGCATAGCTCACGAACGGCTGATTCGGATTTGCTTCATTGATTACGACCGTGAAATGGCACTGGTGGCAATACATAAACATCCAGAGACCGGGGTTCAGGAGCTTATAGGAGTGGGCCGTTTAACTAAATTACATGGGGCCACCGAAGGCGAGTTCGCTGTTCTTATCGGCGATCAGTTTCAGCGTACCGGGTTGGGTACGGAATTGCTGAGTCGCCTAGTCGAAATTGGTCGAGCCGAAAAGCTTCAGCGCATTATCGGCGATATTCTACCAGAAAACCGGGGTATGCAGCAGGTCTCCAAAAAGCTAGGTTTCCGGCTAAGATACTCCATCGAGGATCGCCTGATGAAAGCAATCTTGAACTTAGTTTAAATACGGATTTCTTTGAGCCGATACGAGCGAACTTTTTCGCCACCCGGCTCAAGGCCAAGTTCAGCGAGAACTAAAGGATCAAAAATGCCCTGCGGGTTGAGTAAGGCTTCTTCGGCAAGCGTCGCCGGGCGTTCTTCGCCCACGTCAAGAAGTCCTTGCTCTTCCAGCATAATTAAATAAGCCATCACCTGACGGGCGGCGGCAGGCCAGATACGCTTATCTACCTCCTGATAAATTTGGGCCACTATTTCGGGAAGTGTGGTTGCTCCAGCTTGCAATGCCGCCAGCAATTGTTTTTCGCGAGCCTTACGATGGTTAAGGTATTCCCGAATTTTAGCGGACGGATTGGTAATTTCAGGGCCATGTCCGCCATAAATTACTTGGGCCTCTCCCCAACCCTCTTCCAACTTATGTAAAGAGCGCAGATAGTCCGCCATATCTCCTTTGGGAGGTGCCACCACCACCGTGCCACTACCCAGAATTAAATCGCCCGTAAAGAGTGCCTTCTCTTCTTCTAGGTAAAAACAAAGGTGATCGGGGGAATGGCCGGGAGTAAAGATCGCAAGTAGGGTGGCAGCAGCGGTTTGTAAATAAGAGCCATCTTCCAAAGGCAAATCATAAGGGAAAGTAGTGCCTTGGTAGGCTGCTATTCTAGCCCCGGTCATTTCGCGCAATCTAACTGCACCCGGATAGTGGTCAGGGTGGTCGTGAGTTACCGCTATCAGGCTAATTTTAGCCTGAGCTTTCTCGGCGATACCCACTAGTGCCTCAAGATGAAGTGGTAAAGAGGGGCCGGGGTCAATTACTACCCTTTCCCGCCCACCCTCTACACCCACGAGGTAGCTATTAGTGCCAGTCAAGGTCAGTGGGCTTGGATTAGGGGCGCGAAGACGCTGTACCAATGGACTCAGTCGCTCCGACTGGTTAGGATATGCTTCTTTCATCAGGATTGGAAATCCCTCCTACATAATATATTTTGGGTTTGCACATCGGGTTTGCTAATGGATTATACTACTCAGCACCAATCCTAACGAAAAGAGCAGACTGTAGACTAACTCCAACCGGGCCGTGCCGCCTAAGACTGGATTTAAGGCTCTGTCAGCCGATTCTTCCCACACCACAATCTTAAAGAAAATACCCCGATACTGCGGGAGGTGGTGCTGTCCGCCGATTCTTCGCGATCTCGTCGAAAAACCCGAATGGGAAATGTCTCTGGTGAAAACCACACAATATTTGGCGGTTTTACCTATTCAACTTTGTTATGTAATGTGGTATAATAAAACCAGTATCAGATCATGTGTTTCGGTTTTATTGGAGGAAAAAATGGGTGTAAAGACAGGTATAGAATGGACTGAAGCAACTTGGAATCCTTTAACCGGGTGTACACAAGTATCACCTGGGTGTGCTTATTGTTATGCCAAAATACTTTCAAGACGGCTAAAGGCTATGGGAAATCCTCGCTATGTAAACAACTTTGAGCTAACGCTTCATCCTGACCTATTAGAATTACCTTTGAAATGGAAATCACCGCTAATTATAGGGAGGTATATTGATGATCGAGCACGGTTCTAATAATCCTTGGAATGAGGATGATCTACTTGAAGAGCTAGGGGAGGGTACTGACGCAGCCAACACCGCAAAAAAAATTCTGGATTGGGCCAAGGAAAATCCCAGAATTATCAAAGACAAAGACGGCAAACTTATTTTCGGTACGGGTAAGGAGAATGGCACCTTTTCGCCTAAAATCTTTGCGCCTGGAACCAATAGCACAAAAGAAGAACGACAGATTTTCACGCTTAACACCGTTGGTGGAGGCAAAATCCACTTTATCTTCAAGCCTGGTTTCATTTTCGATGATGATTCCGGTCGTCATTATGGTGGTGGTGTTTACTACGATTCCATACCTCCTTTCAACCAAGGAGGATCTAAACGGCCAGAATTGGAAAAACGCTTAAATCGCTTTCGGTTAGAAGAGGTTAATAAAAAGGGTATGTCACTCTCCCTTGCCATATTTCAGGATGAAGCCAAGCTGACCGAATTTTTTGAGATAATGGAGTGGGTAATAAACGAGGTGTCCAAATTACATGGTAAGGAAACAAAGTGAGAGCAAGGTGAGCCTAATGGGAATCTCTCATGATGTAGCACTGCTGGCATCGGTTCCGCTTGAACACCTTGCTCACTAAATTAGTGACTGCCGGGCTAATGGATGATGCTACTCAGTACCAATCCTAGCGAAAAGAGCAGGCTATAGACTAGTTCCAACCGGGCCGTGCCACCTAAGACTGGATTTAAGGCGCGGCCCTGCTGTTTCTGGATGGCTCCAATCAAGGGGAAGGCTACGGGTAACGATAACCACGCCAACATTACCCAAGCCGGAGTCAGGCCCAATACCCAAATGGCCGGAGGCACTAGATAGGAGAGTACTAGCAGAGCAATATACTCGATTTGGGCTCCTTTGGCTCCTAATCGGACAGCCATCGTTCTTTTACCCACTTTTGTATCGGTGACAATATCGCGCAAATTGTTGACTACAATAATGGCGGTTGCCAAGAGACCAACCGGAATCGCGCCCCACCAAGCCAAGGCGGTGACAGTGTGGGCTTGGACATAATAAGTGCCACCTACGGCTACCAAACCAAAGAAGATAAAGACAAAGAGATCACCCAAACCGTTATAGCCGAGCGGGAATGGCCCCCCGGTGTAGGCGATACCCGCCAAAATCGAAAGCAAGCCAATCACCACAATCGGCCAGCCCCCCACGATCACTAGGTAAACCCCCACCAGAATTGCCAGCCCAAAAACCACGCCCATCCCGGTAAAGACCTGCCGGGGAGTGAGAAGGCCCGCCTGTACTACCCGCAACGGTCCTACCCGTTCGGCGGTATCGGCTCCCTTTTTGTGGTCAAACACATCGTTGGCAAAATTGGTACCGATTTGGATCAGCAATGCGCCTAAAAGGGCGGCCAATGCTGGAAGCAAGCTAAAATTTTGGTTCGCTATCGCTATCGCGCTGCCAACTATTACCGGAGCGGCGGCGGCAGGTAAAGTCTTTGGGCGGGAAGCCAAGATCCAAGCTTGTTTAGTACTAATTTGGGACTTTGTCGTCTCCATGTATAGAATATTCCTCTCTCAAAACCCGGCGCAAAAGTTTTCCCCCGGCATTGTGGGGCAAGTACAAATCTCTAAAAATAATGCGGGAGGGTTGTTTGTAACGCGCCAATCGGGTAGCACACCATTCTAAAAGAGCTTGCGTCTCTACCGTCTCTCCGGCCCGAAGTTTGACCACCGCTATTGGCACTGCGCCCCACTTCTCATCCGGTAGGCCAAAGACTCCAGCCTCTTCAATCGCCGGGTGGCTCAATAGCACCGCCTCAAGCTCTGCCGGATAGACATTTTCACCGCCCGAAATAATCAGATCATCGCGGCGGTCAACCACATACAAAAAGCCTTCTGCATCCACGCGGCCCAAATCGCCAGTGTAAAACCAGCCTTCTCGAAAAGCGCGAGCAGTCGCTTCCGAGCGGCGGTCATAGCCCGGTGAAAGGGTAGGACCACGTACCACGATTTCGCCCACTTCTCCGACTGGTACACTTTGTCCCTCCCGCTCAATTCGCAGGGCATTGGGCTGGAGTGGTAGACCAGCCGAGCCAATTTTGCGAATAGCCCACTCCGGGGCAAGCGTGGCAAATTGCGAAGCCGTTTCGGTCATGCCATAGGTTTGCACCACTGGCACACTTATCGCCTGACAGCGTTCCAACAAGGGTAGCGGAGCCGGGCCACCCCCTAACAAAATACAACGCAAATGTAGACGATAAGGTTTAGCCCCTTGCTGATCCAACATTCGCTGAAGCATCGTGGCAACCACCGAAACAATGGTAACACCGCCAGTCTCAATCGCTCGATTGACCGCTACCGGGTCAAAACTTTCGTGAACTACTGCCGGAATACCATAGATCAGGCTGCGAAAGAGGATGGAGAGTCCCCCCACATGGAAGAGTGGCAAAACCGCCAGCCATTTGTCGCTACGCTGATTGCCCAAATTTAGGCTAGAGGCCAAAGCACCCCAATAGTGGTTGCCGTAGGTTAGCCGAACCCCCTTTGGTTGCCCGGTAGTACCTGATGAGTAGATGATGGTGTGCAACTCCGACAGATCAATCCATTCACGAAGGGTAAATTCAGCCGGGGGCAAATTAGCTAGGTTGTCCGCTCTAAGAAAGACTAGATCACTTAATTGTGGACGAAACTCTGCTACTTTGGCCTCGTTCTGCTCATCATAGAGCAGGTAGGAAGCACCCACGTCCTGCAATTGCCAGACTAACTCGGCCCCGGTCAAGCGAGTATTTAACGGAACCAAGATTGCTTTTAACTGAATTAGCGCGTGAAAAATTTCGACAAAGTGTGAACCGTTACCCAACAAAACCGCTACTCTGTCACCCTCCCCCACTCCTTGCCCACTCAAAACACCTGACATCAATATAGCACGACTTTGTAAATCAGCCCAAGTATAACTCTGGCCCTCATTCACTCCTGTTACTAGAGCAATATTTTTACTACCAGCTAATACCTGTCGGGTCAACCAATCCGGTATGCAGTTTTCCGCTGCCATAAAGCTCCTATATAACTACTTCAAAACCATCCCTAACCCTGCGCTATCAGGCAAAAACATTCGACCATTTTTGATAATCGGCAATTCTTGTACGAGAGTATCTTGCAAAAGTGAAGCAGTTGCCAAACCACAGGCCAGAAGAGGCTCAGGTAAAGTGGCAGCCAAGTGAAGGGCGGCGGCAATGCCAATCCCACTGTCAATGGTGGTGGTTACAAATGCGCCTAGCCCGGCTCTTTGGGCTATTTTAATCAGTTCCAGTCCGGCTCGCAAGCCACCGACCATCATGGGCTTGATTACCAGAATATCGGCGGCTCCGGCAGCAATTACTGCTTGAGCGGAGGCTACATTTGTGATGGCTTCATCTGCGGCTATTGGGATATGTTTTAGTACCCGCCGCACTTGGGCCATTCCTGCTAAATCATGGGCAGCGACTGGTTGTTCCACCAGTTCAATTCCCAAGGGCTCCAATTCGCGCAAAATGGTGATAGCCTCTTCGGGCTTCCATGCTCCGTTAGCATCGAGGCGCAACCGAGTGGTTTTACCTATCGCGGCCCGGACTGCTTGCACCCGCTCCAATTCGCCACTGACTCCTGCGGCCATTCCCACTTTGAGTTTGACACACTCGAATCCGTCAGCAACGGCCTTTTGAGCCAGAATTGCCGCCTTGCTGTTATCCGGTGTACCAATAGTAGCGTTGACTAGTACACTCTCTGCCACTGGTCTACCCGCCAACCATTCTGCCAAAGACTTGCCCTCCGTCTGAGACAACACATCGGTCAGGGCAATATCGAGGCCACAAAGAAAAGCTGCCAACCCCGGTGCATCGGCGGACTGATCCGCCTCCCACATCAGCGGACGGAGCCGCATCCCACAATCAATTGGTTGACCTATCAAAAGGGGGTGCCATTTTTCTAGGAGGCGCAAAACATCGGCAGGGGTTCCACCGCCAAACTCTGGCAGGGGGGAGGCTTCGCCTAGCCCGGTTAGGCCCGTATCGGTTTGGATTTGGATGATCCAGCCTTCACGTTGGTTTAGGCTGGAACGGGCGGTGCCGAAGGCTCCAGCAAAGGGGAGACGAAACGGCCACCAACTAAGATTTTGAATTAACATTTAAGCGAACCTTGCTCCCGTAGGGAGTTGATTTCAGAACTAACGTTTGACAAACTCCGGTCTATAGTGTAAAATGTAACTATGAAAACAGAGTTTGTGACAATGAAATCCACGCTTCTTGTCCTAAAACTATCCAGAGTGATAGCAGCTATGACAGGCGAGAAGCAATACCAAGTGTTAGACCAGTCTACGAACGGGTACTCAAAGCCGAGCTAGAACGTGTCCAGAACGACCAAGACCAGTCTACGACCAGCTTGACTTCCGCACTGGTACAGAAGGTTTGAAGTAAACTGGTTTTGAAAAAGAAAAAGTCTACCGTAGAACAAGAAGTTAAAACTAATATTAAGACTTTCGAGTATCGGATTTACCCTACTAAGGGACAATGCCGCTTGCTTGATAATACGTTTGGAAGAGCGTCGTCAACTCTATAATCACTTCTTGAGTAAACGTAAAAGAGCGTGGGAAGAAGAAAAGAAAAGTCTTACTTATAATAACCAGCAGGACACACTTCCCGCGCTGAAAGCAAGTGTACCAGAACTTTCTTTGGTACATAGTCAGGTCTTGCAAAATGTGGCGGAGCGGGTAGATTTGGCTATGCAAGCCTTCTTCCGTAGGGCTAAAGCGGGTGAAACCCCCGGCTATCCCCGTTTCAAGGGTTTTGGGAGATACGATAGCATCACCTTTCCACAAGTACCAAGCGGGTGCAACATTCAGAACAGCAAGCTTTTCGTTTCGAAAATAGGCCACATCAAGATTGTGATGCACCGCCGCCTTGATGGAACCCCTAAGAGTGCGATACTCCGCCGAACGGCAACGGGCAAATGGTTCGTTTGTTTCTCCTGCGAAGTAGTGCCGAAACGATTGCCCCCAAAGGATAACTCCGTTGGAATTGACGTGGGCCTTCATACCTTTGCCGCACTCTCCGATGGCAACAAGGTTGAAAACCCCAAGTTCTTTCGGGCTGAAGACCAGTCTACGAAAAGGAATTGGCTAAAGTTCAACGCAAACTCTCCAAAGCGGAAAAGGGTAGTAAGAAGCGGAGGGGTAAGCGTAAGACCGTAGCCAGAGTTCATGAACGGATAGCGAACAAGCGGTATAACTTCTCGCATCAAGAGAGCCGGAAGATCGTGGATGGATACGGTACTATCTGTGTAGAAGATTTGCGTGTTAGTCGTATGGTTCACAACCATTGCCTTTCTAAAAGTATCCACGATGCAGCGTGGTCAGGTTTCTTTAGTATGATATTCTACAAAGCGGAGGAAGCTGGTAGAATATTCATTAAAGTAAATCCGGCGTACACGTCCCAAGATTGTAGTAGGTGTCATTATCGCCAGAAGATGCCCATGTCGGAGCGGGTCTATACCTGCCCCTCTTGTAACCTGGTGATAGACCGTGACCTAAACTCATCAATAAGTATACTCAGAATTGGATTAGATTCTGTCCGTATAAAATCGGGAGAAGCCCCCGCCTTTAGGCGGGGGGAGTAATCACTAATGTTCTTTGGTCTGGCGGGCTGCATTGCGTTGCTGTTTGTGGGCCTTCTTCTCTTCTTTGCGCGATTTAGCCTCGGCACTTTTGGTCTTACGAGCCGCCTCACGCCCCTGATCTTGAGTCTTCTCCTTCTCCTTGCGAGCGCGACGGGCGGCAGAACCCCCCCCATCCGTACCCTTGAGCGAGGCTAAAGGCCAAAGTTGGTGTTCCACTTCCGCCAAACCTGCCCCTACTACGGCGGCGACTACTTCTTCCGCCGATTTGTAGCAGGCGGCAGACTCGTCCAATGGCACTTGACCATCCACATTCACCAAAATACCGGCAGCCCGATATTGTTCGTTAACCTTATCTTGGGAGAGTTGGCGAATGGCCTCACCCCGCGAAAGACGACGACCCGCCCCATGATTGACCGAAAAACCACTCTTGACCGCACCGGAAAGCGGACGCAAAATATAGCTATAGTCGCGGTTGCTACCGGGGATCAAGACTGGATGGCCGGTCTCTTCCCAGATAGTTCCCATCAAAGCCGGATGGCCTGCCGGAAAAGCACGAGTGGCCCCTTTGCGGTGAACCCAAACCTCGCCAAATTCGGGATGCGTCTCGCGCTGCACTAGGTTGTGGCTGATCTCGTAGACCAGTTCGAGATCAGATTTAAAAACCTTGCGGAACGCTTGGGCGATTTGCTCAAAAATTACCAGGCGGTTAAGAATGGCAAAATTACCACCTGCCGCCACTGCATTTAGGTAATCATTATAGTGAGCCGAATCAGGAGTGAAATAGCCCAAGTCCAAATCGGTAATCAGGTCAGGTCGTTCTGCCTTTGCCAGTTCAAAATAGTTGGTTGCCAACCCATGCCCAAACCCCCGACTACCAGTATGTACCTGCACAAAGAGTGTGCCAGTCTGCTCCGATTTTTGCAATTCGATAAAGTGGTTGCCACCGCCGAGCGAGCCAAGTTGCTCTAAACCGCGCTCTGGTCGGCCCTTACCACCCCAGGGAATTTGCCAAGCGTCGTCTACCGGAATCCGGTGTCGTTCGGCCCGGCTACGGTCAAAGCTTGCGCCATATTTCTCAACATAATATTCGGCCCCACCTCGCACCAGATTGTTAAACTCCGCTTCCTCTAAACCAGCCAACTTGACACTCTTGCCACCCGCACCCATCGCCACTCGCTGCATTACCTCACGGTTAAACTCCATGCGCTTCTCGGAATTGGCTCGCTCTACTGGTACTTCCGAACGGGCACTCATCATACCACAATTGTGAACAAAGACTCCAGCCTCCAAAGCAAAATTGCCATAGCCCGGCACAGTCAAACAATAGACATCCTCTGTCCGGTCTAACCGCTCTACAGAGACTACTTTGTGGTTAAAAGATGGCTGCTCCCTTTCGGCAGGATGGCGCACCGTAGTGTAGCCGTCCGTGTAAAACGGCATCAGCGAAGTAGCTGGGGTCAAATCCTGAGCCTGACGGTAACTTCCGTCGCGCAGCATAAATTCATGATCTGGAGTGCAAAAGATTTCCCGATCACTGTCCAGCGTCACCTTGACCAAAGGAGCCTGAGTACGGGTCTTTCGGGCAGTTGCACAAGCCACCACCACCTGCTGCTCCTTCGATAAAGCATAAACCAGAATCTCTGCGTCCGACTCGGCCAACTTACCTAGCGGATAGGAATGACCATCCACCAGTGGAATAAGGGTATCGGCGGTAAAGCAGCCAATGTCAAAGCCGACTGGCCCCATGGCAACTGCGCCCTCCTCCGCATCGGTCAAGATGACCGAGCCAACCGGTACACCATACCCATAGTGGGTATCAGGGGTAATCGCCACCATCCGCACCCCCGGAAAACGGGTAGCATTGATAATCTGGCGATAGAGAAGAGCCTCGGCCTCGGCTAAGAGGGTCGAGGTAAGGAAGAGGCGAACGGGTATCTCGCGGGTATCTCCAGTCTGAAGGTTGTAGTAGCCCTCTTCGGTCATAACGGCCAACTTTTTCCAGTTATGCTCATTCTGCAATTCTTTAAATCTAAGTGCGCCTTTGCTCATAAAATAATCCTCGTCTAGCTGAACCAAAAAGCCAACTTCTATCATTGGTTAGCTGATTATACTATATAAACTGGAGTTTGGCAAGAGGTTTGGTCAGCAAATGGATAATTCTACATCTCCAGCACACCCTGACTAGCATTACTCTGGTCGGTTCGTTGCGCCTGCTTAAACGTGCCTTGAGTAGGTGGCATCTTTACTTCCGCTCCCTTCAACAATTCGGCAATCGTAAAAATCTGCACTTTGGGATACTCCTTTGGTGTGGAGGTTAGAAAGTCTGGGTACTTTGGTTAGATCTGCGTAATCTGCTTTAAGGAATTTATATTATGTAAAGTGGTTTTACTTGAACACTTTTCGGGCATATTGTATAATGCTAAAGTACCATTTCTGTGCGTTGCGCTTACGGGCCTAGTTTGATTATCCAGCGAATTAAGAGGACAGGTAAATTTTGGAAGAAAATAAAGAGCTAGAAGTAACCGATAATTCCGATAGCGAAGTTCCACGCTATGAAGCTTCCAAGCCACGCGACGAAGTTCATAAAAGTAAGAAAAAAAAGCTAGGCAAAGCCGATTTACATATACACACCACCGCCAGCGATGGTATGGGTACGGTAGAAGAAGTGCTAGATTGGGTGGAAAATAAGACCGACCTAGATGTAATAGCCATCAGCGATCACGATGAGATTCGGGGTGCATGGGCCGCCCGTGAACTGGCCGCCAAACGCCATTATCGCTTTGAAATCATAATGGCCCAAGAAATTACCAGTCGTCACGGGCATGTCTTGATTTATGGGGTAGAAGAACCTTTCCGCATGTTTCAAACGCTAGAACAAACCGTAAATTGGGCGCACGAGCGCGGTGGTTTGGTGGTAGTGCCACATCCGCTCAGTTATATGACCCTGAGCGTGGGTGAAAGTAAACTTCGTTCCCTTTTCAGTCAAGAAATGGGGATTGAAGGCATTGAGATTTTGAACCCAAGCATTGCAGGTTATGTTCGGCGTGAGCGAGTCAAAGAGGTAAACCGGGAAGAATGGCACTTAGCCGAAATTGGTAGCAGCGATGCCCATTTCCCCCGCCATATCGCCACCGCTTACACTACCTTTGAAGGTCACACTACCGCCGATTTACTGACCGCCCTAAAAAACCACACCACTAAATCACATGGACGCTATCTAACCATTAAAGAACAATTGCAAGGGGCAGGTAAACAAAACTTGCGTAGTTTGGTGGTCTTACCCGCCGACAAAATTCGGCGCGGTGTCGCTACCTTTACCCGCCGCAAAAACAAATAGGAATAAGTGTGCTTTGGCTATAATGTCCAAACGAGGAATTTAAATGAAAATATGCCTGGTTTCACCCTATGATTTCGCCCGCGAAGGAGGCGTGAACCAGCACATCTTGTGGCTGGCCGAAAATTTTCGCGCCTTGGGACATGAAGTAAAAATTATGGCCCCCACTTCAGCCGACGCAGAGGATGAAAGTGAAGTGGGGCCAGGTATTCCGATTTACCACGTCGGTAATATAATGCCCATTAAAGCTAATGGCAGCGTAGCACGTATTACCCTTTCGCTTAACCTTTCTGGTCAGATCAAAACGATTCTGCGACGTGAGCAGTTTGATGTTATCCATCTCCACGAACCGTTGATGCCTGCACTCCCCTTAACCGTACTAGCCCACTCCAAAGCTCTGAATATTGGCACGTTTCATGCTTTCTCTCAATCCAATATCGGCTATTACTATGGCAGGCCGATTTTGCGTATTTTTATGCGTAAACTGGATGGACGAATTGCGGTTTCACTACCCGCCGTCGAGTTTATTCGCCAATATTTTAAGGGAAACTATGAAATAATCCCCAATGGGATTGATCTAAGTCGCTTTGAACATGACGTAGAACCATTATCACAGTACAATGATGGGAAACTAAATATTCTTTTTGTAGGACGCTTTAGCGAACGGCGCAAAGGCTTGAAATATTTGTTACGAGCCTTTACCTACGTCAAACGAGAAATTCCTAATGCCCGGTTGATAATTGTCGGCAAGGGCGAGGTGAAGGGCTATCGGCGCTATTTGCTCCGGCACGGGATTGAGGATGTCATCTTCACGGGCTTTGTCTCCGATGAGGATTTGCCCCGTTACTACCGCAGCAGCCAAATCTTTTGCGCCCCTTCTACCGGCGGCGAAAGTTTTGGAATTGTGCTGCTGGAAGCAATGGCAAGCGGAGTGCCAGTAGTTGCCAGCGATATTCCGGGCTATGCCAGCGTACTAGATCACGACAAGCAGGGCGCATTGGTAGAACCCCGAAACGGGGAGGCTTTAGCAATGACCTTGATTCATCTCTTGGCCGATGCCGAATTAAGAGCGCAAATGGGGGAAGCTGGCAAAAAAAAGGCGACCGAATATAGCTGGCATAAGGTCAGCCAAAGGGTTTTAGATTTTTATGGGCGAGCCGAAAATCGCCGTCGAGCCAAGTTGCGACTTAAGCAAATGCGGCGTAATCGTCGCCTGTCACGTCGCCGCACCTACGGTCTCGGTTGGTTACTGCGCCGACGAGGACGGAACGGTCGCCTCAATACGCGAGATAGTGCCACCGAGAATGGTACTCCTCGTAGACAAGTGAATGTATCAAAAACGAAAGATAAACTCTAGTAATTTTGAATTTTCAGCTTATTTCAAGTTGTAAGCTCGAAACAGAGCTTCTGAATTATTGGGAGTATGGCGTTTTAAGAGAGGAACAACCTAAGAATGTTATCAAACCTGATCGAAGATTGGGCAAGAAATATTGCCAAACATGTAGGCCGGTTGGTAGCTAAAACCGGTTTGACTCCTAATATGGTGACAATTATTGGGTTCTTGCTCAATTTTCCGGTCGCCTATGTATTAGGGCAAGGCTCGTTTTTGTTAGGAGGCTTCCTAATCCTCTTCGCCGGTGCCTTTGATATGCTGGATGGTGCCGTGGCACGAGCCACTGGCAAAATGACCAAATTTGGGGCTTTTTTGGATAGCACACTAGATCGCTACAGTGAAATTGTGGTGCTACTGGGTCTGTTGCTCTTTTATCGCAGCGAAGCAGGTTTAACTGGCGAAAAGATGGGCGGCTCTATTCTAGTCTATATCGCAATTACTGGCTCCCTAATGGTCAGCTATGTTAAGGCCCGTTCCGAAGGGTTGCAAATCGCTATGAAAGGGGTCGGTCTTTTGCCCCGGCCTGAACGAGTCGTAATGTTGGCAATAGCCTGTATCCTAACCCCGGTCTTTAATGAGATTGCCATGATTATAGTGCTATGGGTTTTGGCAGTAGGCACAAACCTGACCGCTTTCCAGCGCATTATGTACGTCTGGCTTACAGCCAGCAAAGAATTGAAAAAAGAGACCCAAACCCTGAAAGAGAACAAAGAAAAAGAGGATGAGAAGAGCGAAACCTTGACCCGCAAACGCTGGTCGTTCCGCCGGGTAGATGGTCGTTAAATTACCTCCGGTGCTTCCGGTTCCAACCTTCATTTTGGCTAATCGGGATTAGAAATCCCTAATCGGGATTAGAAATCCCTAATCGGGATTAGAAATCCCTCCTACAGGAAGTTGGAATCGGAAGCACTTACATATTATTTATTAAAATGGAATTTCTTTTATATTCTATCGTCTCTTGTGATAAAAATTAATGTTATTAAGAAAGAAGTAAAAATAGATGAGTAACGAGTCAACCAAAGTCCTAGATTTTTTTCAGTCCGAGTTTGGTATAGATCAGAAGGTGATGAGCGATGTGTTGGCCGCAGCCCTAAGCCGAGGCGGAGATTTCGCCGAGCTTTATTTTGAACATCGCATCACCAGCAATATGCACTTTGAAGAGGGTATCGTTAAGGAGAGCAGTGGCGGTATTATTCAAGGTGTCGGTATTCGAGTGGTCTCCGGCGATAGTTTCGGCTACGCCTATAGCGAGGATTTTAACCTAGAAAGTATGCGTCGGGCCGCCATTACCGCTTCTCAAATTTGCAAGGGAGGCAAACCGGGCCAGCCAATAGATGCCACCTTTCTCCAAGCCGCCAATCTCTACCCGATAACCACTCCTTCGATAGATGTCCGCGCCCTCGAAAAACTGGAATTGATTCGCCGGGCCGATAAAGCGGCCCGCGCTTATAACCCAGCCGTAAAAAAAGTTATTGCGATGTTTAGCGAAGAGTACAAACAGGTGATGATTGCTGCCAGTGATGGTCGTCTAGTGGCTGACATACAACCACTGGTTTCGCTGCGCGTCTTCGTCATTGCCGAGCGGGACAACAAACCGGGGCAAGGCTCCAATAGCGGTGCCGCCCGAATGGGCCTCGACTATTTCGCCAATCGCCGCACCCCTGAAATGATCGGCCAAGAAGCGGCCCGTATCGCCGTCCAAGCCCTCGATGCCGTAGACGCACCAGCAGGAATGTATCCAGTAGTGCTGGCGGCGGGACGTAGCGGCGTACTACTGCACGAGGCCGTCGGGCATGGCCTCGAAGCCGATTTCAATCGCAAGAAATTGAGTAACTACAGTGACCGGATAGGTCAAGTGGTAGCCAGCCCACTCTGTACGGTAGTAGATGATGGTACGGTGGCCTATAGCAAAGGTTCGCTTAACATAGATGATGAGGGCAACCTACCTAATTATAATGTGCTGATTGAGAACGGGACTTTGAGCAACTACTTGCAAGACCGGATCAGCAGCAAACATTTTGACAATAAGCTGACAGGCAATGGACGACGGCAAAGTTTCCGACATGCACCAATGCCCCGTATGACCAATACTTATATGCTGGCAGGCCAGAGTACTTTCGAGGAGTTAATCGCTTCAGTAGAGAAGGGACTCTATTGTGTCGGCTATAGCGGTGGTCAGGTCAACATCTACAACGGTGACTTCACCTTTGGGCTAACCGAGGCTTATCTGATCGAAAATGGCAAGATTACTGCTCCGGTCAAAAACGCCAACCTAATCGGCAATGGACCAGAGGTTCTCTCCAAAGTAACCATGGTTGCCAACGATTTTGCCCTATCCGAAGATGGCGGTATGTGTGGCAAAAACGGGCAAATGGTTCCAATTGGCTTGGGTATGCCTAGCGTATTGGTAAGCAGTATCACTGTCGGCGGCACAGCAGCATAAACCTAGTTATCCTAGTTAAACGAAAGAGAAACGATGATAAACGAAGAAGATTTAAAACTAGCCGAGGATATTGTCAAACTAGCCCAACAAAAAGGGGCAGACGAAGCCGAGGTACGTATCACCAGCAGTCGCACCTTTTCTACCACTGTGCGTAAAGGCGAAGTAGAAAAGATCAGTGAAAATGAGCCACACTCGCTAACTTTGCGCGTCTACAAGGAAAAACGGGGAGCCACCGTCTTTAGCTCCGACTTTCGGCCTGCTGCCCTTGAACGACTAGTGGAAGATGCGGTGGAGCGTACCACTTACGTTGATCCCGACCCGGAGAGTGGCCTGCCCGACCCGGAAGACTTGGCTAAAGACTTTGACGAAAATTTAGACCTGTGGGATCCAATGGTAGGCGATTTACCACCAGAGATCAAGATTAACCTAGCACGTCAGACCGAAGAGACCGCCCTCACCTACGATTCCCGCATCACCAATACCAATGGAGCCAGTTTTGGCTCCCACATCTACTCCTTTGTACTTGCCAACAGTCTTGGCTTCGCGGGAGGCTACCGGGGAAGTTCTTGCTCGATGTATATGTCGGCGGTAGCCGATGATAGCGAGGGGAAGAAGCAAACCGATGGCTGGTATAGTAGCCAACACCACTTTAACCGCTTGGAGAAGCCGGAAGAGATTGGGCAAAAAGCGGCAGAACGAACGTTGCGTAGATTAGGGGCGCGTAAGGTCAAAACGCAGACTGTACCAGTAATTTGGGATCAGGAGACCGCCAGCGAGTTCTTGGGTATTTTGGCAGGAGCTATTATGGGAGGCGCACTTTATCGGGGCATGACCTTCCTAGCCGATAAAGAGGGCCAACAAATCGCGGCTCCCGGTGTCACGATTGTGGATGACCCACTAAGGCCCGGCTTGCCCGGTAGCCGTCCTTTCGATGGGGAGGGGGTTTATTCGCGCCGCAACGAAGTCTTTTCAAAAGGGGTCTTCAACCAATTCCTCTTCAATACCTACTATGCCCGCAAAATGAAACGTCGCACCACTGGTAACTCTGGTGGTATCACCAACTTCTACTTAGAACCGGGCAGTTTAACCCCAGAAGAGATTATTGCTGGAGTAGACGAAGGACTTTACCTGACCGACATGATCGGGTTTGGCGAAAATATTACTACGGGCGATTTTTCACGCGGAGCCTCTGGTATTTGGATCGAGAAGGGCAAACTAACCTACCCGGTTTCAGAGATCAATATCAGCGGTGATTTGCGTAAGATGTTGGCTGGTATCAGCCAAATTGGAAATGACCTAGAATTTCGGCATAGCGTCGCTGCCCCTACCTTCCGCATGGACGGCATGATGATAAGCGGCCTCTAAAATACCCTAGGATAGGTGCTAGGGCTACTTATAAATTTAGCCCTAACATTTTTATCATTTAGACAAATAAGCCTTGTAAATCTTCCACAAATCAAGATAGGCCAGAAGGCCATCTTTCAGGTGAAGTTTGGAACCCCGCACATCCTGCCATTGGCGTAAGGGTAGCTCATAAATTTTGGAGCCAATCTCAATGCCTTGTCCGTCCTGAATCTTCTTTAACCGGGCGATTATCTCCACATCGAAGACCCAACGCGAAAGGAAGGGGGTGGCAAAAGCTTGGCGGAGTGGCTCGTTCTGACGAAAGAGTTTGGCCCCACATTGCGAATCATAGATCGGCAGATTTAGCACTAGCGAAACTGCGGTGGCAAAGACTCGCCCGAAGTAATGCCGATAAGCCTTCCGCTCAATTGCTCGGCCCAAGAGCTTTACCCGCGCCCCAAAGACCATATCCAAGTCTGGCTGGAGGTCAAGAATTTCACAAAAACGGGGAATCTCGTCTAGGGGCGTGGCTAAATCGGCATCCCAAAAGCCGATATAATCTGGTGATTTCTTCATTGACCACAGGAATCCCTGCCGCACCGCCTCCGCCTTACCCTGATTAGGCTGTAAATCCAGTAAGTCAATTTGCTCTGGTGCTAATGAGCGTAGAGTCTTCAGCAGTTTGAAAGTATCGTCCTGACTCCCATCGTTGACAAAGAGAAATTCAAGGCGATGGTGAGGTAGTTGAAGGTTCACAAATTGCGCCACCTCTAACCGCTTCGCCTCGTTGTAACAGGGGAAGACTATAATCACATGTGGCATAACGCCTGTACCCATTTTTGTCTCTATCTCAGTTCCAACTTAACTGTGGCTGGCTTGATAATCGAGGTAACGCTTGTCTAGCACTTTGACGATTTCAGCATATCCCGCTGGACAATTCCCCTCGGTTATATAAGCTGATAGTGCATTTCTCAGGATATAGCACCGCTTATAACTTTCCAATTTTGGTATAGCCGTAAACCAGCTATTAAGGGAACGCATCGTAATAATAGCCGCTTTTCTTTCCATTGCCTCTCTTACCAAATGAAATCCATATTCCTGTGAAGGTAGTACCCTTTTCCGGTGAAACCCAGCAGCCCCAACCGAGGGATAAGGGAAAAATTCTATATGCAGAAGATTATTTGCCAAAAAGCGGGCATCATAACGCTCAATTAAGGTTCTGAGCCGTTTGTACCACCACTTGTACCCTTCAGAGCCACTGATTTCAGGATCTAACAGGAAAAAGGGATAATCCTGTTCTTCATGATGTAGGCATTTAATGTTCCATCTCCTGTCATTTATATTTTGTACTACCTCGTTTTCGACAAAGCCCGGATTAAGGGTAAGCAGTAATATCGGCGCATCGGTCCTTCCCATAAAAGGACCGGGAAAGGCATCCAACCGCAATTTATGAATTTCAGAAGCTTTCGCGTTGAGCTTTTCAACCTCTTCTCTATCACTCTCCAACACAAAAGGCTTTCCTACTTCCAATGGTAGTGCAGACCAAGGATTTTGCATATTTGTCCTTTCTTTGAAAAACTAGTTGTAAGTTGTGAGCGGATTATAACAACACAAAGCTCTGAAAAATTTAAAGGAGCCTAAGCTTTGATAAGAGCCGATATAGTGGCTTTCCTTCGATAGCCACTAAGCGTTGACTCAATTCAGTGGCCCATTTTTCTAAACGCTGGTACTCCTGATGCAGATTCTCAGTGCGCTTTTTACTACCATACTGCGGCATCCCGGTCTCAGGGCTGATACCTTGCGAACGGGGCAACTCTCCCAATACCTGCTCGTAAAACTTCCAAGTTTTGATAGCCACGCTTTCCCAAGTAAAAGCCTTTGCTCTGGTGTTGATAGCTTCGACTTGTCGGGTGGCTGCTTGTGGGTTGGAGATTAGCCGCCACGCTATTTCGGCATCTGCCTTCGGGTCAAGTAGATTTAGATAAACCACATCCTCACCCAAAATTTCACCTAAAGAAGTTGAGCGGGTGGTCAAGGCGGGCTTACCCACTGCCGCCGCTTCAAAGGGAACCAATCCAAAACCTTCGGCAATGGAGGGATAGAGTATTAAGGCTGCCTTTTGCATCAGCCATTGTTTCTCGGCTTCGCTAACTGCCCCTAGATAATGCAATCGCTCCTGTAGCTCGGGATGACGTAACCGCAAGAGAGCCTCGTCTCCACCCGAACCACCCGCGACTACATCGGGGCCAACCAAGACCATATGACCCGGCCATTGATATTGCTCTAGCAAACTTTTAAAAAGTTTTAAAGCATAAGCCCGATTTTTATGCTTTAGATTATGCCCAATTATCATAATAAAGGGTTGATCGGCAAATTTAGTGCTTTCCGCAGGTGGGGTGGTCGTCGCTTGGTGCAAATGGTGATCTACTCCCACGTAGGTAACACAGACTCTTTCTGGTGGTACTACCAATCCATTTTGAAGGGCATCCTGTACGGCATCTTGGCTAATAAAAGCAATACCGTCGGCTTTGGCAAAGGTGAGGCGGGTTAAATCCTGAAAGTAGCTCCAATCCTGCGGTTTGGAAAAGTAAGTCGGATTGGAAAAGTTGATAAAATCCAAATGCGAAACGATAAAGCGGCTGGCAGATCTTTGCAAAAGGGTCAAAGCTTCGGGGGAATAGACCTGATAGGGCCGATGAATCAGATCAAAACGCGGCTCTTCGAGGTTTTCCAATTCGGAAACGCGCACCACTTCATCTACTAATTGGGTAATGCCCAGCAATGCCTTTTCCGGCACATCATCTCGAATAATCACGGTTAAGTGTTTGCGTGGGGTAGGCAGTGCTACCAAGGCTCGAATCAGTTCCAGCACCAATACTTGCGCCCCGGTGGTAAAGCCATCTAGGGCCGTGCCATCTATAGCAATTTTGTAGCCTAGCAAGGCGGATCTGGCTCGCTCTAACGCTAGGGCTAGGGGACTGCGGGTATCTTTGGAAGATTCGGCCAGCCAAGCTTTATACCAAGGATAGCGCAATTCAATAATTTCGGAAGATGCTTTACCACTGTTTTGTCCAGTAGCACCAGTAGAAAGTTTGTGAAAGACAAAGAGATCATCGGCTAAGACATGTGAAAAACCAATCCCTATTGCGCGTTGCGAAAAGTCTATCACCTCTCCCAAACCAAGTGAGAAAGTTTCATCTAAGTGGCCCACTATATTCAAGGTTTCCTGAGAAAAAGTTTCATCCAAATAGCCCATTATATCTAGGGCTTCCCGGCGATAATAAACGCAATAATTTAGGGCGGTAGGAATGGGCGGTCGTAATTTCAAAGAAGCCTGCTGGATAGAGGCATCCACTTGCTTAGTAGTCATACCTCTGGCAAGATTAGGGATAGGGGTATTGCGGTAAGGTACTGAAAGGAAAGCACCATTGTTGCTAAAAGGAGTAGCGGTAGCCACCGTTGAGCGTGAATAAGCCGCATCCTGCAACCGTTCCAGCCAATCCGAAGGCACTACTACTTGATTACTGACCACTACCACATCTCGTGGAGCTGTCCACTCAAAGGCCAAATTTACACGCTTGATAATACGATGGGGCAGGGTTAGATAAAAAAAGCCGCGCTGCTTAGAAAGTGGCTCTAGAATAACCGCGAGACGTTGGTCAGAACTGGCCTCCTCCACAATGAGCAACGGTACTTCGGCTGAAGTGGCTACGAGCAGGCTATCTATACATTCTAAAGCATCTTCATAAGTGCTAAATACCGGAACTACTATGACCGGGGCTTCCGAGGAAAATTGGCTCAACCAGCTTTGAACTTTTTCTTTGAGTGCAAATTCAACCTTTTGACTATCTGTGTTCATCTGTGGTTTTCTCTCTTCCTTCCTCTCTTTCGTGCTACAAAATCTTTAAACTGTGCCAACTTTGACGCGGTTACGCCAGTAGTCGAGTAAATCCTGCAAACTTTGCTCCAGTTGGATTTGGGGCTGCCAGCCCGTCGCTTGGTGGAATTTGGAATAATCGCCGCAGATTTGCGGAATATCGCTAGGACGAGCGCGGGAGGGGTCAAAAAGTACGGTTAGGGTACAATTCGTCAGATTTAGCAATAGCTCCAATATATCCGCCATTTTGTAGCTTTGACCGGAGCAGAGGTTATAGACCTCACCCACTTTACACTCTTTCGCATCTAGGGCCAGCCAATATCCGCGCACTATATCCCGCACGTCAGTATAGTCTCGTCTAGCTTCCAGATTTCCCACTTTTAGCACTGGCTCAATTTGCCCTGCTTCAATCAAGGCCAGTTGTCGAGCAAAAGAGCTTACTGCTAGTTGGTCGCTTTGGCCTGGTCCAAGATGGTTGAAGGCCCGGGTGGTTATGATTTGTAGTCCATAAGAGCGAAAATATTGATAACCCAACATCTCTTGAGTAATTTTGCTGACGGCGTAAGGATTGGCTGGACGGAAAGGGTTGGTCTCTAGCACGGGTAATTCCTCTGGCAGGATAAAGCCATATTGATCGCCACTACCAGCACTGAGAATCCGGCTATATTCGGCCAGCCCGACGGTACGCACGGCTTCAAAAAGATTTAGAGTGGTATTCAAGTTATTGTTGAGCGTACCAGTGGGATCAGCAAAGGAGAGACCGGGAAAGCTTTGGGCGGCAAGGTGAAAGATGCGATTGGGACGAACTTCGTCCAGCAGTGCGGTCACGGCTACCCGATCATTTAGCTCCACTTGGTAAAACTTCAGGCGCGGGTTGTTCCTATTAGGATGGAGTGCCGACGAACGACCTAGCCCAACTACCTGAAAAGAGCTGGGCTGAGAAAGAATATAATCAATCAGGTGACCACCAACAAAGCCCGTACCGCCCGTTATTAGGATAGTTTCTCTTTCTTTGCCACGCTGCTCAACCAAGCTTAAACTCCTTGTATCAACTTAACTACCGCTTTTCCTCCGGCTAATTGTTCCCTGCTGTAACTGTTATTATACTCTTTTCTGCCAAATTTGGCCTTACACGAAAGTGCAATAGTCGGGCGGTCAGCCGACTTAAAAATCCATCCTACACAAAAATCAGGATTAGAAATCCATCCTACACAAAAATCAGGATTAGAAATCCATCCTACACAAAAATCAGG